>JANQHG010000131.1 GCA_028277115.1 Azospirillaceae bacterium
CTCATCTGCGTTCGTCATAAACCGCCCACGCGACCCCAAAACGGCCGAGCGCACCCCTATCCCACCGGACCCCCAGTGGGGTGATCGGGGATCCTGGCCGATCCGTCGTCTTGACCGGGCCGCGCTTTGCCGATAGGCTGCCGGTTTCTAAGGTCAAGGCTCGGCTGGATCGGCGCGCGCGCCAGGGCGCGGGCGGCAGGGGCGATTTGACTTGACGAACCACCGGCGCGCGGCGGATCGACGGTTCGGCCCCGCATTCATTGGGATGGCGGAACAGATGATGGAACAAAAGCGTGGCCAATCATAAGTCGGCGGAAAAACGAATTCGGCAGATCAAGCGCAAAACCGCGGTCAACGGCGCGCGGCGCGGCCGGATCAGAACCTTCGTCAAAAAGGTTGAGGCGGCTTTGGCTGCCGGTGATGCACATTCGGCCGCCGAGGCTTTGCGCTCAGCCCAGCCGGAGCTTCACCGCGGCGTCTCCAAAGGTGTGATCCACCGCAATACCGCCGCGCGCAAGTTGTCCCGGCTGTCGGCCCGCATCAAGGCGCTGGGCGAGCAGGCTCCCCCCAACGGTTGATCCGGCGCCGGTCACGCCGGTGCGGTGCCACCCGATTCGCGCTGCCGGCGGATCGGCGCGGCACCGCTATGCCGATCGGCAGCCTGCACCCCTCTGCGTTAAAATGACGCAGAGGGGCGGGCGATCGGCCGGGCGCCGCGGCACGGCGCGGCCTCAATAATATCATCACCGAGCACTGGCCGGGGGGCTCGGGACGTTCCCGATCTGTGCTGCTTGCGGGCTGGTGTGGCCTAGACTAGAGTTGAAAGATCACTCGGTGGGGGGGAGTTGAACTTCGCCCGCCATAGGTTGGTATGAAAAAGCTCTTCAAGGGACTTAAAGAAAACGCTCGGCGTGGGGTCCCCGAGATGCCTGCTCACGGCTTGAGTATGGCAAGAGATTTCGGGCGAAAACCTATTAAGTCGAGAAAAATACCGGGGGATCGGTGTTGAGACTCAAACTTTTTTTAGAGATTGGCGCGGGACCGTCGCGCCTCCGCTGAACCGACGCCGGTTGCCGCCGCCGCTTGGGCGCACCGACGGGCTCGGACCGTCGGGGCTACGGCCACCTTTGGTCGGTGGCATCGGCTGGAGCCGAACGCCGACGCGACATGGCAATGGAACCGGGGGCATGGGGATGGGGGGAGCGCGGGCCGCGCAGATGCCGAGAGGGAGTCTTCGAGGCATGACCGCAGGCGCATCTGTCGACGACCAATGGGCGCGCATCCAAGGAAGGTTGAGAGAGGAGATCGGCGACGCCGCGTATAGCAACTGGCTTGAACAGCTTACGCTTGAGAGTGTCGCCGGCACCGAGGTACGAATCGGGGTTCCATCCCGGTTTGTGCGCGACTGGGTCAATACCCATTACGTAGACCACATTCGCCGGTTGTGGTTGGGCGAGGACTCGCGGGTCCAGTCGATTCATCTGGTGGTCGCGGCGTCCCCGGCGACCGCGGTCCCGGCGCCCGAGCCGGTCGGCGGCGCGACGGTCGCGCCGATCGGGCGTGCCGGGGCCGCCGCGTTGCGCCACGCCCCGGGCGCCAACGGCAGGTCGGCCGAGATCGTCGGGCTTGCGACCCGCGGCCACCGCGCGGTCGAGCGCGCCGGCGACGGCCACGGGTCGGACCCGGCCGACCACGGCGACGACGACGCGCGACCGGACCCGGACGACCAAGGCGATGACCGGACCACCGCCGAGGCGAGCGGGGCGCTCGGCACCGACACCGCGCCCGCGGCGGCGCCGACCCTGGAAGACCATGACGGGGTGTCGGCGCCGCTCGATCCGCGCTTTATCTTCGAGAATTTCGTGGTCGGCAAACCGAACGAGTTGGCGCACGCCGCGGCGCGCAAGGTCTCGGACGGGCATGCGGTTACCTTCAACCCGTTGTTCCTGTACAGCGGGGTCGGGCTCGGCAAGACCCACCTGATGCATGCGATCGCCTGGCAGATCCGCCGCAACACCCCGGGGCGGCGGGTGATCTATCTGTCGGCCGAAAAATTCATGTACCAGTTCATCCGGGCGCTCCGGTTCAAGGACACCATGGCATTCAAAGAGCAGTATCGCTCGGTCGATGTGTTGATGATCGACGATTTGCAGTTTATCTCGGGCAAGGACAGCACCCAGGAAGAGTTTTTTCACACATTCAACGCGCTGGTCGATCGCAACCGGCAGGTCGTGGTCTCGGCCGACAAGTCGCCGTCGGATCTGGAAGGGGTCGAGGAGCGGCTGCGGTCCCGCCTCGGCTGGGGCTTGGTTGCGGACATCCATCCGACGACTTATGAGCTGCGTCTTGGGATTCTGCATTCCAAAGCCGAGACGTTCGACTGCGCGGTGCCGACCAAGGTGCTGGAGTTCCTGGCCCACAAGATCACCTCGAACGTCCGCGAGCTCGAAGGTGCGCTCAACCGGATCGTCGCCCACTCCGAATTGGTCGGCCGTGCGATCACGATCGATACGACCCACGAGGTCTTGCGTGACCTTTTGCGCGCCAACGAGCGCCGGGTCACCATTGATCAGATTCAGCGCACCGTCGCCGAGCACTTCAACATCCGGTTCGCCGACATGGCCTCGCAGCGCCGCGCCCGGGCGGTCGCCCGACCGCGCCAGATCGCGATGTATCTCAGCAAGCATCTGACCACACGATCGCTGCCTGAGATCGGGCGCAAGTTCGGCGGCCGCGACCACACCACGGTGATCCATGCGGTGCGCCGGATCGAGGAGTTGCGCCAGACCGATGCGGTGCTGAACGAGGACGTCGAGTTGTTGCGCCGCATGCTCGAGATGTGAGCACCGCCGGCCCTTTTCGAGCGATCGATCGGTGACCGGCGGCGGCGAGATCGAACGATTGATCGAGGCGTTCGCGCGCCTGCCCGGGCTTGGCCCGCGCTCGGCGCGACGCGCGGTGTTGACGCTGATCAAGAAGCGCGACCGGCTGATGGCGCCGTTGATCGCGGCGCTTGAGGAGGTCGCGGCGACGGTGCGTCCGTGTGCCGTGTGCGGCAACCTCGACACCCGCAGCCCGTGCGGCATCTGCGCCGATCCGCACCGCGAGGCCGGCCTTTTGTGCGTGGTCGAGGAGGTCGGCGATCTGTGGGCGCTCGAGCGCAGCCGGGCGTTCCGCGGCCGCTATCACGTGCTGGGCGGTCGCTTGTCGGCGCTCGCCGGGGTCGGGCCCGAGGATTTGGCGATCGAGCCTTTGGTCGAGCGAGTCGCGGGCGGCGGGATCGACGAGGTGATCCTGGCGCTCAACCCGACCGTCGAGGGCCAGACCACCGCCCACTGGGTGCGCGACCGGTTGGTGCCGACCGGGGTGATGGTGAGCCAACTGGCGTCGGGGGTGCCGCTCGGCGGCGAGCTCGGCTATCTTGACGACGGCACGCTGACCGCGGCGATCCGCCAGCGCCGCCGGACCTGACCGGCCGGTGGGCGGCGGGGGCGCGCCGCCGCCGAGACGGCTACCCGCCGAACAGGTGCAACCACAAGAGCGTGCCGCCGACCCCGAGCGCGCAGCCGATCAGCAGCGCCGGTATCGCGACCCAGCGAAACACCCGGCCGCCGAAATGCCGGATCGCGGCGGCGAACACCGAGGTTTCGAACACAGTCTGCGCGGCCTCCGACCGCGGCAGGTCCTGTTCATAGCCGGCCCGAAACTGCTGCAGGCCGTCTTCCATGGTGCTGCCGGCATCGCGCGAGGTCTTCTTGATCTCCTTGACCGCGGTGTGCACGGTGTCGAGGAAGGTGTCGCCCTCGCAGCGCCGGATCGCGCCGAGCGCGTCGACAACCCGCCGCCACAACGGCCGGGTGTGGCGGATGTGCAGGAAATCGAACCGCAACCCGCCGAACACGGTCTTGAACATGCCCCGACCCTCGCGTCGTCATGAACGGTTGAACCCGATTAGTTTCTTTGAGTACCGCACTCCCGGTTCGCGGTTCAAGTGACGGCAACGCGGTCGTCAATGATTGATCTCGGCGTCGTCGCCGATCCGGTCTTGGTCAGCCGGAGCCGGTCTCTGCGGACGGCCCGGTCGTCTGGTCCCGCTCCCGGCGTGACCTCGAGCCGGCCGGCTCTCGGGGCGCGCGCCCCTGGGGATCATACGAAATCCGGCTGAACCGTTCCGTTTGACCGGAACACCGCCGGTCGCCGGTCGGTCGGGGCGCGGGCCGCACTCTGGTCGATCGGGGGTCGATCGGGAGCGCCCTGTCCCAGGCCCGCGCCCCGACATCGACGGTGCCGCAAAGCTGAACCGCCGATGGTGGGGCGATCGGCCCCCACCTTGCGATGCAAACAGGCAGACCATGCCGGCCGATCGCCCCATCTACAAGATCGGTGAACAGCTTCCTCAGGCGTGGATAACCGGAACCAAACAATCGGATTTGGTATCAGATAACCAACAGCCCGGCGATCCAAGGATCTCCGAACAGCCCGGGCGCGATTGCGTCCGGCAATCCGATCAATGGATCAATGATAGACAGGCGCCGATGATCTGCCCGCGGTCGCGCCGCCGCTCGCTGCCGCCGAAAAGGCGCCACCTGGGCCCGGCGGTTCGATCGGCCCCTAACCGCTCGGGGGCGGCTCGCCCGGGTCGCGGTCGCCGGGGCCGAGCGCGCGCTGGAGATGAACCGTGTCGAGCCAGCGCCCGAACTTCCAGCCGACCGACCGGAACACCCCGACGACGTGGAAGCCGAGGCCGAGGTGCAGGCGGAGCGAGCCGTGGTTGGTGCTGTCGCCGACCACCGCGACCATCTGGCGATAACCGGCGGCGGTGCCGGCGTCGATCACCTGGGCGAGCAGCGCGCGGCCGATGCCGCGACGCTGCGCCTCGGGCGCCAGATAGATCGAATCCTCGGCCGTGAAGCGATAGGCCGGCCGGGTATGGAACGGTGTCGCGTAGGCGAAGCCGGCAATCGAGCCGTCGTCGGCGGCCGCGACCAGGTGCGGCAACCGATGGGTCAGCGCATGATCGCGTCTGCGCCCCATCTCCTCAAGGCTCGGCGGCGTCAGTTCGAAGGACGCGCTGCCGACCAGGACGTGGTGCGTATAAATCTGCAAAAGGCACGGCAGGTCGTCGGGCACCGAGGGCCGGATGGTGACCATTCGAAGCAAGGTCCGGCGGGGGCGGAACGGACGCGAGGCCGCGCCCCCCGCTTATGCGACCTGCCGGATCAGGGTACCCATCCGGGTCTGCGACAGGTACGGCAATGTCGTGATCACGCTGGGCGTGCCGTTTGAACGTTCGACCAGCGCCAAAATCTGCGACAATGCCGACGAGCCGATCAGCGAGCGCCAGACGGTCAGTTTGGCCGGTGCCGGCTCCCAGGCGGTCTCGCGGCTGGGCCGATCGCTATTGGCGCCGGTTCCCGGCTGGTCCGGTGCGGAGAGATCGGTCGAGCCGGAGAGCGACGTGAAAGCAGGGGCCCCGCCGACCAGGCTGCTGGTTCGATAGGCCCCGGCGGCCAGGGCGTCGTCAATGATCGGCGCCGGCGTCTCAATAGTGGTACGGCCCCCGACGGGCAAACGGATCGGCCCCCCACTGGGCGAGAGCACATCCATGGCGGTCGCCCTCCAATCCCTACAATGTGAGTTAATTTATAGATAACGCCCTGAGACCGGCATTGCAAGAGCGATTCGAAATCGAAAGATGGGCCACCCGCCGGAGTCGCGACCCGGGGCGGCCTGTGCGGGTTTGATCTCCCGTCGGGGGGCGATTCGGAACGGGGTCAGTAACAATCAGTAATAAAAGGCGAGCAGGGAGACCACCGCTTCGAAAAGCATGAACAGTGGGATCAAAAGGATAACCAGGAAGAGGAGCCAGATCGCGCGTTTTTGCAGCCGGTTGAGCGACCCGCCGTTGATCTTGCGGGCCGCCGCGGGCGCGGTCGGAGAGGATTTGGGTGTGGGGCGATCCGTCATCGCGCCGGTTCTCCGGTGTCTTTCGGGGGGCCCCGTTCACGGGGATCCGGTGGCGTCGTCGACGCTCCGGGGCGTGGTGATCCGAAAGACGCGCGGCAATCGACCGCAGGCCTGGGAACCTGAGCCACCGCGCCTCTTGGTTGAGCGACTTACACCACTCGGGCCGGACCACCAAGGCCTATTGTCGGGTGCCGCGACCGTTGCCGGGACGGCCGCGGCGGGCCTTGCCAAGATCAGCCGTAGACCAGGCGCGGCAACCACAAAATGATCTCCGGGAACAGCACGCAGATTGCGAGGCCGAGCGCCTGCAGCGCCAGGAACGGTAGCGCCGACAGGAAGATTGTCGAGGTTGCAATGCCCCGGGGTGCGACGCCGCGGATGTAGAACAGTGCATATCCGAATGGTGGTGACAGGAACGACATCTGCATGTTGATCAGATAGAGCACGCCGAACCACAAAGCGACGTCCTGCGGTGGGACGCCGGGCAGACCGGCCAATCCTGAGAACTCGAGCATATTGACGATCGGGATGAAGATCGGCACCGCCAGCAGCAGAATCCCGACCCAGTCCAGGAACATGCCGAGGAAGATCAAGATCGCCATCATCAGCACCAACACGCCATAGGCTCCGAGACCGGTGCCGAGGATCAACTGCGACACGAAGTCCTGGCCGCCGCGCAGGATGTAGAAGCCGACGAAGATGGTGGCCCCGAAGATGATCCACAGCACCATCGCGGTGGCTTTGGTGGTGCCGGCACAGGCCTCGCGAATCGTGGTGATGGTGAGGCGGCCGTGCAGGGCGGCGACGATCATCGCGCCGAAGCTGCCGATTCCGGCGGCCTCGACCGGGGTCGCGGCGCCCGAAAAGATGACGCCGAGCACGAGGCCGATCAGGATCACCGGCGCCGCCATGCCGCGCAGCAAGAGCAGCTTTTCGCCGAGTCCGACCCGT
This sequence comes from Azospirillaceae bacterium, assembly GCA_028277115.1. Taxonomy (GTDB): domain Bacteria; phylum Pseudomonadota; class Alphaproteobacteria; order Azospirillales; family Azospirillaceae; genus JANQHG01. Next base: position 6,919 of record JANQHG010000131.1, read on the forward strand.
TCGTCGACCGGCAAAGGGGGCCCGAGCGCCGGCTTGGCAAGCGTGCGGAGTCCGACGAACAGGACATACATGCCCGACAGCAACAGCCCGGGCAGGATCGAGCCGACATAAAGCTCGCCGACCGATTGCTGGGCGACCACCGCGTAGATGATCGCGAGGATCGACGGCGGGATCAGAATGCCGAGCGTGCCGCCGGCCATGATCGAGCCGAGTGCGATCTTGGGCTCATAACGGCGTTTCAGCATTGCCGGCAGGGCGATGATTCCCATGGTGACAACCGCGGCGCCGATCACCCCGACCATCGCGGCGAGGATGGTCGAGGCAATGATCGTCGCCATCGCAAGCCCGCCGGCCAGCCCGCCCATCCATTTGTAGAGCACGTCGAACATCTCGTCGATCAGCCCGGCGCGCTCAAGCATCGACGCCATGAAGATAAACAACGGGATTGCCGACAGCTGGTAGTTGGTCATCAGCGGGAAGATGCGGGTCGGGATCAGGTTCAACATGAACTGATCGCCGACCAAATAGATGAACAGCACCCCGAGGCTGCCGGTGACGAAGGCGAGCGGCAGTCCGGCGAACAGCAGGATCAAAAGGGAGCCGAACATCAACACCGACAACTGGTCGATCGGGATGTCGGCGAGCACGCCCTGGAGCGACCAGCCGAAGCGGGCATCGCCGTAGGGGTCGACGGCGGCGATGTTGACGATTTCGACCGCAATCAGGGTGCCGAACGCCAGGCTGACCGCCAGCAGGAGCCAGCCGGTCGGTGTGGTCGGCCGCAGGCGGCGCGAGGCGGCGCCGCCCGGCGAGGTCAGGTGCAACACCTGAAGGTCTTTGACCAATCGGCTTGCGCCCTGGATCAGCAACAAGATGCCGCCGAGCACCAGCGCGAACTTGACCGGATAGTAGGCGACCGCCCATTCGGTGAACGAGACTTCGTTGGCATAGCCGGTGGCGAAGAAATACACGTTCTGGTTCATCGATGAGGCGAAGAAGGTCCAGCCGGTCCAGATGAATGCCAGCGCGAACACCAGGAAGGCGAAGAAGGTGACCACGTCGATCGCCGCCTGGAGGCGGCGACCGGCGGTCGAATAGACCAGGTCGACCCGGACGTGGGCATCGTGGAAATAGGCATACGCACCTGCCAGGATGTATTGCATGCCGAACATCAGGAACATCGACTCATGCGCCCAGTTGGTCGGCGAGCGCAGGAAATATCGGGCGACGACTTCAAAGAAATAAACGAAGACCGCGATCACGCTCCAGTAAGCGACGAACAGGCCGGTCAGTTGGGACAGTCGGTCGGCGATCCGGGTGAACCCGTTGCCTGGGGCGGCGAGCGCGACGTCGCCCGGTCGGCCGCCCGCGTGTTCAGGCAGGTCGGTACGCGGCGGCGTCTCGCGGGTTCCGGCGAGGACGAGGAAGATGAGCGGGATCAGGGCGAGCCCGCCCCAGTAGAGCCAATGCGGCAAGACGAAGGTCAGTGACAGGTCCATGTCCGACGGTCCTCGACTTAAACCGAAGGCGCTGCCCCCACCCCCCGCCACGGCTTTCCCCCCGGAACCCCTTTAACCGGGGTTCAGGGGGTGCCCCCTGGTGGGGGGTGTCGGGGGGCAACGCCCCCTGACATCGCGAAGCGAAACTGCTCAGAGGTTGAGCGTGTACCCCGCAATATCATCGGGCGTAATATACGCCACCGCCGGGTTCTGCATCACGTCGAGATGGAGCTTGAACAACCTGGCCGCATCGCGGTCCTTATTGGCCCACTCGAACCATTTCCCGATCGCGACCTTGCGGAACCGGGTGACATCGTCTTCGCTGAGCCGGGTGACCGTGGTCCCCGCCGCGGCCAACTTCGCCCAGGCGTCTTTGTTCGCCGCCTGGATCGCGGTGAAGTGGGTTTGGGAGTAGGCCTTGACCAATTCGGGCAGCACGGTTTTGAGGCGATCGGACAGCCGGTTCCAGGCGCGCAGGCTGAACGCGATGTCCATGAGGTCGACCGGTTGGTGCAGGCACGGCGTCGACGGTGGCCCCATGATCACGTAATTGGTGACCTGGTGGAAGCCGAGGTCGTAGTTGACCGCCGGCCCGACATAGTCTGCGGCCTCGATGGTGCCGCGTTCCAGCGCCGGATAGACCTCCGACCCGGGCAACAGGGTGGTGCGCGCGCCGATCGCGGCGAAGCAGTCGGCGACGATGCCGCCCGGTACGCGCAAAAGCACCCCTTGGAAATCGTCGAGCGAGGAGATCGGCCGCTTGGAGTGGATCAGGTTCATGTCGTGATGGACATGCCCGACGAAGTAGAGGCCGTTCTTGTGGTAAAGCTCCCGCGCCAACTCGGTACCGCCGTAGGAATTGAACAGCATGTCCCAATGGTGCGGGTGGTTCGGGCCCAGCGGGTAGGACGACAGGAACACGCCCGCCGGCATGCGTCCGGCCCAATAAACGGTAAACACGTTCATCGCTTCCAGGACGCCGTTGCGCACGGCATCGAACAGCTGGAAGTCCCCGGAGACCGCGCCCGCCGGGAACGGCCGGAACGCAAGTTCACCGTTGGTGAGCTCGACCATACCGTTGCACCAGTCCTCGAACACGGCATAGCCGGTGGTGCCGGGCGGCCACGAGGTCTGGATGCGGTAGGTGAGGGTGGCGGCCGCGGCCGACGCGACGTGCGGGGCCGCGATCGCGCCCGCGGTCGCGACCGTTCCGGTGGTCGCCGCCGCCAGTCCGGCCAGGAAGGTGCGCCGGTCTTCGACCACGCCCTCGACCGCCGCGCGCGGCGATTGTCCCTGTTTGGTGCCCATCTGTAGCGTCCTCCACATGGTTTGATTCTGGTTCGTCGCGGTTGCTTGGGGTCCGCTCGGGCGCGGTCCGCCCGAGCCGCGGCATCATAGGCGGTCCGCCCGGGCCTTGCGAAAACTTTTCAGAACGCTTCTTGGCGACGTTGCACTTTTTTGGCACCTTGCATTTCTCGGACGGCTTGGCTCACGATCGCTCGTTGGCGGCCGAGCAGTGCCGGGACAAGGACGGGACAAGGGCGGAACAAGGGGCAGGGGAGGGACGACACGGTGAGGCAGGTCGAGCGATGAAGATGCCGGCCCCCGACCAGGCGGTGATCGCGCGCCGGCGCGAGATCGTCGCGGCGTTGCGGCGGATCGTGGCGGCCGACGCGGTGATCGACCGTGAGGACGCGATGCGGGTCTACGAGGCGGACGGGCTGACCGCCTATCGCCAGCTGCCGATGATCGTGGTCCTGCCCGAGACCACCGCCGAGGTCGCGGCGGTGATGCGCTATTGCTTCGACGCCAACGTCAAGGTGGTCGCGCGCGGCGCCGGCACCTCGCTGTCGGGCGGGGCGCTGCCGCTGGCCGACGGTATCGTGCTGGGCCTGGCACGGTTAAACAAGATCCTGTCGGTCAATTACGAGACCAGAACCGCAACCGTCCAGCCGGGCGTGACCAATCTTGCGGTGACCCAGGCGGTCGAGCACCGCGGGTTCTATTACGCCCCCGACCCGTCGAGCCAGATCGCCTGCACGATCGGCGGCAATATTGCGGAGAATTCGGGCGGGGTGCATTGCCTGAAGTACGGGCTTACCACCAACAATGTGCTCGGGCTCGAGGTCGTGTTGATCACCGGCGAGGTGGTCCGGCTCGGCGGCGAGATGCTCGAGGCCGAGGGGTACGACCTGATCGGCGTGTTGACCGGTTCGGAAGGTCTGCTCGGCGTGGTCACCGAGGTCACGGTGCGGCTGTTGCCGAAGCCCGAGGTGGCGCGGGCGCTGTTGCTCGGCTTTCCGTCGTCCGAACAGGCGGGCGACTGCGTCGCCGGCGTGATCGGCGGCGGCATCATCCCGGCCGGCATGGAGATGATGGACGGCCCGGCGATCCGCGCCGCCGAGGATTTCGTCCACGCCGGCTACCCGCTCGACGTCGAGGCGTTGCTGATCGTCGAACTCGACGGGCCCGAGGCCGAGGTGGCCGATCTGATCGCGCGGGTCGAGGCGATCGCCCGGCACTGCGGCGCGGTCAACGTGCGCGCGAGTGCGTCGGACGAGGAACGGGCGCGCTTTTGGGCCGGTCGCAAGGCGGCGTTCCCGGCCGCCGGGCGGCTGTCGCCCGATTACTACGTCATGGACGGCACGATCCCGAGGAAACAGCTGGCGCATGTGTTGCGGCGGATCGCCGAGATGTCGGAGACCTTCGGTCTTCGGGTCGCCAACGTGTTCCACGCCGGCGACGGCAATCTGCACCCGCTGATCCTGTATGATGCCAACCAGCCGGGCGAGCTCGAGACTGCCGAACGGTTCGGCGCCGAGATTTTGAAGCTGTGCGTGTCGGTCGGCGGGGTTCTGACCGGCGAGCATGGGGTCGGGGTCGAAAAGCGCGATCTGATGCCGGTCCAGTACACCGAGGTCGATCTGGACCAGCAACAGCGGCTCAAATGCGCGTTCGACCCGCACGGTCTGTTGAACCCGGGCAAGATGTTCCCGGTTCTGCACCGCTGCGCCGAGCTCGGGCGCATGCATGTCCACGGCGGCCAGCTGCCGTTTCCCGACCTGCCCCGGTTTTGACGCCGGCCCGCCGGCTGCTCTTTTCTTGTCGATCAAGAAAGAGATATGTATATATGGTATCCCGGTTCTGTTGTAATACTAAATATAGCCGGTCGGCCGACGGCCGGTGCGGAACTTTGAGGATTCGATACGGCGATGGAGACCCTAACCCCGCGCGATGATCGCCAGGTGCTCGAGGCGGTCGCCTGGGCGGCGGCGTCGGAACGTCCGCTCGAGGTTCGCGCTGGCGCAAGCAAGCTCGGCCTCGGACGGCCGGTCGACGGCGACCATACGCTCGACGTGTCCGGGCTCAATGCGCTCGGCCTGTACGAGCCCGAGGAGCTGGTGGTGTCGGCGCAGCCCGGGATCGGTCTCGCGACGCTCGAGCGCGAGCTGGCGGCGGCCGGGCAGATGCTGGCGTTCGAGCCGCCCGACCTCGGCCCACTCTATGGCGGCGCGCCGGGCGGCGCGACCCTGGGCGGCGTGATCGCGTGCAACCTGTCCGGGCCTCGGCGGGTCAAGGACGGGGCGGCACGCGACCATCTGCTCGGGATCGCCGCGGTCAGCGGCCGGGGCGAGGCGTTCAAGTCGGGCGGCCGGGTGGTCAAGAACGTCACCGGCTACGACCTGTCCAAACTGATGGCCGGCTCGTTCGGCACGCTCGCGGTTTTCACCGAGCTGACCGTGCGGGCCCTGCCGCGGCCCGAGGACACCGCGACCGTTGCGGTGAGCGGGCTCGGCGACGCCGAGGCGCTGGCCGCGCTGGCGGCGGTGCTGGCGACGCCGTACGAGGTGGCAGGCGCGGCCCATCTGCCGGCCGCGGTCGCGGACCGGATCGCGCCCGCGGCGTTGGCGCCGGCCGGCCTCCCGGTGACCCTGGTGCGGCTGGAAGGCTTTGCGCCGTCGGTCGCCTATCGGGCGGAGCGCTTGGTCGCGCTGTTGGCCGCCCGGCCCGGCGGCGGCACCGTGGTCCGGCTCGACGCCGCGGCGAGCCGGGTGCTCTGGCTGGCGATTCGCGACGTGTCGCCCTTTGCGCTGTCCCCGGGCGGCGACGTGCCGGCAGGACCGCCGGTCTGGAAGCTGTCGATTGCGGCCGACCGGGCGGCGGCGGCGGTCGCGCGGATCGCGCAGGCGGTGCCGGTCGAGGCGATCTATGACTGGGGCGGCGCCCTGGTGTGGCTCCGGCTCGGCGACGGCGGCGCCCTGCCCGCGGGCGTCGCCGACGACGCCGGCGCCCGGATGGTGCGCGGCGCGCTCGGCGGCGCCGGCCACGCCACCCTGGTGCGGGCGTCCGCGATGGTGCGCGCGGCGGTGCCGGTGTTCCCGGTCCAGCCGGGACCGCTGGCGGACCTGACCTTGCGCGTGAAACAGAACTTCGACACCCGGCGCATCCTCAACCCGGGTCGCATGTACGCCGACGCCTGATCTTTTGGTCGCCCCTTTCCTTGTCGCCCCTTTCCTTGTCGCCCCTTTCCTTGTCGCCCCTTTCCTTGTCACCACGGCCGATCGCCCCGAATGGACAGCGAACACCGCCCATGCAGACGTCGTTCTCCCTGGTCCAACTTGCCCGCTCCGACATCCGCGAAGCAGATCAAATCCTCAGGGCGTGCGTCCACTGCGGCTTCTGTCTGGCGACCTGCCCGACCTATCTGTTGACCGGCGACGAGCGCGACAGCCCCCGCGGGCGGATCTATCTGATCAAGCACATGCTCGAGACCGAGGCGCCGGCCTCGGCCGACGTCGCGACCCATCTCGACCGCTGTCTCACCTGCCTGTCGTGTATGACCACCTGTCCGTCGGGGGTCCATTACCAGCATCTGGTCGATCTCGGCCGGGTCCGGGTCGAAGAGACGCGGCGTCGGCCGTTGTTCGAACGCGCGTTGCGCCGGCTGCTGGCGCTGGTGATCCCGCGCCCGGCCCTGTTCCGCTTGGCGCTTTCGGGCGCGGTGGTGGCGCGGCCGCTCGGCCGTCTGTTGCCGCGCGGCCGGCTGCGCGCGATCGCCGGCTTGGCGCCGCCGCGCCTGGCGCGCCGCTCACAGGTCGACCGCCCGCAGACCTTCGCGGCCGCCAATACGCCGCGCCGGCGCCGGGTCGCGCTTGCGACCGGTTGCGCGCAGCAGGTGCTGAACCCGGCGATCAACGAGGCGACGGTGCGGCTCCTGACCCGCCACGGTGTCGAGGTCGTGGTCGCCGAAGGCGCCGGCTGCTGCGGCGCCCTGGTCCAGCACATGGGCGACGAGGCGACCGCGCGCCGCCAGGCCGCATGCAACATCCGCGCCTGGTGGGCCGAGACCGCCGAGGGCGGCGGCGGCGGGCTCGACGCCGTGATCATCAACACCTCGGGCTGCGGCATCACGATCAAGGAGTACGGCTTCCTGTTTCGCGACGACCCCGAGCTCGCCGCACCGGCGGCGGCGATCGCCGGGCTTGCCCGCGACATCACCGAGTTCATGACCGAGCTCGGACTTAAGGCGCCGACCCGCGAGACCGGCCAAGCGGTCGCCTACCACGCGGCGTGCTCGCTGCAGCACGGCCAGCGGGTGCGCGCGGCACCCAAAACCCTGCTCGCGCAAGCCGGCTTCGCGGTCCGCGATGTCCCCGAGGCGCACATCTGCTGCGGCTCGGCCGGCACCTACAACATGCTCCAGCCGGCGCTGGCCGAGCGCCTGCGCGCGCGCAAGGTCGACAACATCCACACCACCAAGGCCGACCTGGTGGCGGCCGGCAACCTCGGCTGCATGGTCCAGATCGCCGGCGGCACCGACCTGCCGGTGGTCCACACGGTCGAGCTTCTGGACTGGGCGACCGGCGGCCCGCAACCGCCGACGCTCGCCGCGCTCAAGGGCGCTCAACCGGCCGCGCGGCGCCGACCGATCAGCTTGCCGGCCAGTCCCGACAGGGCCGGCCGGACCGGCAGGAACAGCCGGTAGCCGAACTCGAGCACGGCGGTCGCACCGGGCAGGGAGGCGAGCCGGGCCAGCCAGCGCCACCGCGGCAGCGCCCGCCAGACCTGAACGAAGGCGGCGGCGCCGTCATAGATCTGGCCGTCGCTGCCCCGGACATGGAACCGGGCCATCGCGCGGTTGCGGGTCAGGCCGTCCGGCAGCGGCGGCGCGGCGGCCGAGACATCCGAGACATCGACGAAGGACAGCGCCTGCGCGCCCTCCTGTCGGCCGTAAAGCTCGATTTCCGCCCGGCACAGCGGGCAGGAGCCGTCGAAGTAAACGGCGGTATCGGTGGTCTGGGGTGCCATGGCCGGCCCGTGGTCGTGGACGAGAGTGTCCCCGGTACGCTGGAGCGGCCCGGTCGGATCGTCCCGATCAGTCGCCCGCGCGCCAGGCATCGACCAGCTGTTCGAACGCCCGCGCCCGACTGGCCCAGGTGAGGGTTCGGTTGGCGTAGGCGACCTGGTCGGCGAGCGCCGGTTCCAGCCGCTCCGGCGTGCCCGAAAACGTCTCCACAACCCCCAAGGTCCGGTTAAGGAAATCGTCCGCCGAAAACCCGCGGTCGTCGCCGTCGGCAAGAACGCCGTGTCCGGCCAAGGTCTCAGGCAGCGCACCGAGCCGGGTTGTCACCACCACGCACCCGGCCGCCATCGCCTCCATGACCGCGATCGACGAGGTCTCCGGCAGGATCGACGGATAGAACAGCGCCAACGTGCTCTTGAGCGCCCGGGCGAGCGTGGCCTGCGGGACATTGCCGAGCGAAAGCACGCCCGGCGTCCGGGCCGCGCGCTCGGAAAGCGCCGCCCAGCGCGGGTCGGCTTTCTGCGAATTGCCCGGCGGATAGAAGTCGAACGAAGAGAACAAGAGCAGCGACAGCTCGGGACGGCGCCCGCGCAGCTGTTCGAACAGGTCGAGCGCAGGCTCGAGCCCCTTGTACGGCACGCTGGTGAACGCAAGCCGGGGCGGCCACGCCTTGTGCGCAACCACCGGCGTCTCGGAGAACAGCCCCTCGAACACCGGCGCGATCGCGTTCGGCAAGACATCGACGCGGGCCGCCTCGAGACCGCCGGCTCTGATGTGGTCGGTCCGATGCCACGCGCTGACGCACAACACGCGGTCGCGCGGGCCGGTGAAGCGGTCGCGCAACAGCGCGGCGTCGGGGCCGCAGGCGCGCCAGAAGTTATGCTGCCAGGCGACCACCGGGACGGTTCGGCGAACATGGTCGCGGGTCTCGCAGGCAATCCGAGGGTTGTTGGTGACCAGAACGACGTCGGCCTCCTTCAAGGTCGGCACCGCCTGGGCGAGGGGGCGGGTGGTGACGCCGGCATGGCTGTGGACGGTCGGGGTGCCGGTGATCAGGGTGATCTGGTGGCCGGCGGCGGCGAGGGCGAGGGCGAGATAGACCTGGGCGGACTCGCTGCCCGGCAGGGGGGGGGCGGGGGGGGTGGCGGCGGTGTAGGTGTGGCGAGGGTCGGGCGAAACGAAGACGGCGTGCATGGCGGACGAGCCCTTTTTTCGCTTCGCGAAGGTCAGGGGGTTTCACCCCCCGACACCCCCCGACCAGGGGTTGCCCCCTGGACCCCGCTTGAGGAGTGGGGGTCAAGGGGGGTGTCCCCCCTTGCGGGGGTCGAGGGGGCAGCGCCCCCCGCAACGGCCGTCAGGCCGATCTATTTCCGCTTGGTATCACTCAACGGATGATGCGCCCTCACCACCCGCGCCAATCTCTCAACCGCGACATGGGTATACACTTGCGTCGTCGAAATATCCGCATGCCCCAACAACTTCTGCACACTCGGCAAATCCGCCCCGTGGTCAACCAGGTGGGTCGCAAACGCATGGCGCAACACATGCGGGCTGACCGCCCCCGGATCGAGCCCGGCATCGAGCGCCAACGCCTTTAACAACTGCCCGACCCGCTGCCGGGTCAAATGCCCCTGAGCGGCGGTCGCCGACGGAAACAACGGCGCCTCGACGCCGTCCCCACCGCCCCGATGGCACAACCAGGCGGCCACCGCGGCGCGCGCCGGCGCAGCGATCGGGATCACCCGCTCCCGCCCGCCCTTGCCGCGCACCCGTAAGCTCTCGCCGTCACGGCCAAGCGCGCCGAGCGGCAGCCCGACCAACTCCGACACCCGCAACCCCGTCGCATAAAGCAGCTCAACCAACGCGCGTAGCCTGGCACCGCTGGCCCCGTCGAGACGGCCGACCGCATCGCACAGCGCCGCCATCTCGGCTTCGCTCAAGACCTTGGGCAGCGGCCGCCCGCGGCGCGGTGCATCAAGGTCGGCCGACGGGTCGTCCGCCCGCCGGTCTTCGGACGCGAGGTATTTGAAAAACTGGCGCAGCGCCGACAGCCGGCGCGCCACCGTGCGCGGCTTGGCGGTCGCGGAAAGCGAGGCGAGGTACGCGCGCAACTGGTCCGCCGTGGCGGCGACCAAGGAAACCTCTTGCGCGGCGCACCAGGCGGCGAAGTCGGTGAGGTCGCGCGCATAAGCGGCGCGGGTGTTGGCGGCGGCGTTGCGCTCGGCCGCCAGCATGTCGAGAAAGCCGGAGACCTCCGGCGCCACGGGTGGACCGGGGGGCGAAGCCCCCCGGTCCGAACCGACCGTGCTGGTGGTCACGCAAACACCGACAAGATCGCCAACAACAAGATGGCGACGATGTTGGTGATCTTGATCATGGGGTTGACCGCCGGGCCGGCGGTGTCCTTGTACGGATCGCCGACGGTGTCGCCGGTCACGGCCGCCTTGTGGGCGTCCGAACCCTTGCCGCCGTGGTTGCCCTCTTCGATGTACTTCTTGGCGTTGTCCCAGGCGCCGCCGCCGGCGGTCATCGAGATCGCGACGAAGATGCCGGTGACGATGGTGCCGAGCAGCATGGCGCCGAGCGCGGCGAACGCCGCCGCCTGGCCGGCGATGATCGCGACCACGATGTAAAGCAGGATCGGCGAGAACACCGGCAGCATCGACGGCACGATCATCTCGCGGATCGCCGCCTTGGTCAGCATGTCGACCGCGGTGCCGTACTCCGGCTTGGCGGTGCCGTCCATGATGCCGGGGATTTCCTTGAACTGCCGGCGGACCTCGACGACCACCGAGCCGGCGGCGCGGCCGACCGCGGTCATGCCGAGCGCGCCGAACAGGTACGGCAACAAGCCGCCGATGAACAGGCCGACGATCACGTACGGGTTCTCGAGCTCGAACCGGACCTGACCGGCGAGCTCGGGGAAGTAGTGCTCAAGGTCCTGGAGATAGGCGGCGAACAGGACCAAAGCGGCCAAGCCGGCCGACCCGATCGCGTAGCCCTTGGTCACCGCCTTGGTGGTGTTGCCGACGGCGTCGAGCAGGTCGGTGGTCTCGCGGATTTCCTTGGGCAACTCGGCCATCTCGGCGATGCCGCCGGCGTTGTCGGTGACCGGGCCGTAAGCGTCGATCGCGACGATCATGCCCGCGAGCGCCAGCATGGTGGTGGCGGCGATGCCGATGCCGAACACGCCGGCGAGCGCGTAGGCAACGATGATCGCGATGCAGATGATGATCACCGGGACCGCGGTGGCTTCCATCGACACCGCGAGACCCTGGATCACGTTGGTGCCGTGGCCGGTCTCCGACGCCTTGGCGATCACCTTGACCGGGCGGTAGGCGGTCGAGGTGTAGTATTCGGTGACCCAGACCATGGCACCGGTGACCGCAAGTCCGACCAACGAGCATGCCCACAACGCGGCCCAATGGACGGTGCCGCCGCCTGCCAGGGTCGCCTCGCCGAGCACGCCGAAGAACAGGACCGACAGGATCAAGATCAGGATCGCCGACAGACCGGCGGTCGCGATCAGGCCCTTATAGAGGGCGCGCATGACCTTGGTGTCGGTGTCGCTCGCGAGGCGCACCGCAAAGGTGCCGGCGATCGAGGCGAGGATGCACACCGCCCCGATGCCGAGCGGGTACAGCAGAAGTAGCGACTGCGACGCGGGCTCGAAGAAGATCACCGCCAGCAGCATGGTCGCGACGATGGTGACCGCGTAGGTCTCGAACAAGTCGGCGGCCATGCCGGCGCAGTCCCCGACGTTATCGCCGACATTGTCGGCGATCACGGCGGGGTTGCGCGGGTCGTCTTCGGGGATGCCGGCCTCGACCTTGCCGACCAGGCCGGCCCCGACGTCGGCGCCCTTGGTGAAGATGCGGCCGCCGAGCCGGGCGAAGATCGAAATCAACGACGCCCCGAAGCTGAGCGCGACCAGGGCTTCCAGCGTCTCGCGCTGGTCAAGCCCGACCAGCAGCAAGAAGCCGTAGTAAATCGTCAGCGCCAACAGGCCGAGCCCGACCACCAGCATGCCGGTGACCGCGCCCGATTTGAACGCGATGTCGAGCGCGACCGGCAAACCCTTTTGCGCGGCATCGGCGGTGCGGACGTTGGCGCGGACCGAGACGTTCATGCCGATGTAGCCGGCGGCGCCGGAGAAGACGGCGCCGAGGATAAAGCCGCCGGCAACGTGAAGACCAAGTATAGCACCCAGGATAACAAGAATAACACCACCAGCGATTGCAATGGTTGTATATTGGCGATTGAGGTACGCCATCGCACCTTCTTGGACCGCGGCGGCGATTTCTTGCATCCGCGGGGTTCCTGTTGTGGCCGTCATGACCTGGCGGCGGGTCAACTCGCCATAGGCGATCGCCAGCGCACCGCAGAGGATGACGAACAGGAAGAGACCGACTGTCATATGGTGCCCCCAGAATTCGGACTGAAAAAGGGAGAGGCTAGGGCGCGGCTCACCCACCCCCGGCGGGGCGGGGAGCGCTGTTGCTGAACAGCGACGCCGATGGGGTTTATGGGCGCGCCGGGCGGGCGGGCGCAAGCGGGTCGATGGGCCAGGATCCCGGATCACCGTCTGGGGTGCCGATGTGATGTGGGCGCGGCCGGCCCATTCTGGGCCGCAAGGGCGGCTCGCGACGGCGGTTGACGGGGGTGCTGCATGTATGGCGAGTCTTTGGATTGGTCCCGGAATTTTAAAGGAACGTTTTTCTGTTGATGTTAAGGAACCACCTCGCGATAACCGTCTACGACACGTACGAGTCCATCCTCGACCGCTGTCAACAGGCCTGGAACGCGTTGATGGCTACCCCCGCCAGGATCGCCTCTATCGCGAGCCGAGACTGGGCCAAACCGGTCACCGCATAGGGCTGCTGGTATCAGGGCGTCGGGCCGCTGGTATCAGCCCCCAAACCGTCGCAATCGGGCGTCGGTGTCTCGGCACGCATGGCGACCAAAGAGGTCGGCATGACCCCGGCCCGGTCACGGGCCGGGGTTCGCTGCGGTGATCAGGCGAGCGTTTTCGCATTCGCCTGGACCGTGAACGTCCGGGTCGCGGCGTCGTTCAGGGTCGCGTCCCGGGTGAACACGGTGTTGACGAAAAGATACTTGGCCGTCACCTGCTCCGGCGTCACCGTTACCAGCACGAAACCGCGCTGGCTGGTGTCGGCGTAGATCAAATCATCCACCACCGCCGCCAGCGTGGCACTGGCATTCACCGTGTTTTCGTATTGGAGATCGCCCAAATCCTCGCGGGTGAAGATGTGGGAGACCACCGCCGGGTCGAGCGAGTTGGGCTCCGGCAGCGCCAGATATTCCTCAAGACCGGGCGAGGAAATCGAGGGGCCCGCGATCTCGACACCGACCGCCGAGCCGTCCACCGGGGAGCGGAGGTTGGCGGCCCAGGCGTTATGGCTGTCGCCGGAGAGGATGACCGGGTTCGAGGCGGACAAGAGAGTGTCGTAAAAGCGCCGGCGCGCGCTCGGATACCCGATCCAGCTGTCGGCGCCGTCCGGGCTGGGCAGGCCGGTCTGGCCGAGCAGGGAAAACAGGTTGCCGGACCCGTCGCCGAACTGCTGATCAAGGAACGCGTTGATCAGGGTCTGCTGGGTCGCGGTGACGCCGCTCTCGGCACTGGTGTAGTCGGGCGACGCGATATAGTGGAACAGGATCTGCTGGCCGAACAGCTGCCAGGTCTGGCCCGCCGCCACCGAGTCCTGCACCTGGCCGCGCACCCAGTCTTCCTGGGTCGTCCCCAACAGCGACCGGGCGCTGCCGGCGACCGCGGTCTCGGCCTGTTGTGCAACCGCTTGCGTGGTCACCACGCCGAGCGTTTGCTGGACGGCGGCGGTCACGTCCGGCGGCGACGAGGTGAGGTTGGTGCCGGTGTACGCGCCGACGAATTGGGTGGTGGTCAACTGCGCGTCGCGTCCGACCACGCGGGTGTCAAGCATGATCACCCGGGCAAGACTGCCGAAGTCGAAACTGCGGTAGGCGGTCGGCGGCTCGGCCGCGGTCAGGGACGGCAAGCCGCCCGCCGGGTCGCGGATCGGCAGCCATTCGAAAAACGCGCGCAGACCGGCGGCGCGACGCTCGGTCCAGGTTCCCTCGGCGCCTTGCGTGTGGTTCTCCGCACCGTCCCGATAGGAGTCGTTCGCGACCTCGTGATCATCCCAGACCGCGACCAAAGGATAAAGGCGGTGGGCCGCCTGGCTGTCCGGGTCGGACTTGTAAAGGCCGTGGCGCTGGCGGTACTGCTCGACCGTGATCAACTCGGCATCCGGGACCAGTTCCGCGCTGCGAACGTCGCCGGTCCGCGGATCGCTGTTGGCGGTGGTCGCGTAGCCGTCGCGGCTGTACTCGTAGATATAGTCGCCGACATGGAGCAAAACGTCCGGCTCGTCGCTGGTGCCTTGAAGATTGGCAAGGGCGGCGTAGACGTTGAAAAATCCCTTGGGGTGGTTGGAACACGACAGCAGCACCAGCCGGGCCTCGGACACCGCGGCCCCGGCGGCCGGCAGGGTCTTGGTGCGGCCGATCGTGGACTGGGTGTCGCCGACGGTGAACCGATAATAATAGGTGGCGTCGGGCTCGAGACCGGTGGCATCGACCTTGACCGTATAGTCAACCTCGTCGCTGGTCTCAATGAAGCCGCCGTTGACCGGATCGCTCAGGTCCGAATTGGGGGAGATCTCCCAATTGACCGTGACCGCGGTCGCGTCCGACGGCGTGACCCGGGTCCAAAGAATGACGCTGTTCGACAGCGGGTCGCCGCTCGCAACACCGTGCAGGAACTCAACCGTGGTGCCGGAAGACCCGTCATCGTTGCAGGCGCCAAGCGCCACTGACGAAACGCCGATCGCCAGCGCCGACTGCAGCACCGTCCGCCGTGGAACCGGTCTAAACTGCAGCGCCGCCGCGGTGTCGGCATCATCCTTGGTCTGCAAATTGTCGTCCGCCATTGTCCCCTCTCCCAAACCAATGTCCTTCGACTGGATGCGGGGGGCATGGATACTCAATACCGACACCACGGGCACCAGAAAGTAATACGACGAATTTGTTGCGACGGAATGACGCAACTTTTGCGAAAACTGGGTCAACGGTTGACACGCACGACGATCCGTCCCGAGAACCGGCCCGCGGTGTCCGGCACCGGACGCGCCGAGAAGCTGTGGACGCGAAGGCCCGGATGCGCCATCAGGCGATGGATGATCCCGAAGAACGCGGCGGCCGGCAGACCGTCGACCGTAGCGACCGCCTCGCGCGCCGACGGGGCCGTCGTCGTGATGGCGTCAACCGGCAGACCGGCGTCGCGGACCACCGCCGCCGCCAACTCGGCCGTCGCCAACTCGGCCGTCGGCTGCGATGCGGCGGGCGGTCCCAACTCGGCGGCCGCCTTCTTGAGCCAGGCCAGGGTCTCCCGCTCCGCCGCAAGGGTGGCGGCAAGGCCGGCGGACCGCTGCCGCCCATCGTGCCAAAGGCCAAGGATCGCGGCCACCGCGACCGGCAGCATCAGCCAGGCAAGTCGTTCGCGTGCCATGCGGTCGGCGTCTCCCGGTCGTCACCGCGCAACCCGGACGGACGATCCGCCGGGCTCGACCGCGCCGCCCAGCCGTCGGGCCAGGTCCGGCGCGGGTTTGCTCATCACCAAACGATAGCCGTCGCCGTCGAGGACGATCGAGCGGACCCGCAGGCCGGGGTCCGCGGCGAGCGCCGCGTCGAGCGCAAGCACGATCGCGGCCAGCCGTTCTGCGTCCGTGCGTCCTTGCCGAACCTGATCGAGGCGGAGCTGCATCTGCCGCCGCGGGTCCAAGATCGCGGTTTGGTCGGGCAGGGCCCGTCGGAAGATGCCGATCGCCTCTTGCCGCGCGGCGGCAACCCGATGGGTGAAATCGGCCGCCTCCAGGGCGCCGAGGATGGCGACCCCGGCCGCCGCGGCGGCAAGGCCCGCGAGCGATGCCGCAAGAGTGCGGCGGCCGACCCCATCGTCGGCATTCGTGACCGCGGTGAGCAGGTCGGGCGCCGGCACCGGCCGGCACTGCGGCCAGAGCAACGCCAGCGGGTCGCGGCACGGGTGCCGGGTGGACGGCCATGCCACGGGC
>JANQHG010000133.1 GCA_028277115.1 Azospirillaceae bacterium
CTCATCTGCGTTCGTCATAAACCGCCCACGCGACCCCAAAACGGCCGAGCGCACCCCTATCCCACCGGACCCCCAGTGGGGTGATCGGGGATCCTGGCCCCAAAACGCGGTTGCCGCCCCCGGCCCGCGCCGGTATGATCGCGCCCTCGCTCCCCGACCCGTTGCCGGCACGCGCGAACTCATGCTCCAGTCCATTCGTGGTACCGTCGGCTCCTGGGTTGCCAAGGGGTTGTTCATTCTCTTGATCGCGAGCTTTGCGGTTTGGGGCATCGGCGATATCTTCCGCGGCGCCAGCCCTCAGTCGATCGTCGCCACGGTCGGCCCGTTCGAGATCAGCGCCGGCGAGGTCCAAAACGAATTCAACAAGCAGGTCCGCCGCTTCGCCCCGCTGTTCGGCGGCGAGTTCGACGCCGAACAAGCACGCCAACTGGGCTTGGTCGACCGGGCCCTCAACACCCTGATCGAACGCGCCCTGTTCCAACTGGCGGCACGCGAGGCCGGGCTTCAGATCGGCGACGACCTGGTCCGCGCGACCATCGAGGCGCAGCCGGCGTTCCGCAACCCCGCCGGTGGGTTCGACCCGGCGCTGTTCCGCCAGATCCTGCGCGCCAACTCTTTGACCGAGGCCGGCTACGTCGCGCTTATGAAGGAGGAGCTTGCGCGCGAGTTGCTGGTGCGCGCGGTGGTCGAGCCGGTGCGGGCCCCGACGCCCTTGGTCAAGGCGCTCTACCGCCACCGGGCCGAGCGGCGCACCGCGGATGCCCTGGTGATCCGTCCCGGCACAATTGCGATCGACGAGCCGACCGACCCCGAGGTGCTGCGCCGCTCTTACCGGGACCATCCGGTCTCTTACACCGCACCGGCCTATCGCGCGCTGACCGTGGTGTCGTTGAACGCCGACGCCTTTGCCGACCGGATCGCGGTCACCGAGGACGAGCTGCGCGAGGCATTCGACACCCGCGCCGACGAGTTCGTCCAGCCCGAACGCCGGACGATCCGCCAGGTCGTGCTGTCGTCCGAACCGCTGGCGCGCGAGCTCGCCGCGGCGGCGCGCGCGGCCGGCAGCCTGGACACCGCGGCAGAGGCGGCGGGCCAGTCCGCGGTGACGCTCGAGGACGTCACCGAGAACGAACTGCCCGCGTTCGGCGCGGTCGCGTTCGCGCTCGAGGCCGGCGAGATCGGCGGCCCGGTGCAGTCGCTGCTCGGCTGGCACGTGGTCAGCGTCGCCGCGGTGACCCCGGGCAGCACCGCGGACTTCGCCGAGGTGCGCGACCAGGTTCTGGATGAGGTCCGGCGCGAGCGCGCGATCGACCTGATGTACGAAGAGGCCAACCGGCTCGACGACCGGCTGGCCGGCGGCACCGCGCTCGACGTCGCGGCGTCCGAGCTCGGGCTGCCAGTGACCAAGATCGCGGCGATCGACGCCGACGGCACCGGCCCGGACGGCGCCCCGGTCGCGCTGGCCGACGCTGCCGAGGTGGTCGCCTTGGCGTTCGACCTCGACGCCGGCGGCCAGAGCCTGGTCACCGAAACGCAAGCCGGCGATTTCTTCGTGGTCCGCATAGACGGCATCACCCCGCCGACACTGCGCCCGTTCGACGAGGTCAAAGACGCCGTGCTCGCCGACTGGCGCGCCGAGCAGCAGCGCGAGCAAGCCGCGACCGCCGCCGACACCCTGGTCGAGCGCCTGGCCGCCGGCGCCACGGTGGCGGCGCTGGCCGAGCAGACCGGCCACCCCGCGGTCGCGATCGGCCCGGTGACCCGCGACGGCGACGGCACGGGCGACCGCGACGCCGAACTGCTATCGGAGGCGGCGCTCGCGCGCCTGTTCACGCTGGCCCCCGGCGAGGCCGCCGCGGCGCCCGCGGCTTCGGGCGGCCGGCTGGTGCTCGACCTGACCGAGATCATCCCGGCCGACCCGGATGCGCCCGATGCGGCCCTGGCGCCGGTGACCGCGACGGTCAACCAGGGCTTGGCGAGCGACCTGGTGGCGCAGTTCCTGGAGGCTCTGCGCGGGCGCCACGACGTGTCGATCGACCGCGAGCTTCTGGCCGAGACCTTTGCCCTCCCGTGAATGACCGCGTCCGGGGCTGACGGCGACCCGCGCGCGCCGGTGGTTGTGACCGTCCGTCAAGGAGACCGCCCGTGCACAGCTGGCCCGACCGGACCGAGTTCCACGCCGTTTACGAGGCGCGCCGGCCGCAGGTGGTCTGGACCACGCTGGTCGCGGACTTGGAGACCCCGGTGTCGGCGATGCTCAAGCTCGCCGACGACCGCCCCTATTCGTGCCTGTTGGAATCGGTCGAGGGCGGCTCGATCCGCGGCCGCTACTCGCTGATCGGGCTCAAGCCCGACCTGATCTGGCGCTGCCGCGGCGGCGCGGCCGAGATCAACCGCCAGGCGCGCTTCGATCTGGAGACCTTCACCGCCTGCCCCGAGCCGCCGCTCGCTTCGCTGCGCGCTCTGCTCAAGGAATCCCGGATCGAGCTGCCGGCGAACCTGCCGCCGATGGCGTCGGTTCTGATCGGCTATCTCGGCTACGACATGGTCCGGCTGATGGAGCGGCTGCCGGACGCCAACCCGGACGAGCTCGGCGTCCCCGACGCCGTCCTGATGCGCCCGACCGTCATGGCGGTGTTCGACGGCATCGAGAACCTGATCACGGTGGTGACCCCGGTGTGGCCCGACCCCGAGGTCGGCGCCGCGGCGGCCCACGACCGCGCCCGCGAGCGCCTGGCCGACGTGGTCTCGGACCTGTCCCGCAACCTGCCCTACCGGCGCGAACGCCCCGAGGTCATGCCGGCGCTGCCCGAGCCGGTCTCGAACCGCAGCCGTGCCGAGTACCACGAGATGGTCGAGCGCGCGAAGGAGTACATCCGCGCCGGCGACATCTTCCAGGTCGTCCCGTCCCAACGTTTGTCTCTGCCGTTCCGCCTGCCGCCGTTCGCGCTCTACCGGGCGCTGCGCCGGCTCAACCCGTCGCCGTTCCTGTTCCATTTGAACCTGGGCGATTTCTGCATCGTCGGTTCGAGCCCGGAAATCCTGGTGCGGGTGCGCGACGGCAAGGTGACGATCCGCCCGATCGCCGGCACCCGCCGCCGCGGCGCGACCCCGGCCGAGGACCGCGCGCTCGCGGCCGACCTGGTCGCCGACCCCAAGGAGGTGGCGGAACATTTGATGCTGCTCGATCTCGGGCGCAACGACGTCGGCCGGGTCGCCAAGATCGGCACGGTGACGGTGACCGAGCAGATGGTGGTCGAGTACTACTCGCACGTCATGCACATCGTCTCGAACGTCGAGGGCGCGCTTGACCCCAAACACGACGCGGTCGATGCCCTGATCGGCGGCTTCCCGGCCGGCACGGTCTCAGGCGCCCCCAAGATCCGGGCGATGGAGATCATCGACGAGCTCGAACCGACCCGCCGCGGCGTCTACGCGGGCGCGGTCGGCTATTTCGCGGCCAACGGCAGCATGGACACCTGCATTGCGCTGCGCACCGCCGTGATCAAGGACGAGACGATCTATCTCCAGGCCGGCGGCGGCGTGGTCGCCGACAGCGACCCCGAGGCGGAGTACCAAGAAAGCCTGAACAAGGCCAAGGCCCTGGTCCGCGCCGCCGAAGAGGCACTCCGCTTCGCCGCCGCGGGGCCTTAAAAGAAAAGCGCGGGGCGTTGGCCGCTCGGTCTCCCGCAGGACCGGCGCCGTGCCTCACGGCAAAAAGCACCGGTCGGTCGGGCGAGTGGTGTTTCAAGCCCGCGCCCCGACATCGGCGGTTCAGCGGGCGGCACCGCCGATGTTGGGGCGATCGGCCTCGGCAAGGGTCATGCAAACCGGCCGTTTGGTGCCGGCCGATCGCCCCAACCTACCTGTGTCGCTGACAGCGTCTACCGCGACGGAAGACCGGAGCGATACGCCGTTGTATCGGATTACGGCCAAGCGCTACCATCCAAAACATCATCAAGCGAATAGATGTTGTCGTCCGGGAAGGTCTCCGCATCGAGCCCGGTCTCGCGGAGCGCGATCTGAAGCCGGTCCCCCCCCAGCCGAAACAATCGTAGCAACCGTCTTAGGTGGTTTTTGGCTGCCAGGAGGTATGCGTCTTGAGCATGGCGTTGAGGATGACGAGGAGTTTCCGCATGACAGCGACGAGCG
>JANQHG010000180.1 GCA_028277115.1 Azospirillaceae bacterium
GTGTCCGTTGAGTGTCGCGATGTGTTGTCCGGTCTGGGCGTCCCAGAGGCGGATGGTTTTGTCGGAGCTTGCCGAGGCGATGCGGCGCCCGTCTGGGGCGAAGGCGCAGGCGTTGACCGTTCCTTGGTGTCCGGGTAGCAAGGCGACCCATCGGCCGCCGAAGGCGGTCGAATCTGGTGCAATATTTTCTATCATTGGGCTAGCAATATTATTGCCGGCACTTCCGAGCCAATCCGGATCGGGAACGGCTGACCGCTCCCGACCCGGGTGGTGCAGAAGACATTCCGGGCGCGTGCCCGCAGCGCCGGTCCAACGGGTGTCGACCAAGCCGCACCGACGGAATACGATTGCGGTCAAGCTGGTGTCCTCGAACCCCGCCGCGGCCAGCGCGCAGTCGGTCAACGCGGCGAAATCAAGTTTGGCCCCGCGAAGATCGGCGCCCACGAGCCCGAGGCCGGTCAGTTCGGCGTGGCGCAGATCGGCCCCGGTCAGCGTGGCGGGGCCCAGGTTCAGCCCGCCGGTCCCGCCATCGACCACCCATCCCTTGAGGTCGGCATCGCCGAGGTCGATGCCGTGCAGCAGCGGCTCCGGCCAGCCGCGGGCCCGGGCGCGTAGCGCATAGGCCAGCAGCAGAACGCCCGCGCTCGGCCGGCACCGGGTTCGCCAGCCGTCGAGGCGCGATCGCACGCCAGGGTCTTCCGCCAGCATCTGGCCGAGAAAGTCGAGCGTCTCGGCGCTTGGCACCGGCAGCTCCCAGTCGGCCGGACGGTCGCAAGCCAGCGCCCGGGCCAAATGGTCGGCCAGGAAGAATTCGAACAAAGAGGTGTGGGCGAACCGGAAGGTGCTGCCGCCGGCCTCGTCGCGCCGGCGCAGGAAGGTCGCGGTGCGCAGGTCTTCTTCCAGTTGCTCGACCGGCATTTGGGTGTAGCGCTTGAGATCGGGCCGGCCGTCGCGCCAGTCGTGGAACCAGGCCTGCACCTCGACCGCCGGCAGGTCGTTGCGCCCGTGGCGCCACAGATGCGCGGCCAGATCGGCGACCAGGCGCATCTTGTGCTCGGGCAGGATCGCATGTTTGCCCTGGTCCCGCTCGACCCAGCGCTGCACCATGGCGCGGTAGAGGGTGACGCCCTGAACCGGCCGGCCCGCGGCGCGCAGCTGCTCGAGCTCGGGGATGTACTGCGCGACCAGTTTCAGCGTGTAGGGGCGCGCCGACAGCTCGGTCAGATTGTGCACCGCGTGGATGGTCTCGAGCACCCGGTCGGGGTCTTCGTCCGGCAACGCGGCCGTCAGGTAGCGATGCACCTGGTCCTCGGTCCACGGCAGCAGCAAGAGCGCCCGGTACTGCGGCGCGCCGAGCTCGCCGCGGTCCTGCTGGGTGAAGTGGGTCTGCTGGGCGCGCAGGGTCGGAAAATACTCGGTCCGGCACGCGATCATCATTTTCAGGTGCCGCGGTTTGTTGTCGTGCCGCTCCCGGGCCCGGGTATCGGCGATCAGCTTGAGCAGGCTATTGGTGAACACTTGGCCGTCATAGCCGCTCAGCTTGACCAGCACCTCATCCAGACCGTCGAAAATCACGACCGCGCCCTGGGCGATCCAGGCGTGCACCTGGTCGACCGTCAAGCCCCGGCCGTCGCCAAGGTCGTGCCAGCCGCGCACCATGCATTCGGTCAGCGTCTCGTCGAGCGTCGGAACCCGACCCTGCTGCCGGTTGACGGTGACCAGCCGCAAATCGAAATAGAGCGCGAGCGGCCGGCGCGCGTCCGCCTTGCGCTTGGCCTCCAACTCCAGCGCCAGTTGCTGGCAGGTGATGGTCTTGCCCATGCCATATTCGCCCAGAAGGGCGAGCAGCGGCGGTTCGTTGCGACCGTCGATCCAGTCGCGGAGATAGGGCAATACGCTTTCCCCGCATTCGCCGTCCGGGGCCAGCGGGGTGATCTTGAGATCGTCGCGGTGGAGCGTGAAGGTGCGGCCTTTGGCGTCGTCCAGAAAATGTCCCTCGGGCAACGCGTGCCGATCCCGCAGCACCGGGTCGGGGCGGATCGGTGGCGGCGGCTGTGCCGGCACCGGGTCGGACGGCGCCGGATCGGCCGGGTCGCGCGGGCCCATCTCCAGCGTCGCCTTGACCACCCGTGCGGCGTTGTCGGCCGCAAGCCGTTGGTCCGGGTCCTTGGTCGCGGTGGTCTTGCCGCCGTCGGCCCAGTCGGAGATGCCCTTGATCACGATCCAGTCGACCTTGACCTCGCGGCACGCGGCCTCGATGCCCGCCGCCTCCATCTCGCCGCCGATTGCCTCGGGCTCGATCGCCAGCAGGGCGTCGCGGGTCGGGCGATGGTCCAACAGCTTGTCGCCGCACATGAACGTGCCGATCCGCACCCGCGGCCACACCGCGCAGTCCGCCTTTGTGTGGTCGAGCGTGCGGATGCGGCGGAGCAGCCAGTCGGCCGCGCGCGCCTTGCCGCCGCGCGCGGTGAAGCTGCCGTCCGGGTTGACCCGGCCGGTCTCGTAATCGCGCACATAATCCGAGACCAGGACGTCGCCGATCCGTTGCTTGGTCGGGTCGATCCCGAACCCGATCCCGACCGCGACGAGTGCGGCGGGCGACAGCCTGCGCAAGGCCTCGGCCGCCGCCGCGTTGGCGTTGAGCCGGCCCTGCTCGCCCACCAGGTGGCGGACCTCCCAGCCGCCGTGGCTGCCGAGGTCGGCGATCGGGAACGCCCCGCCGGCGTCCGTGCGCGGCACCTGCGCGCCGCCCGCGAACGCCGCCCGCACCGCCGCGGTCTCGTGCGCGTTGAAGGTGATCAGGACCACCGGTCGGTTCAGCACCACACCCCGCTGGTCGGTGCGCCGCTGCGCCGGCGGGACCGCGTTGAGGTCGCCGGTGTGCGGCTCCGCCGGCAACCCCGCCTCGCCCTCGACCCACACCCAGCGCTTGTCGGCCCCGACCCGCTTGGCCGCGGTGATCGCGACCGTCACCGCGATGCCGTTGTCGTCCGCCGCCTTGTTGAGGGTGGCGATCAGGCGGTTGAGCGAGGCGTTGGCGCCGGCCGTGGTGCTGGCGGCAAACAGGACCTCGTGCAGGTCCTTGACCCGGACTTGGCCATCCTCCGCCAGCGCGCCGATCACCTGCCGCGTGAGGGTCTGAAACCCGGGTTTCAGGTGCGGGATCACACGCTCCAGGGCCTTGACCGCATAGTACCGCGTCAAGACCACACGCGATGTGTGGTCGCTCATCGGCCGGCTCCCGACTGATTCCACCGCGGGCAGAGTGACCGGACGGCCGACCGCCGTCAAGTTTGAATTGATTGATTTGCGCTTGAATAAAATTCAGGCTCCGAAGGTCCCTCCCGCGGCGGAGCGGTTGCCCCGATTTCGCCCGCCCGGGTGACCGATGGGACAGCGAGTGTTATGATACCGCCGATCAACGGGGCACAGCCAGAGGGTCGGACACATGCCGAACTATGAGCTTGGTGGCCATTTCGGCGGCGCGGGCACGGTAAAAAGCTGAGTTCCCGAAAGGTCGGGTGCAGGACCGAGACCCGACGGCGACGGCGCCGCCGATCGTCGGGGCGATCGGCCCGCAAACGGTGGGGCGAACCGAGCGGGCGCGCCGGCCGATCGCCCCGACCTTGCTACGTGGCTTTGATCCAGGCCGGCAGCCAGCCTTCGTGGAGCGCGCGCAGGTCGGCCAGCGGGACCCGGGCGGCGTCGCCGATCGTGAGCGCGGTGCCGCCGGTGCGGCCGAGCGGGCGGGCCGGGACGCCGGCCGCGGCCGCCGCGGCGAGCACGGCGTCGGGGGCGGCGGTCTCGACCAGATAACGGCCCTGGTCCTCGCCGAACAGGCGGCCGGCGGTCAGGTCGGACGCCGGCAAAGCGAGGGTGACGCCGAGGTCGCCGGCCAGCGCCATCTCGGCCAAGGCGACCAACAGGCCGCCGTCGGACAGGTCGTGGCAGGCGGAGATGTGGCGGGCCGCAATCAGGGTGCGGATCAACTCGCCCGCGCGGCGCTCGGCCGCAAGGTCGACCGGCGGCGGCGGGCCGGCGGTCAGGCCCCCGAACACGCGAAGATAGAGCGATTGGCCGAGATGCCCGGGGCCCGTCCCGCCGACGAGGAGCACGGTCGCGTCGGCGCGGGTCAGGGCGAGGCCGGTCGCGAGCGCCCAGTCGTCGATGAGCCCGACCGCGCCGATCGTCGGGGTCGGCAGGATCGCGCGGCCGTCGGTCTCGTTGTACAGGCTGACGTTGCCCGAGACCACCGGCAGGTCGAGGGCGCGGCACGCCTCGGCCATGCCTTGGATGCAGCCGACCAGCTGGCCCATGATCTCCGGCTTTTCCGGGTTGCCGAAGTTGAGGTTGTCGGTCACCGCGAGCGGGCGGGCACCGACCGCGCACAGGTTGCGCCAGGCCTCGGCGACCGCCTGGCGGCCGCCGGTCTCCGGGTCGGCGGCGCAGTAGCGCGGGGTGCAGTCGGTGGTCATCGCGAGCGCACGCTGGGTGCCGTGCAGGCGGACCACCGCCGCGTCGGCGCCGCCCGGGCCGATCACAGTGTCGGCGCCGACCTGGCTGTCGTATTGCTCCCAGATCCAGCGCTTGGACGCGAGATCGGGGTCGGCCAGGAGACGGCTGAGCGCGGCCGCCGGGTCGGCGAGCGGGCGGTCGGCGTGGCCCGGGTCAAGCGGGGCCGGTGGCGGCGGGCGGACCCACGGGCGGTCGTAGAGCGGTGCTTCGTTGACCAACGGTGCCAGTTCGAGGTCGGCCTTGACCGCGCCGCCGCGGCGTACGATCAGGCGGCCGGTGTCGGTCAGGCGGCCGATCTCGGCGACCGCCAGGCCCCATTTTTCGAAGATCGCGCGCGCGGTCGGGGCGCGGTCGGGCGCCAGCACCATCAGCATGCGCTCTTGGCTTTCCGACAGCATGAGCTCGTACGCGGTCATGCCGGGCTCGCGGGTCGGGACAAGGTCGAGGTCGAGCTCGATGCCGAGCCCGCCCTTGCCCGCCATCTCGACCGCCGACGAGGTCAAACCCGCCGCGCCCATGTCCTGGATCGCGACGATCGCGTCGGTCGCCATCAGCTCCAGACACGCCTCGATCAACAGCTTTTCGGTGAACGGGTCGCCGACCTGGACGGTCGGGCGCTTGGCCTCGGCATCTTCGGAGAACTCCGCCGACGCCATGGTCGCGCCGTGGATGCCGTCGCGGCCGGTGCGCGCCCCGACGTAGACCACCGGGTTGCCGACCCCGGCGGCGGCCGAATAGAAGATCCGGTTGGCGTCGGCGACCCCGACGGTCATCGCGTTGACCAGGATGTTGCCGTCATAGGCGGGATCGAACCCGGTGGCGCCGCCCACGGTCGGCACGCCGACGCAGTTGCCGTAGCCGCCGATCCCGGCGACCACGCCGGCGACCAGGTGGCGGGTCTTGGGATGCTCGGGCCGGCCGAAGCGCAGGAAGTTGAGGTTGGCGACCGGCCGTGCGCCCATGGTGAAGACGTCGCGCAGGATGCCGCCGACCCCGGTCGCCGCGCCCTGATAGGGTTCGATGAACGACGGGTGGTTGTGGCTTTCCATCTTGAACACGGCCGCCAGACCGTCGCCGAGGTCGATCACGCCCGCGTTCTCGCCCGGCCCGCAGATCACCCAGGGTGCCGTGGTCGGCAGGGTTTTCAGCCAGCGTTTCGACGATTTGTAAGAGCAATGCTCCGACCACATCGCCGAGACGATCCCAAGCTCGGTCCAGCTCGCCGTCCGCCCCAGCATGGCGTCGAGCCGCACCGCCTCGTCCGCGGCCAGGCCGTGTTCGGCCACCAGCGCGGCGGTCACCGTCGGGTCTTCGGCCGGTTTCGTGCGCGTCATCGCCGCCGTCCCCTGCCCGGTCCGGTCCCCGGTCATGTCAGGGCCGCCGCCAGGGTGCGGAACATCGCCGCCCCGTCGGTGCCGCCGTGCGCCGGCTCGATCGCGCGCTCCGGGTGCGGCATCAGGCCGAGCACGGTGCGCGCCGGGTTGAACACGCCCGCAATGTCGCCGGTCGAGCCGTTCGGGTTGTCGCCGGCATAGCGAAACGCGATCCGGCCCTCGCCCTCCAGCGCCACCAGGGTTTCGGGCTCGACCACATAGTTGCCGTCGGCATGGGAGACCGGCAGCCGGATCACCTGGCCCGCACGCCAGCCGGCGGTGAACGCGCTGTCGGTCGCCCCGACCGCGAGCCCGACCGTGCGGCAGACGAACTTGAGGCCGCGGTTGCGGAGCAGCGCCCCCGGCAACAGCCCGCACTCGGTCAACATCTGAAAGCCGTTGCAGATGCCGAGCACGCGCACGCCGCGCGCCGCGGCGTCGATCACCGCGCCCAGGATCGGCGCGCGCGCCGCGATCGCGCCGGCGCGCAGATAGTCGCCATAGGAAAAGCCGCCCGGCAGCACGATCAGGTCGAGCGCCGGCAAGGTGCGATCCCGGTGCCAGACCCGCGCCGGCGCCCGGCCGCAGATCCGCTCGAGCGCCACCGCGACGTCGCGGTCGCAGTTCGAGCCGGGAAACACGATCACCGCAGCGCGCATGGCACCTCTCGCAAAACGACGGGCCGGCCGATCATCCGAGATCTCGACCGGATTGACCAGCGGATAGCAAGCCCGGCCCGGCACCGCGGCCGAGCCCGGGGCGAGCGCCAGGATCGATCCAAAAACCGCCAACCGATCGCACTCGCCATCCACACGATCGTATTCTGTTGAGATGCCTCAGGCATTCAAGATTGGTTCCAGAGAACCCCAGTTTCGATCATTCGATTCGAGATGGCATCTTGTTCAAATACTTATTCTTGACTCAATGCAAATGACTGCTTATCCTTCTCGACCGGTGGTACACATACAGACCCGCTTGCTTGGAGCGCAGGCACCGACCGGTGTCAATCTATCATGCCACCATACTCGATTAAAAATTGCCATCTTCTTGTTGATCTCATGCGCTCCGTCAGATCGGACGACAACTGTCTTTTTGACGGCGCCGGACAGCGCCGGCGGACCGGGAGGGCGGCCGGGTGTCGTCGCCCCCGGCGCCGGCTCACCACCACGACCCACTGCCGACGCGATGACCCGCGATGACCATAGCCAAGCACCCATCGACCTTCGTCGACGCCGACGATGCCCGCCCGACCACCCGTCGCGCGCCCGGTCGGTCCGGGGACGCCGACACGCTCTGCAGTCGGTTCGAAGACACGGTGCGCCGCACCCCGGACGGCTTGGCGGTCTGCCGGGGCGACCGCTCGGTCACCTATGCCGCGTTGAATGCCAAGGCCAACCAACTGGCGCGCCACCTGCGCCAGCTCGGGGTCGATCGCGGTTCGGTTGTCGCGCTCGGTCTTGAACGATCGATCGAGATGCTGGTGGCGATCCTCGGTGTCTTGAAAAGCGGCGCCGCCTACACCCCGATCGATCCCGACTATCCCAAGGCGCGTCAGGCATTCATGATCGCGGACGCGGGCGCAGACATTGTGCTGACCATAAGCTCGCTCGCAGACAGGATCGAAAAACACGATGGGCTGAAATTTTTATTCCTGGATCAGGACTGGTCCTTGATCGCCGCGCACCGGTGCGACGACCTCGGCGTCCCGGTCACCGACCGCGACCTTGCCTATGTGATCTACACCTCGGGGTCGACCGGTCGCCCCAAGGGGGTCGAGGTCGAGCATCGCGGTCCGGTCAACATGGCGGCCTGGTGCCGGCGCGAGGCCGGTCTGACCCCGGCCGACCGATCGATCCTGTATTCGGCCCCGGCGTTCGATGCGACGGTGCTCGAGATCTGGCCGGCGCTGTTCGCCGGGGCGTCGCTGCATGTGGTCGACGACGCCGTGCGCACCCAGGTGACCGGGCTCGCGCCCTGGCTGGTCCGCCACCGGATCACGGTGGCGTGGCTGCCGACCCCCTTGATCGGGCGGTTGTGCGCGGCGGCGTGGCCGGACGACGCCTGCCTGCGGCTGCTGTGGACCGGCGGCGACCGGCTGCGCGCCTATCCACCGCCCGGGTTGCCGTTCCGTCTGGTCAACCTCTACGGCCCGACCGAGGCCTCGGTGCTCACGACCTCCTATCGGGTTCCGGTGGTGGCGGGGCCGACCCCGCTGCCGCCGATCGGGACCCCGATCGACCGGGCGACCTGCCGGGTGGTCGGCGCCGACGGCCGACCGGTGCCGGCGGGCGGCGAGGGCGAGCTGTGGATCGGCGGCACCGGGCTTGCGCGCGGCTACCGCAACGACCCGGCGCGCACCGCCGGCAGCTTCGTTGTGCCGGCGGCCGACAGCGGCTTGCCGCAGGAGCGCCACTACCGCACCGGCGATCTGGTGCGCGCGCTGCCCGACGGCACGCTCACGTTTCTCGGCCGGATCGACGCCCAGGTGCAGGTCCGCGGGCATCGGGTCGAGTTGGGCGAGGTCGAGGCGGCGCTCAAGGCCCTGCCCGGGGTCGAGGACGCGGTGGTGGTCGGCCGCGACGACGACGGCGGCGGTGACGGCGGCGAGCGCACCACCCGGCTGGTCGCGTATTGGGTCGCGGCCGCCGGCGCCCCGCCGCCGGCGCGGCTGCGCGACCAGCTCGCCGTGCGTCTGCCGGCCTACATGATCCCCGCCGCCATGGTCGCGGTGCCGGCGTTTCCCCTGACCGCGCACGGCAAGATCGACCGTGCCGCCCTGCCCGCGCCCCCACCGGCCGCGGCGGACGCGGGCGGCGGGGCGCCGCCGGCCGCGTCCGGGGCGATCGCCGGCGGGGTCGCGCGCGTGTGGCGTGAGATCACCGGCCGCTGGCCGCCCGACGAGACCACCCGGTTCTGGGACGCCGGCGGCGACTCGCTCAAGGTCGAGACCCTGACGCTGGCCCTGGAGAGCGCGTTCGCGCTCGCCCTGCCCGTGGACTTCGTGCTCAAGCACCCGACCGTGCGCAGCCAGGCCGACCGGCTGTCCGGCCTGGTCGGGACCCGGACGACCGGGGCGACGCCCGCAGGCGTGACCCTCCCCAACTTGGTCGCGGGGTCGGTGGTCGAGCCCCCAGGGTCCGACGGCTATCCCCTGACGGCGCTCGACGGGGAGCCGATCGGGCGGGTGGACTATCCCGGCCGGCAAACGGTCCAATCCGCGCTCGACGCCGCCCGTGCCTGCCAGGCCGACCTGGACCGGGTGCCGGTGCCCGAGATCGTCGCGGTGATCCGGGCGGCGATGGACCATTTCATGGTCGACGAACGGCTGGTGGCGACCCTGTCCCGGCTCGGCGGCGCCAGCGTCGCGCATCTCCGCGCGGAGTTCGACGCGCTCAAGGCGTGGGCCCGGGCGTGCGACGGGTTGGTTGCGCGCGCGCTCGGTCGCGCCGGCAGCGAACTGCCGGCGTCGGTCGGTCTACGCCAGACCGCGCCGGTGGTCGGGTTGCTGCCGGGCAACTCGCTCGCCGAAACCCTGTTCGTCCCGGTCCAGGCCTGGTTGGCCCGCAACGCGGTGATCCTGCGGCCGAGTCGCCACGGCGGCGCCGGGCTGGTGGTCCACGACCTGGTGCGGGCGATCGCGCGCGCGCTCAGCGAGCGCGGGGCGTCGCCCGCCCACCCGCTCGCCCGGTCGCTCAGCCTGCTCAACACCCCGGCGACGCCGGAGGCGTTGGGCGCGCTTGCGCAGGACGGCTGGACCTATGTCATGTTCGGCACCAACGCGACCACCGCGCATCTCAGCCGCCTCCTGCTCGACCGCTGCACGCCGCGCCGGCTCATCCGCTTCGGCACCGGCTTTTCAAGCGCGGTCCTGCTGCCCGGGGCGGATCTCGACCGCGCGATCCCCGAGATCGCCGCAGCGGTTGCGACCAATCGCGGTAAGGACTGTATTTCGACCGACATCGTCTATGTCGATCACGGCCGGCTCCGCCAGACGATCGACCGGCTCGCCGCGGCGCTGGACCGGCTGACCGCGGACGAGGTCGTGTTCGGTCGGGTCGCCGCGGCCGATCAGGCGGCGTGCCTGGCCGAGCTCGCCCGGCGCGGCAAGTCGGGGTACGCCCGGTGCGTCCCGACCGACGCCGACGCCGACGCCGGCGGTGTCGGGCTGCGCGGCAGCGTGGTCCCGCTCACCGCGGCCGAGCCGGCGATCGAGTATCCCGGCCCGATCGTGAGCGTGAAGGCGTTTACCGATCTCGACCAACTCGGCCGGCTGATCGCCGCCGACCTCGACGCCGCGGCGGTCGCGCGCAACCTGGTCACCGCGGTCTATGCCGCGCACGAGCCTGCGTTCCGCGCGGTCCTGCCTTACCTGCGGGCCTACACCGTGCGCTGGAACCGCCCGACCCACGCGCTCGACCTGATGCAGCCGCATCAGGGCATCTTTTTACTGCGCGAGCTGGCGGACCTGATCACGATCGAGCGCGACCCACCGCAGCCGTGACCAGCCGGCGTCGGTCTCAGCGATAAAAGTAGAGATCAAGATCGATCTCGTCGCGACCGCGCGCGTCCGGGCCGGTGCCGCCGCGCGGGGCGCCCGCGGCCCCTGGCGGCCGGCCGGCGGCCGGGGGCGACGCTGCCGGCGCCGGCTGGGCGTCGGCCGCCAACATGGCGCGCAGACGATCGACCCACTCGCGCGGGACGGCGCCGCCAGCGGCGATCGCGCCCGGTGCCGTGACCGGTTTGGCGGCGCGGCTCCGCCACGGCACCCACTTCGCCACCGCCGGCGGCGGTGCGGCGATCTCGGCCGGGGGGCAGGGGGCGCCGGCAACCGCCGCGGCCGTGCCGCCGCTGGTCAGGTGACGGAAGCGTTCGCGCACCCGCTCGTCATGCAGCCGTTCGCGGTCCCGCTTTTCAGCCAGGGCGCGCGCGGCCTCTTCCGAGATCGCCGTGCGCACCACCGCGGCCAGCGCCGGGGTCGTCCCTGGGAAGGCGCCGTTCCCCCGATCCGCGTCGGACCGACCGCGCAACCA
The DNA here is from genome assembly GCA_028277115.1 of Azospirillaceae bacterium. GTDB lineage: Bacteria > Pseudomonadota > Alphaproteobacteria > Azospirillales > Azospirillaceae > JANQHG01. Next base: position 10,919 of record JANQHG010000180.1, read on the forward strand.
GCCAAAGACCTTCATCACCGTCCCCCACTCGACAGCGGCCCGACCCGGCATGCGCCCCGGTCCAAGGCCCGACCGCGATCGCGCGCCGAGCACACGGGGCCTCGGTGGCCTATGTCGATGCGCACACCGCGGTCATGTTCCAGATGTGGTACGGCGAAAATGCCAATTCGAACAGCTGGCCAAATGGGCGACACCGCCGCCGGCGTCGTCCGTGGGCGCGGCCGGCCGGCCGCCGCCACCCCATCTCTTTATTCAATTTGGCGCGGAACCCCCGGGCCGGGTGACCTTTTCCCTGCCCGCGGCGGTACGTCGCACGCACAAAAAACAACCTCGCCGTGTGGCATTTTGGCACGGGGCTAATCCGAATGACGAGCCGTTGCGACCGGCGCGCGTGGCGCCCCGCCGCACCGCGCGCACGCCGGGCTATTCTTCGCCGTCGCCGGTCTCGCCGCTCAGGGTACGGCGGACCAGGTCGGCGGCGACATCGGCGGCGGTGTCCGGGTCGACCGCGCTGGTGTCGAGCGGGGCGTCGGCATCGCCGGCCGCGCCAGCCGCGCCGGCCGCCGTCGCGCCGGCGTCGCCGCTGCCGCCGGCGGCGGCCGGGGCCGCGGCTTCGGTCAAGACGCAGCGCGGGTTGCACGAGTAGACGAACGTCTCGATCCCGCGGTGGAGCGTGATCGCGTGGCGGTCCGGCGGTTCGACCAGGACGGTCGCGGCCAGGATCGGCTGATCGGCGTCGTCGAGCACGAACAGGTTGGTCTGGCCCGGGCTGCGGCCGAGCACGAACAGCCGGCGCGCCGACGCCACCGCGACGTCGGCGATCGCCGGGTTGGCGACATGGATGCTCGACGCCGGCGCGGCCAACTCGAGCATCGCCACCTTGTCGCGTTCGACCCGGATCTCCGACGGCGCCGAGGTGCCGGCCGCCGCGGGGCCGACCAGGAGCGCGGTCGCGGTAAGAGCGGTTCGAAAAAGCCTACCCATGGGCGCCGCCTGTGTCGCAGACTCGCCGGTGACCGCGGGGACCCCGATGGCGCGCCGGCGCGCCGCCCGGGGCCCGGCCGAGATCGTCGCGAGCGATGGGGCGCATCATGGCACTGAGCAGAGCGGGTTCCAAGAGCCTTGGCGGCCGGGGCCGGCGGCGCTCGGCCGGGCTGGCGGTCGCGGTCGCGGCGGCGCTTGCCGGCTGTGCCGCGGTGGACGGCCTGATGACCGCGGAGGAGCGCGAGGAGGCGGCGCTGTCCCGGCTCGCCGCGCGCGGGGCGGTGCAGGCGGAGCAGGCCGGGGACGCCGCGACCGCGGCGCGTCATTGGGCGACCCTGCACGGCCGCGACCCGTCGGACGTCGCGGTCGCGGTGCGTCTGGCGCGGGCGTTGCGCGCGCTCGACCGGCCGGCCGACGCGATCGCGGTGATCCTGCGCAGCCGTGCCGCGGTCGGCAACGCCGCGGTCTTGCTGGTCGAGCAGGGCAAGGCCGAGATCGCCGCCGGCCGCACCGACGCGGCGCGCGCGACACTCGAGGCCGCGGTCGCCGAGGCGCCCGAGATGTGGGAGGCGCAGGCGACGCTCGGGATCGCGCTCGACCGCGCCGAAGACTTCGCCGCGGCCCAGGCGGCCTACCAGCGCGCCCTTGAGTTGTCGCCGGGCAATGTCACGGTGCTGAACAACCTCGGCCTGTCGTTGGCGCTGTCGGGCCGGCTCGCGCCGGCGCTGGCGCGGCTGCGCGCGGCGGCCGCCGAGGGCCGCGGCGCGCCCGAGGTTGCCGGCAACCTGGCGCTGTTGGAACGGCTGTCGCGCGACGCGGCGGCCGCCCCGGCCCCTCAGGTCGCCGCCGCCGACCCGGCGCCGGCCCCGGCCGATCCCCCGCCGCCGCCGGCCGCGCCCGCTCCGCCGCCGGCGGCCGTGCCGACCGCTGAGGGCGCGGCGTCGGCCCCGCAGTACATCGTCCAGGAAGGCGGCATCCTGCGCCAGATCGCCGAGGTCACCGGGGTCGGGCTCGAGCGGCTCGAGGGGCTCAACCCGGCGCTCCGGGGCACCTGGCTCGGCCCGGGCACCGCGGTCCGGCTACCGGACGACGGACCGCATTATCTCGTGCGCGAGGGCGGCACGCTCGCCCGGGTCGCGGCGGTGACCGAGCGGCCGCTGGCCTTGGTGCGCCGCCTCAACCCAACGCTCGGCGACGGCTGGCTGCCGCCCGGCACCCGGGTCCGCCTCCCCGCCGCCACCACCGAGTGAGACGACATCCGGTTGACCCGTTCCGTTTGGTCGGAGCACCGCCGGTCGGTCGGGAGTGCCCTGTCCCAGGCCCGCGCCCCGACATCGACGGTGCCGCAAAGCTGAACCGAAAGGCGGGGGACAGGTCCTCCCCCCACGGCACGTGGGGGGAGTTAGAGGGGGGCCTACGGCGGCGCAGGTGGCCGCCGGCGCCGCCGTATGCCCCCATCCGTCCGCTCGAGCGGACACCTTGTATCTCTGTGCGACCGCTTCGCTGCTTGAGCACAGTCGCTTCCCCCGCCTACGGCGGGGGAAGGAGGTTTTGCTGCGCCACCCGTTGGTCTTGTCCAGAGGCTAACCCCGCTCGGCCCACAGCATATAGTTCACCCCGAGGTCCCGCCGGTCGAGCGCGAACCGGTCGAACAGCGGGTTGTAGGTAACGCCGGTCAGACCGCCGACCGTGAGACCGACCCGGCGCAGGCCCGCCGCGACCTCGGACGGTTTCAGGAACTTCCGCCAGTCGTGGGTGCCCCGGGGCAGCCAGTTCAGGACATATTCGGCCCCGACGATCGCGGCCAGAAACGACTTTGCGGTGCGGTTGAGGGTGGACAGCACCACCAGGCCGCCCGGCTTCATCAGCGTCGCCAGGGTCTCGAGAAACAGCGGCACGTCGGCGACATGCTCGATGATCTCCATCGCCAGCACAACGTCGAAGCGCTCGCCGCTCTCGGCCACGGTCTCGGCGGCGGTCGCGCGGTAGTCGATCGAAAGGCCGACCGTCGCGGCATGGTCGGACGCGACCCGGATGTTGGTCTCGGCCGCGTCGATCGCGACCACCTCGGCGCCGAGCCGCGCCATCGGCTCGGCGATCAGGCCGCCGCCGCACCCGACATCGATCAGGCGAAGCCCCTCGAGCGGCCGCGGCGCCCGCGGGTCGCCGCCGCGGTGGCCGCAGATCGCGTCGCGGATGTAGCCGACCCTGACCGGGTTCAGGACATGGAGTGGCCGGAACCGGCCGGCCGGGTCCCACCAGTCGGCGGCGAGCGCGGAAAAGCGGTCGATCTCGGCGGCATCGACGGTGCCGGTGGCGGCGGTCATCGTCTGGCGACCCTTCGGTTTAGCGGTCAGTCTTGGAATGGCGGCGGGCGCGGTGGTCGCCCCGCCGGCGCGCGTGGCTCAAGATAGGTCACGCCGGTCCGGTCCGCCACCGCAAGACACGGTGTTGCGCGACGGTTCGCCGCGCGGTATCTGTCATGCCGTTTCCCGCACCCCCTGCCGAAGCTTGCGCGGTCCCATGCGCCGGCGTGCCGAACGGCCGGTTGCGGGGGTCTCCCGCGTCCCGACCGGGCACCATGGCACGCATCGTCCAGAAATTCGGCGGAACTTCGGTCGCCGACCTCGACCGAATCCGCAACGTCGCCGGCAAAGTCGCGGCCGAGGCCGCGGCCGGCCACCAGGTCGCCGTGGTGGTCTCGGCGATGGCCGGGGAGACCAGCCGCCTGGTCGCCCTGTGCACCGAGATCAGCTCCCTGTTCGACGCACGCGAGTACGACGCCGTGGTGTCGGCCGGTGAACAGGTGTCGAGTGGCCTGTTGGCGATCACCCTGCAGGCAATGGGGGTTCAGGCGCGTTCCTGGCTCGGCTGGCAGATTCCGGTGACCACCGACGACGTCCACGCCAAGGCGCGGATCCTCGCGATCGAGACCGCGACCCTGCGCGAGCGGCTGGCCGGTGGCGAGGTTGCGGTGGTCGCCGGCTTCCAGGGGGTGTCGTCACGCGGGCGGATCACCACGCTCGGCCGCGGCGGCTCCGACACCTCGGCGGTGGCGCTGGCGGCCGCGCTCGAGGCCGATCGCTGCGACATCTACACCGACGTCGACGGTGTTTATACCAGCGATCCGCGGATCGTCGCGCGGGCGCGCAAGCTCGGCCGGATCACGTACGAAGAAATGCTGGAGATGGCGTCGCTCGGCGCCAAGGTGCTGCAGACCCGGTCGGTCGAGCTTGCGATGAAGGAGCGGGTGCGGCTCCAGGTGTTGTCCAGCCTCGCACCCGAAATCGGCAGCGACCTGCCCGGAACCCTGGTGGTGGACGAGGACGAGATCGTGGAACAGGAAGTTGTCAGCGGCATCACCGCAAGCCGCGACGAGGCCAAGCTGACCCTGATCGGTGTCGAAGACCAGCCCGGGGTCGCAGCCCGCATCTTCGGCCCGCTCGCCGAAGCGGCGATCAACGTTGATATGATCGTCCAGAACGTGTCGGAGGACGGCAAGACCACCGGCATCACCTTCACCGTGACCAAGGCCGATCTGGCGCGGGCCCAGCAGATCCTTGAGGGCGAGCGCGAAAGCCTGCGCTATCGGCGGCTGGTCACCGACAAGAACGTGGTCAAAATCTCGGTGGTCGGGGTCGGCATGCGCAGTCATGCCGGGGTGGCGCAGCGGATGTTCCGGGCGCTCGCCGAGAAATCGATCAACATCCAGGTGATCGCGACCTCGGAGATCAAGGTCAGCGTCCTGATCGCCGAGGACTATACCGAGCTGGCGCTGCGCGCGCTTCACACCGCCTACGGTCTGGACGGCTGACGATGGGTGCGGACGGGGGCGCGGACGGGGGCGCGGCGGCGCGCGACGGGGTGATGGCCGCGGCGGCACGGGGCCGCCTCGATCGGTTGTGGCAGGCGGGCCAGGGGTTTCTCGGCCGGCCGCTGGCGGTCATGGGCGGCGCGATGACCTGGGTGTCGGAGCGGCGCCTGGTCTCGGCGATCTCGAACGGCGGCGGCTTCGGCGTGCTCGCCTGCGGCTCGATGTCGCCCGAGCTGCTGGCGGCCGAGATCGAGGCGACCCGGGCCCTGACCGACCAGCCGTTCGGGGTCAATCTGATCAGCCTGCACCCCAAGCTCGAGGAGCTGATCGACGTCTGCGCCGCGCATCGGGTCGGCCATGTCGTGATCGCCGGCGGTCTGCCGCCGAAGGCGGCGATCCGGCGGATCCGCGCCGGCGGCGCGCGCGCGATCGCGTTCGCGCCCGCGCTCGGGGTCGCGCGCAAGCTGGTGCGCGACGGCATCGACGCCCTGGTGATCGAGGGTTCCGAGGCCGGCGGCCACATCGGCCCGGTCGCGACCTCGGTGCTGGCCCAGGAGATCCTGCCGGCGATCCGCGAGGTGCCGGTGTTCGTCGCCGGCGGGATCGGCCGCGGCGAGGCGATCTTGTCCTTTCTCGAGATGGGTGCGGCCGGGGTCCAGATCGGCACCCGGTTCGTGTGCGCCACCGAGTCGATCGCGCATCCGCGGTTCAAGCAGGCGTTCATCCGTGCCTCCGCGCGCGACGCGATGCCGTCGGTCCAGCTCGACCCGCGGTTTCCGGTGATCCCGGTGCGTGCGTTGGCCAACGACGGCACCCGCGGCTTCCTGGCGTGCCAGCGCGAGGTGATCGACCGCTTCAACCGGGGGGAGTTGAGTCAGAAGGAGGCCCAGCTCGAGATCGAGCATTACTGGGCGGGTGCGCTGCGGCGCGCGGTGATCGACGGCGATGTCGAAACCGGTTCGTTGATGGCGGGGCAGAGCGTCGGGTTGGTGACCAAGGAGCAACCGACCGCCGAGATTCTGGGCGAGCTGGTCGGGCAGGCGGTCGAGGCGTTGGTGCGGCGCGACGCGGCGGCGTAGAAACCGGCGCCTGTTGCAACTTTTTGGGGGCTTCGCCCCCAGCTCAACGGGGGGGCACCCCCCGATTCCCCCCGACCAAGGGTGCCCCCTTCTCGGGGGTGTCGGGGGCAGCGCCCCTGGCAACGGCCGTCAGGCCGCATATGGCGGCACCGGTGTCGGCCCACCGCGTGGCGCCCACGGCGCACACCCTGGTGTCCCGCCTCAACCGGCTTGGACCTTGGGCCGTCTCTTATCCGGCCCCGCAAACAATTCCACTAAAGACTGAAAATCACCGCCAGATAAAATACCGAGACGAATGCCACCGTCATCGGAAAACTTTTCAGTAAGTTGAAAACGATACCGAACACTACGAAACACACAAGGACCGGTATTGTAACGACGCCTATCGCGACGTCGAACAACCCGCGGCCCAGTTCGGCAAATTCCCTCATGCCCATCCCCCCTCTTTGCTTGGCCGAACGGCCGATCCTGTTTCATCGGATGCGTCACCAACCCTGGTCGCCCGCGCCGGCCCGGCGTCGCGATCACGTCCGCATGAGCCCTCAACACCGAACATCACCCAATCCACGCCGGCATTCGGTGCCGACCGGGGCCGGTCGAAAGCGCTGGTGCGCGGCGGGCACGGGTCCCCTGCGAATCTGTCAGTCAACGGTGGTGTCGTTGCAGCTTCTTTCTGTGTTGTTACAGGTTTTTGCAGAAAAAATGTTGCAGCTTGTTGCTGGAACACGCGACCATGTCCATACGGGTTCAGTGATGTATCGGATCAGGAACCTTCTCCATTTACGTGTGGTGTTGGGTGGGAAAATCTGTCTGATTGCGGTCGCGGCTGGTGTTTCACGATCTTCGGTCATCAAGCAGCTTTGAACTTAGCGTATTTGAAGAAGAGGCCTACACAACTCCGATGCATCGATCGATCACGCCGGGTTATTTGTACTTGATTCGGGTGGGCCGGACAAGTTACATCAAACGCGCCGGCAGTGGATCGCCTGTTCTTGGTGCGATCGCCGTCGGGTCGGGGGTGGCGCGTGGTCCGGCGTGCCGCAGCCGGGCCTCGTGGGCTGGCGTGATGGGGCAGGTTAGCCATGAACAGTGAGCGCGTGGTTCGGTCGCTGGACACCTGGGCGTTCGCATTGCTGGCGACCGGTTTGGTGTTTTTATGCGCGTTGCCGCTTGCCCTCGAGGTCCAACAGACGCTGGCCGGCATCCTGCTGGCGGCAATGTTGGTCTTGAAGGTGTTCGCCCATAACAGGATCGCCCACTCGGTCTTCCTCACCATCAGCGTGGTGCTGACGTTGCGCTACATCTTCTGGCGCGGCCAGGGGACGCTGCCGCCGATCGACGACGTGGCGTCGTTCGCGGTCGGGATGCTGCTGTTCGTTGCCGAAGTCTATGCAGTCCTGGTCCACTTTTTGGGGATCTTCATCTGCTTTGCCCCGATTCGCCGCCCGACGCCACCGCTGCCCGCCCGGCTGGACGAGTTTCCCTCGGTGGATGTCTTCATCCCCAGCTACAACGAAGACCCGGAGATTCTGGAAAACACGCTGGTGGCGGCCCGCAAGATGCGCTACCCGGCGGGCAAGCTTGCGGTCTATCTGTTGGACGACGGCGGGACCGACGAGAAGGTCGGCCACAGCGACCCGGTCAAGGCGGCCGCCGCCCAGGAGCGGCGGGCGACCCTGCAGCAGCTGTGCGCCGACACCGGCTGCGTCTATCTGACGAGAGCGCGAAACCTCAAAGCAAAGGCCGGCAATCTCTCGGCCGCATTCACGGTGACGGACGGCGACCTGATCGCGGTGTTCGACGCCGACCACACGCCGACCGCCGATTTCCTTGAACAGACCGTCGGCCACTTCCTCGAAGACCCCAAGCTCTTCCTGGTCCAGACGCCCCACTTCTTCATCGCCCCGGACCCCCTGGAACGCAACTTGAACACCTTCTCGCAGATGCCGAGCGAGAATGAGATGTTCTACAGCGTGGTCCAGCTTGGCCTCGACCGCTGGAACGCGTCGTTCTTCTGCGGCTCGGCGGCGCTGTTGCGCCGGAGCTGTCTGGCCGAGGTCGGCGGCTTCCACGGCGAAACCGTGACCGAGGACTGCGAGACCGCGCTGACCCTGCACGCCAAGGGTTTCAACAGCCGGTACGTCAACAAGCCGATGATCGCCGGGCTGCAGCCGGAAACCTTTACCACGTTCATCGGGCAACGATCGCGCTGGGCGCGTGGCATGACCCAGTTGTTCATGCTGCAAAACCCGCTGTTCAAGCCGGGTCTGACCCTGCCCCAGAGGTTATGCTATATCTCGAGCATGATCTTCTGGTTCTTTTCCTACGCGCGTATTCTGTTCATGCTGGCGCCGCTGGCCTTCCTGATCTTCGATCTGCGCATCTTCAGGGCCAATGGCGAGCAGTTCTTAACCTATGCGCTTCCCTATATCGTGTCGATCCTCGTCACCTCGCGCCTGCTCTATGGCCGGGTGCGCTGGCCGCTGGTGTCCGAACTGTACGAGTATATCCAGTCGGTCTTCCTGATCCGCGTCATCAGCAGAGTCGTGCTGCGGCCCCGCCACGGCCATTTCAACGTCACCGACAAGGCGCTGACCCACGAAAAGGACCATTTGTCACCGCTGGCCGGCCCGTTTTTGCTGACCTTCTTGCTGTTGCTGCTGGGTGTCGTCAGTTCGGTCCGCTTGGCGGAACAGTCGCCCGACCAGTACACCATTTTCCTGGTCGTCTCGCTGTGGAACCTGTTCAATCTCATCATCGCGATGGCGGCGCTCGGGGTGGTCTGCGAGGGCCGGCAGGTGCGCAAGGCGCCCCGGATCCAAGTGGCGAGCGGCGCCAGGCTGACCGTGGGCGATCGGGTGGCGACGGCGGTCATCAACGATGCCTCGATGTCGGGCGTTCAGTTCGAGATCGTCGACGCCGGCTGGGAGGGGGTCGATTTCCGCGACAAGCCGGTCGCCCTGTCGGTGACCGAGGAAGCCGCGGACGGACAGGGCGCCGCCGACCTCAGCGTCCTCCTCGACGTGCGCCGCGTCCAGCGCAAGGATGGGCGGATCGCGTTCGGCGCCCGCTTCATCACCGGGACCGCGACGGCGCGCGAGGCGATCATCGGCATCGTCTACGCCCACAGCCATAAATGGGAGAGTTTCCAGGCGGTGCGGCGCTCGGACCCGGGCACCGTCCGGGGGATCGCCATCTTCAGCGTTCTTGCGATCCGGTACGCCGTCTTCGCCGTGCACTTCGCCGTGCGGTCGCTGCGGACGCGCGAGGCGTCGCGGCCCGCGGCCGGGGGCGGCCGGCGAACCGATGCCGTCGGCGAGGAGGCGGCCCGGCCATGACCCGCGCGATCGCCGTCGGCCTCGCGGTCTTTCTCAGCCTGCCGGCGGCGATGCCGGCGGTGGCGCGGGCGGCAAGCGTCGACCGCGTCATCGTCGACCACCTCCGGTCCGGGAAACCTGTGCCGCGGCCACCGGATGCCCGGGACACCGCCCCGCCCCAGTCCTATCGGCTGACCGCGGAGGCGCGCGGCGCCGGGCCGGTCGTGTCGGTGCCTGCGCTGCCGGCGACAATCCCAGCGGGTCCGGCGACGGAGGACGCGGCCGAGCCAGGATCCGCGGCGGACCAAGGGGCCAAGGCCACCGACATTCGGGTCCGCCTGACCGGCGATCCCGTCATCCTGTTGCATGGCTACCGCGACCGCCGCCGGCTGCACGTCCCGATCCCCGACGCCGCCGACCTCGCGGCGGCGACGCTCACCGTGAGTTTCCGCAACGGCGCCGACGTCCTGGCGGACCAATCCCGTCTGCGGGTTCAGGTCAACGACCGACCGATCGCCACATTCAACCTGGCCTCGACCAGCGGCTACACCGAAGTGCGGATCGCCCTGCCGCCGCTTTTGCTGCGCACCGGCCGCAACACCGTGGTGTTCGAGGTCTTCCAGGTCCACCGGGTCCTGTGCTCGATCGACGGGTCTTACGAACTGTGGACGCGGCTGGACGGGGCGGAGACCGCGCTCTCGCTGCGCTATCACCGGGTTCCGGCGCTCCGGGAGGCGACCATCCGGTCCTGGCTGGAATTGGCCGCCGCCAACGGCGAGCCGTTCGTGATCATGGCGCCGGCGGCGGCCGGCCGCGCGGACGGCATCAATGTCGCCCTGATGCTGGCCCAGGGGTTCGGGTTGCGCACCGGGCGCGACTCGCCGCGCTTCGACTGGACGGCGCCACCGCTCCCCAGCGTCGCGCCGTCCGACGCCGGACCTCTGCGCACCCTCGACCCGGCAACGCTGCCCCGGGCGGGCCGGGTGTTCGCCCTGGTCGGCACGCGGGATCAGCTGCGGCCCTGGCTGTCGTCCGACTTCTACCACAGCGTCCAGGGCGCCCGGGTGGAGTGGGTCGACCTGACCGGCCGCGCGGGCGGGCTCTTGCTGGTGCTGACGGGCCGGAGCACCCAGGAGACGCTGTCGGCAGCCCGCGCCTTCGCGCAGGCCGCGGTCGACGAGACGGCGCTCCGCCCGGTGGTCACCGTCCGCGGCAGCCAGAGTTTCGCCGATGTGCCGATCCCGGCCTGGCAGACCGAGCTTTTGCGCGATCGGCTGGACGTGCGGGTCCGGCTGCCGGCCACGGCGTTCGCCGCGACCGACGCGCCCGTCGTCTTCCATTTCGTCGGCCGGTACGCCAGCCGCCTCGGCCCGAACTCCGACCTGCTGGTCTGGGTGAACGATCGGCCGTCCGGGCTTTTACGCCTGTCCGACCCCGAGGGCGACGTCCTCGACGACGACACGGTGGTGATCCCGCTGCGCCGCTTTCGCCCCGGGGCCAACCGGATCACGTTGGAGGCGCGTCTGCCGCTCCGACCGGACGACCCCTGCCCGCCCGCCGGGGGCACGGACGCCGGGTCCCCGACGCCGCGGCTGGTGCTGGCCCACGGTGGGCGGATCGACTGGCCGACCGTCGCCAACCTGGCCGCGCTGCCCAGCTTGGCCAGCCTGGCGGCGGCCGGCTTCCCGTACGGCCACGGCGACGGGGTGGTCGACGTGCTGGTCCCGCGCGGCGACCGGTTGTCGATCTCGGCCGCCCTGGCGATCGTCGCCCGGATCGCCAACGTCGCCGGGCGACCGTTCGACGCCGCAGTCCGGTTCGACCCGGCCGCCGCGATCGGCCATGACGCCCTGGTGGTGGCCGGCATCGAAGACTTCGATCGGCCGCTGTTCGGCGTCGACCCGATCGTGGTCGAGGAGTTGCGGCGCTTCGTCTTCAGGTCCGTGGTGACGGTCGAGGGCACCCGAACCGCCGACATCGATCCGCGCCGGCTGAGTGGGCTGGTCGAGAGCGTGCGCCGGCGGGCGGAGCACGGGCGGTTCCTCAATGCCCCGTTGATCAGCGCGCTGTACCAGTCCGATCGGCAGGCGCTGCCGGGCGGATCGCTGAAGGAAGAGGTCGGCATGCTGGGGCGCCTGGAGGAGTGGATGCATCGGTTCCGCGGCCGCCTCGAGGAGCGGCTGGTCGGGACGGCGGCGGACGCGCAGTGGCGCAGCTGGCTGGACGCCTACCACGGTCCGTTCGAAGGGATGGTGCTGCAGTTCGAGAACCCGCGGCGCCGCGGCGGGACCTGGACCGTGTTCCTCGCGGCGGACCAGGTCCGGCTGTACGACGGCGTCGGCCATCTGGTGCGGCCGGAGATCTGGCACACCCTGGCCGGTCAGGCCGCGATCTACGGGCAGGCGCCGGCGGCGACCGACCGCTTCACGGCGACCAATTTCTATTATCAGCCCGGCTCGATCCGCAACGTGACCTCCCTCTTGCTGGTTGCCGGGACCTGGGGCTCCAACAACGTGCCGGCATTCCTGGCAATCCTCGGCCTGCTGATCCTCGGCTTCGCCATGATGGCGGTGCGGGTCCTGGCGTCCAATCGCCGCCACGAGGGGGTGCGATGACCGCGATGCGGCGATGGCTGGCGGTGGTCTGTCTTGTGCCGCTGCTCGTCCCCGACGATGCGGCGGCGGCGGTGCCGGGCGCGACCGACTGGGCCAGGTTCAAAACGCTCTACATCCTCGACAGCGGCCGTGTCGTCGACACCGGCAACGGCGGGATCAGCCATTCCGAAGGCCAAGGCTACGGCATGATCCTGGCGCTCGCCTTCGACGACCGCGCCGCGTTTGCGCGGCTGTGGGACTGGACCCGCGTCAACCTGCAGGTCCGCGACGATCCTTTGCTGGCGTGGCGGTGGGACCCGGTCGGCGGGCGGGTTGACGACGTCAACAACGCCAGCGACGGCGACCTGCTGGCGGCGTGGGCGTTGGGCGTGGCCGGGCGCCGGTGGAACGACGCCGCCTATCTGGCGGAGGCCCGGCGGTTGGCGGAGGCGATCCGCAGCCACCTGATCATTCGCCATGCCGGGTACACCCTTTTGCTGCCGGGCATCCACGGCTTCGTCCACGAAGAGCGGGTGACGGTCAACCCGTCCTATTGGGTGTTCACGGCCATCCAGTTCCTCAGTCGGTTCGATCCTAACCTGGTCTGGGACGACTTGATGCGGGGTGGGCTTGCGCTCCTTGTCGAGGGGCGCTTTACCCGTCACCGACTGCCGCCGGACTGGCTGGCGCTCGAGCCGGGTCGCCCGCCGGTTCCGAGCCCGATCAAGGACCCGGTGTTCGGCTACAATGCCCTGCGCGTGCCGCTGTACCTTCTCTGGGCCGGCATCCGCCATGTCGCCGGCAACGATGTGCTGGCCTATTGGGCGTCATCCGGTAGCCGGCCGCCGCCGGTGGTCACGGACCTCGCCAGTGGCGCCGTGCGCGAGCGCTATGCCATGGGCGGGATCGCCGCCATCCAGGCTCTGGGCCGGTGCGCGACCGGCGAGCCCGTGGGGCCGGGCGCCTTCGCGCTCGGCGAGGATGATCCCTACTACCCGTCGGCGTTGCGACTGCTCAGCCTGATCGCCGCCCGGCGCTATCGACCCGACTGTCTATGGTAACGGCATGACTGCACGGATCCTTTCGCCGCGCCGCCGCCGTTGGGGGAGGCGATTGGGGACAGGCCTCGTGGCCGTCCTGATCACCGCCGCGCCGGCGGCGCTTGGCCAGATCGGCTACGAGATCAGCATCGAGACCGCGCCCGGCGTGGACCCGGCCGACATTCTCGACCCGGACGGACCGCGGATCCCGGCAGACACCGTCGGCGGCGTCGCCCAGGCCGACAAGGATGCGTTGCGCTATTATTCGACCAGCGGGCAGCTGGACCGTTTCGAGGCGGAACTGCGCCGGATTCAAACGCTCAACCCCGGCTGGCTGCCACCGCCCGACCTGCTCGCGACCGGGCCGCTGGTGGACGAACAGCCGGTGTGGGACCACTTCGGCCGCGGGGCGCTGGACGAGGCGCGCGCCGTGTTGGCCGAGCTTCGGCGGTCCAATCCCGGCTGGACGCCGTCGTCCGACCTCCTAACCAAGCTGGTGCTGGCACAAGAGCGCCGGCGGTTGCGGGCGGCGGCCGCGGCGGGCCAATGGACGACGGTGCTCAATCAAGCCCGGGAGCACCCGGCGCTCATCCACTGCAACGATTTGGAGATCGTGTGGGACGTCGCGGACGCCCATGCCCAATTGGGGGAACGGGCGGCTGCCCTGATCGCTTACCGACGGATCATCGACTCCTGTCGCGACGAGGCGGGGTGGATCGCCACCGTGGAAAAGGCGAGCCGGCTTGCGACCTATCCCGAGATCCTGGGTCTGACGGACCGGGTTCTTGAACGGGCCGGACCCGGCGGGCGGACCGACACCCTGATCCGGGCGATCACCCGGGTTCGGCTCGGGGCCTTCGTCCGGGCGAACGACACGGAAAGGCTGCGCCCGCCCGAACCGGCAACGGTGCGGGCGTTCGCCGACGCGGTCTGGGCCGCCAAGGAGCTGGACGGCGCGCTGATCCTCGGTTGGTACCACCACACCACGGCCCGCTACCCGTCCGCGCTCGAGTGGTTCCGCGCTGCTCTGGCGTGGCAGCCGGACTCGGTGGGCGCGATGGAAGGCACGCTCGCGGTGCTGCTCGCATCGGACCGCGCCGCGGAGGCGGAACGGCTGGGCCGCGGCTGGCTCGACCGGGGCGGCACCATCCGGTCGATCTACCTGGACGCGTTGCGCAGCCTGATCGGCGACCCCGATGACCCGCCGCCGGACGAGGACGCGATCGCCCAGGCGGTCGCGGTCGCCGGGGAGGACGGTGCACCGGATCTGGCACTGGCGCTCGGCTGGCATTTCTGCGGCCGCAGGCAATGGGCAAACGGGGTCACGTGGTTCAAGACGGCGTTGGAGCGGGACGGCGGCGCCGAGGCGGCAAAGGGCTTGGCGCTGTGCCTTCACGGGCAGGGGAACCGGGCGGCGCGGGACCGGGTGACGGCCGAATGGCGGGATCGGTCCCCCGAACTGGCCGAGTTGGCCAGGGCGTGGCGACGGCGTGGTCGCGGCGGCCGGCCCGATCCGGTCGCCCAGGCCCTGGCCCGCGGCCGCCACGCCGAGTGCGTGCGCCAGGCCAACGCCGCCCGCGGCACCTCCCGCTACACCGCGGACACGGCGCTGTCGGCGGGCTGGTGCCTGATCGAGCTCGATCGCCCGACCGAGGCCGAGGCCTCATTCGCCGACGCGGTGCGCCTGGCGACGTCGGACCGGGTGCGCAGGGATGCGCGCTACGGGCAGGTGGTGGCGCTCAACGCCCGCGGCTTGACCGAAAGAGCCATTGAGGCGGCGCAGGGCCAGGAGCTGGAGCCCGAGCAGAGGCGGGACCTCAGCCAGGAATGGCTGGAAACCATGGCTTGGCGGGCGGTCAACGCCGGGCAGTACGGGGTGGCGCTGCGGTACACGGACCGGTTCGCGGCCACGGCGGTGCCGACCCGGTCGATCCGGATGGCGCGCGGCTGGGCGCTTTACCACCTTCGCCGCCTTACCGAGGCGCTGCGGGTGTTCCGGGCGGTGGACCGGGAGTTCAGCACGCGGGAGTCCAGGAATGCGTTGGCTGTGGTTGCTCGGCGGCTCCGCCCCGATTGAGCGTCCGGTCGCCGGGCCGGTGGCGGCGGTCGCGGGCGCGGTCTGTCTTGCGGCCTGCATCGCGTCCGGCGGACCGCTGGCGCCGCCGCCGTCGCTGTGGACCGTGCTGCCGGCGGAGGCGGCTCTGGCAGGGTTTCCGACGAAGGAGGCGGCACCAGCGGTCCGCGTGCTCGAGGTGCAGGAGCGCCGGACCGGCACCGCCTTGCTGCAGCGCATCGTGCTTGAGAACACATCGGCGCTGCCGGGCGAGAACCAGCTGACGGTGCGGGTTCACCGGGACCTCGGCCTGTTCGAGTTCGACCCGGATGCCGGCGCGATTGCGCGCTTGCGCCAGTCGCCCGAGCGGCTGGGCCCGGCGATCGAGGACAAGTTCGCAGGCGGCGTTGCGGACGGCGCACCGGTCGTCGGCGTGAACCCCTACGGGCGATACCTGGCCGTGCCGGTGGCCGTCCGGGGCAGCCCGGGTCGGTGCGTTTACGCCTGGCAGGTCCTGGCCGAGCCCGTCCAGCCGCTCGCGGAGATCGACGAGGTCGGCGTGGAGCTGAGGTATTGCGGGCCGGCCGGCGCCGCCGATCGACCCCTCATGATGTTCGACAGGCTGGAGTTGCGGATGTTCGGCCGATGGCGGCCGCACTCGGTCCAGGAGGCCCCCTTTGACCCCACGAACTGGGGTCCAGGGGGCAACCCCTGGTGGGGGGTGTCGGGGGGCAACGCCCCCTGACCTTGGGGCGCCAGCCCCAAAACCTCGGATCGGGCGGCGGTCGGTCTCCGACGCACACCGCTCCCGAGACCCGCTCAGGAAAGCAGAAAAAAGAAGATCGTACCGATCACACCGATGGTCACCAAGCCGACGAACATGTCGAACGCGACGTCGACGATCCGCTTGGTGGGAGGCCGCGCTTGGGTCTCGCGGGCCGGGGCGTTGTCGATCACGAACGGCGCCGGGACGCCGGCCGGCGCCGCTGTCGCCAGGACGGGTGCCTGACTGCCGGGGTTCGGTTTGCCGGCCATCGGGGCACCGGCCATCGGGGCACCGGGTGGCGCCGCCGCCGGTGGGCTCGGGCGGTCCGCCGCGACGGGGAGAGCCCGGGGACCTCGGGACGGGATCACGGCGCCGGCCGGTTGCTGTGCCATCCGTTTCATGACCTGCTGGCGGACCTCGTCGGTCAGATCGTTCGACAGCTGCGAAAAGACCGCCACCTGTTCTTCGAGCGGCAGCACTTCCAGCGGCTTGACGGCCGTCTCGGACCAGGTCCGCCAGGCGCTGTAGTGCCGCTGGGCCACGGCGGACCGGACGGCCTGGTCCCGCTCGTCGATGAGGGGTTCGAGCGCATCCATGGACCTCTGCAGCCAGTCGGTGAACAGGTAAAGGGACCGGACAGCTGGTCCGGTGTCGATGCCGGTCTCTTGGGCCAGTTGCTCTGGCGAGAGCATGGCCGATTGATCGAACCGCGCGCGCGACTGCAGGTGGCCCCAGGCGGGGGCGCGGCAGGCGGGCAGGACGATCTCGGTGATCGACCCTCCCGGGGTGCTGGCGTCGTCGATCCACGTCGCCAGGACCTCGTGGCGCGGACCGAAGGTACCGTCCTTTTCGTTCTGGATGAGAAACCTTTCGGCTTGGGGAAAAACCTCACCGATCGCCTTCATGTTCTCCAGCCCAGCAACGATCGAGTCGCGGTTCGCAGTGATCACGCACGCGAAGGTGAGCCCCGCCCCGTTCTTGAGCATCTGCGCTCCGCCGACCGTCGCCCACTGGAGGAACCGGCTGGTCAAGCCCGCTCCCAGGTCAACCAAGCAGCGATGATGTCCCAGCAGGTCCGCACCCAGGTCGTCCCAGACACCGAAGATCAAGTCGGGATTGTTCAAGACGTCCTGGACCGACGTTGGTTCGGACGGTCGATAGTCGACCAGATTATCGAAGAGGAGTTGCAATCGCGGCTGTTTCTCGCACTCGATGATTCGGAAATTATCCCGGCGATCAATGAGCATAATGCCGAGCAGGTGCGTGGTGAGCGACTTGCCGACACCTCCCTTGTCGTTACAAACCAGGACCTTCTGCATGGTGTGGCGTCCCGATGTTTCGTGGCCAGCATGCGGCGTGAAATCAAGCCATACGATCTCCCCCCTTGTCTAGGGTGCAGATCAAAGGCTCTCCTTGCCGCGGGGCCGGGTCGTTCCAAACCCGCTCCTGGTTGGTGTGGCGATGTTTTTCGGGAAGGTCCCCACCGGCCGTCGATCGACTCGCCCTGGATGAAACTGCGTGGCATCCCCGCCGAAAGGCGGGGGACAGTCCTCCCCCCGCGGAACGTGGGGGGAGTTATACCAAATCCGATTGTTTGGGTTCGGTTATCCACGCCTGAGGAAGCTGTTCACCGGTCCTGTTGGGGCGATTGGCCGGCACGGTCTGCCGGTTTGCATTTGTGGTCATGCCGATGCTTTGGTTGGGGTGGAAACCTCAACGTTCCAAAACGGAGGTTTGCCGGTGAAGTTCGACATGTTGGGGTTTGCACCCCAACCGACGTTTCTATCGATATTTGGATAAGGTCGATGCGTCCAGCGCGGGGTGTCGATCACCCGGCGAGATTGCCGGCCTTGGTCGGGTTGAGCACGGCGGCGAGGTCGTCGGCGAACCGCGGGATCGTCCCCTCGGTCAGGCCCGACAGGGTGACCCGGATGCCCGGCCCGGCGCGCAGTCGATAGGCATCGCCCGAGCGGACCGCCCAGCCGCGCTGGGCGAGCGCCTGGACCACCGCGCTTTCCTCGGTCACCGGGACCCAGAGGTTGAGGCCGGAGCGGCCCATCGCCCGGATGCCGCGCTCGGCCAACGTCGCGAGCAGTGCTGTGCGCCGGCGCGCGTAGACGGCGGCGGCGGTGGCGATCGCGTCGCGGCCCTCGGGGCTGACCAGGAGCAGGTGGGCGAGCCGTTGCAGCAGATGGCTCTGCCAGCGCATGCCGAGCGCTTGGCGGAGTTCAAGCCGGGCGATCGTCTCCGGGTCGCCGGCGACCAAGGCCAGGCGGAAGTCGGGGCCAAGCGCCTTCGACAACGAGCGCACGATCGCCCAGCGGCCGCCGTCACGGACATGGATCGGCCGATAGGGCGCGCCCGCGACCAACGCGCCATGGTCGTCGTCGATCGCCAGCACCCCGGGCGCTTCGGCCAGTCGCTCGGCGAGCACGGCGGCGCGCTCGGGCGTCACCGCTGCACCGGTCGGGTTTTGGGCCCGGCTTGAGAACACGAACGCCTTGGCACCGCCGCGCACGGCCGCGGTCAACTCGTCCGGGCGGGCGCTGTCGTCATCGACCCCGACCGGCACCGGCACCAGACCAAGCGCGCGGGTCAGCCCCAATATCCCCTCATAGCCCGGGTCCTCGACCGCGACCCGATCACCCGGACGCACGCCCACGCGATACAGCCGTTCGATGCCGTCGAGCGCGCCCGCGGTCACCGCCAGATGGTCCGCCGGCACCCCCTCGGCCGCGAAGTCGGCGGCCGCCCAGGCCAGCAGATCCGGCAGGTTGCGGCTGTGGCCGTAAAGCTGCGGCCGGGTCTCGATCGCGCGCAGCGCCGGACCGAGCGGCGGCAGCAGATGCGGGTCCGGGTTGCCGTCCATCAGATTGACCAGCCCGGACGGCAGATCGAGTCGAGTCGGCTTTGCCATCGACGGTTGCGCCAGGACCAAGGTGCCGCGACGTCCCTCGCCGCTGACCAAGCCGGCCCGTCGCAACCTCCGGTAGGCGGCGGCCACCGTGTTCTTGTTGACCCCAAGCTGCGTGGCAAGATGTCGCACGCTCGGCAGCGCCGTACCGGGGGGCAGACGCTCGTCGTGGATCGCGTCCTCGATCGACCGATAGATCTTGTCGGCGCCGTCGCCCGTTATATATATTTGTCCTAGTACAGAACCACTAGGGTCATAGGACAAAACCATGACGCACGACGCTCCCCGCCCCGGTGCCGCCGGACCGTTTGCCGATCCGCATGACTTGGTCGATGTGATGATGACCGCGCGGCGGATTCAAGCCAAAGCAGTCGCCGATCTGGTGGCGATCGCCTGGGCGTGGCTTGCCCGGCGGGTCCACGGCGCCGCCCCGACCGCGTCCGGCGCTCCGGGCGGCCGCCGCCCGCAACCGGTCCATTGACCGGGTCGGCGGCATCTGCCCGCACGCGGCCGGTCGCAGCACGGACGGTCCGGTGGGTCGATCGATCAGCGCGCGCCGAGGAGCCTCCTCGGCGCGCGCCGTCGTTTTGAAGGCAACGAGTTGAAGGCAACGAGGGGGCCAGAGGGTGACTTGATGGCCGGGCCGTCGTATGGGTATTGATCGGTTGCGAATGAATGGTATGTCGGACGGTCGATCGGACCCAGGCGGGCGGCGGGGCAGTGCGAATGGACAGAACACTCGGGCCGGTGGTCAGTGACGGGGTGTGGCGCGATCTGGTCAACGAGTACGGCACCCCGTTGGTCATCGTCGACGCCACGGTGATTCGGGAGCGTTGTCGGGTCCTTAAAACCAATTTGCCGAATGCGATCTTTTATTATGCGCTCAAGGCAAACTATAATCCGTTCATTGTCGAACTGATCCTGAACCAGGGGTTCGGCTTCGACGCGGTCAGCCCCAACGAGCTTGCGTTGGCGCTCGCGGTCGGCGCGCGGCCGGAGCAGATCGTCTATGTCGAAAACAACGCGTCGCCGGACGACATCCGCACCGCGGTCGATGCCGGGGTGCGGGTGGTCGCGGGCTCGCTCACGAGTTTGGCCCGTATTTGTCACCGCTGGCCCGGTGCCCGGGTCGGGGTTCGGATCAACGGCGACATCGGCGCCTCGGCCCACCGGCACACCTTCACCGCGGGCCCGAAATCCAAGTTCGGGATCCACCACACCCAGATCGACCAGGTTCTGGAGATCGCCCGGAGCGGGCGGACGCGGATCGATTATCTCCACCAGCACATCGGGTCGTCGTGGCTCGGCGTCGATCCGTTCATCAAATCCGTCGGGTTTCTTCTTGAGACCGTCGAACGGTTCGACGACGTCGGGTGCGTCGACTTCGGTGGCGGCTTCGGTGTGCCTTACCATCCGGACGACCGCCACATCGACTTCGCCGGGCTCGGGCGGCGGCTGGGCGAGCGTCTGGGCGACTTCGCCCGGCGGACCGGACGGCGGCTCGACATTGCGTTCGAGCCGGGCCGGTTCGTGGTCGCAGAGAGCGCGGTCCTGTTGACCACGGTGACCGACCGCAAAGCGGGCGTCGACGGGCGGGTCTTCGTCGGGACCGATACCGGGTTCAACCATCTGGTGCGCCCGGTCCTTTACAATGGGTATCATGACATCCGCAATCTGACCGGCGGCGACCGGCCGACCGACGTGGTCGATGTCTGCGGCAATCTGTGTGAAGACACCGATTTTCTCGCCCGCGAGCGCCCGATCCCATCGCCGCGGGAGGGCGACGTGCTCGCGATCATGGACGTCGGCGCTTATGGGCTGTGCCAGGCGAGCGAGTACAATCTTCGGACGCTGCCGGCGGAGGTGATGATCGACGGCGGCACAGTGACGCTGATCCGGCCGCGGCGCCGGTTCGCCGACATCCTGGACGGCTTCGGGTATCGGCCGCCCGCCGCGCGCCCGGCCGCCGGGGCCAAGATCGCGGTCTGAAAACCGCTCGGGTCCGGCCGGGTGGCCCCCGCCCGCGCCGCTACGCCCGGT
>JANQHG010000229.1 GCA_028277115.1 Azospirillaceae bacterium
ACCGACACGCCGGTGCCCGACGATCTCATGGAGATCCGGATGATGGTACATTCCTTGAGAGACTTTTGGAGCGACGACGCTCGCCGCGAAGGGCAAGCCGTACTGGTGCTCCGACAACTCGGCCGTCGTTTCGGCACCGTGCCCGAGGAGATCCGGCGCCGCGTCGGTTCGGCCGACTCCCCGAGGCTCGAGGCCTGGGCCGAGCGCCTGCTCGACGCCCGCTCCCTCGACGAGGTGTTCGCCGAGCCGCCGGCACCGCCGCGCCCCGACGCCTGACCGCCGCAGCTGCCGCCGGCCGCGCCGCCGGGATGCGCATTTACCGCGTCGGCGCTTGACGGTATCAAGAGCCGCCCCGACGGAACGACGCACGCGATCGGCGTGACGGCGGCACGGCAAGGCAGCGGCGCCAGGCGCCGGCGGCGAGGGACCGGATGTTGAACGACAAGATCATCTGGCTGATCGTCTTCGTCGGCCTCTATTGGGCCTACTGCATCACGATCGGCCTCAAAGGGCTGCGGTTGATCCGGACCGCGAGCGACTATTTCATCGCCGGGCGCCGGCTCGGCATGTGGGTGTTCGTGCTCGCCGCCACCGCAACCTCGTTTTCCGGCTGGACCGTGATCGGCCACCCGGCGCTGGTCTACCGCGACGGCTTCGCTTACGGCTTCGCCGCGTTCTACGCGATCGTGATCCCGCTCACCGGGGTCTTGTTCCTCAAACGGCAGTGGATCCTCGGCAAACGGTTCGGCTATGTCACGCCGGGCGAGATGCTGTCCGACTATTTTCAAGGCGACCTGATCCGGCTTCTGACCGTGGTGGTCGCGGTCGCGGTCGCCGTGCCCTTTCTCGCGGTCCAGCTCGGCGCCGCCGGGACCCTGTTCGCCGTGGTCACCGACGGCGTGGTGCCGCGCGCGGTCGGGATGGGCGGGCTTGCCCTGGTCATGCTGATCTATGTCGCCGCCGGCGGCCTGCGCGCGGTCGCCTATGTCGAAGCCCTGCAGTGCGTGTTGCTCGCCGCCGGCATGGTGATCGGCGGCCTGGTGGTGGTCGACGCGGTCGGCGGGGTCGAACGCCTGTTCGGCCTGATCGCGACCCATGCCGAAGCCACCGCCGACACCGCGATGTCCTATTACGCGATCCCCGGACCGATCCAGCTGACCGCCGGCGGCGACGGGCCGGTCGGCGGCGCCTTGTGGACCAGCGCGATGGTGCTGAGCTACCTGATCGCGCTGATGGGCATCCAGGCGGCACCGGCGTTCTCGATGTGGGCGTTTGGCAGCACCGACCCCAAGCCGTTCCCGGTCCAACAGGTCTGGGCCTCTGCGTTCGGGATCGGCCTGATCCTGGTCGTGTTCGGCGCGCTCGAGGGCGTCGGCGGCCAGCTCATGGGCGGAAATCCGCAGCTCAACCGGTCGCCCGAGATGTGGCAGGCGATGCAGGATGCCGGCACCGCCGTGCCGACACCTGCGCCGACCGACTGGCCGGCGGCGCTCGCCCCCGACGCCGCGGTGCGCCGGGCGCTCGAGCAACGGGAACTGGTCGCGCTGGTCGGCGACGGTCCGCTCGGCGCACAACGCGCCGCCGGCGACGCCGCGGTGGCGGCCGCGCTGGCGAGCGGCGACGCCACCGGTCTCGTCAGCGCGACCTGGGTCCGCCTGGCGGTGCCTGAGGCGGTCGCCGACGACCCGGACAGCCTGGTGCCGCAACTGCTCAATATGGTCGGGCGCGAGATGCCCTGGCTGGTCGCGCTGATCGCAGTGTGCGCGCTGGCGGCGATGCAGACCGCCGGTGCCGCCTACCTCGCGACCACCGGCGCGATCCTGACCCGCGACCTCTACAAGCGGTTCCTCGTCCCACGGGCGAGCCACGACGCCCAGAAACGCTTCGGCCGCACCATGGTCGTGGCGGTCCTGGCCGCGGCCTTTGTGGTCGCCGCGACCTCGAGCGATGCCCTGGTCCTGCTCGGCGGCATCGCGGTCGCGATCGCGGTCCAGATGTCGGTGGCGCTGATCGCGATCTGCTACAGCCCGTGGATCACCGGACCTGGCGCCACCGCAGGACTGATCGCCGGCTTGGTCGGTGTCGTGATGACCGACAGCCCGGGCTTGGCGGTGCTCGACGCGCTCGGCATCACCGCCTGGGAGCGCTGGCCCTTGACCATCCACTCGGCCGGCTGGGGCCTTGCCCTCAACGTCCTGGTCACCCTCGCGGTGTCGGCTGTGTCCGGGTCGCCGCGCGCGCGCACCCATCGCCAACGCCACCACGCCTTCCTCGCCGAGCTCACGGCCGTACCGGTGCGGGCGCGGCCGCTGGTGCCGGTCGCCTGGGTCGCGGCCGCCGTATGGGTCGCCGTTGGCGTCGGGCCGGGTGCTGCGATCGGCAACGCGCTGTTCGGTGACCCGGCGGCGCCCGAGACGTGGCTGTTCGGCGTACCGTCGATCTGGGTCTGGCAGGTCTTGGTCTGGCTCGCCGGGGTCGGCCTGCTCTGGCTGCTCGCGGTCAAGCTCGAGATGTCGACCGTGCCGCCGGGCGCGATCGAGGCGTTGATCGACGACGTCGCCGACGACGACCTGTTGCCCCTGCCATCCGACCGCGCGCGTTAGACCGGGCCCGGTCGATGGCTGCCTCACCCGCCGTCTTGCGTCGGTTCATCCGGCTGACCGCGATTGCGACCGCCTTGGTCGCCGCGGCGGCGCTCGCGATTTCAGTGTTCGACGCTCCGCCCGGCGACTACCAGGTGCGCAAGGGCGACATTCACCTGTCGGCAGGGGAGTATGAGGCCGCGCTTGCGGACTTCGACGCCGCCCTCGCCGTCGCCCCGGGACACCGCGGCGCCCTGATGGGGCGTGCGATCGCCCTTTTGCAGGCAGGGCGGCTCGACGAGGCCGAACACGCGTTCACCGACCTGCTCGGGTCCGCCGCCACGGATCAGACCGAGCGGGCGTTGCGCGCGGTTGCCCACGCCAATCTCGGTATTCTCTACGATCGCCTGGAGCGGCACCGTGATGCCCTGGCTCAGTACCGCCAAGCGCTTGCGCTCGACGCCGCGGCGGTCGCCGGGCCCGGGGTCATCCACCGGATCCTGTACGACCCGCTGCCGTCGTCGGTCGCCGACCGGGCCGCCTATCTGGCCGCGCAGTTCGCCCTGCCCGACGGTGAGCGGCGCTTCACCGAGCCGGCGGCCGACGCGCGACAGCGCATGCACCGGCCCTAGGGCGGCAGCGCCGCAGGTTGGGGGCTTCGCCCCCAGGTCAGGGGGTTTCACCCCCCGACACCCCCCGACCA
>JANQHG010000264.1 GCA_028277115.1 Azospirillaceae bacterium
CGGGGTCGGCGGCGTCACGGGTCAGCTGGTCGAACAGGAACTTGGCGTTGAACAAGTAGATGCCCATGCTGGCGAGCGCGCGGTCGGGCTTGCCCGGGATCGCCGGCGGGCGGGCGGGCTTCTCAAGGAAATCGATGATCCGGCCGTTGTCATCGACGTGCATCACGCCGAACGCGGTGGCGTCCTGGTGCGGTACCTCGACGCACGGCACGGTGACATCGGCGCGGCGTTCGATGTGCTCGAGCAGCATCAGCGCGTAGTCCATCTTGTAGACATGGTCGCCGGCCAGGATCAGGACATATTCCGGGAAGTGATCGCGCAGGATGTCCAAGTTCTGGTAGACGGCGTCGGCGGTGCCTCTGTACCAGCTGGTCTCGTCGATCCGTTGCTGGGCCGGCAGCAGGTCGCAGAATTCGTTGACCTCGCCGCGCAGGAAGTTCCAGCCGCGCTGGAGATGGCGCAAGAGGCTGTGCGATTTGTATTGAGTCAGCACGCTGATCCGGCGGAAGCCGGAGTTGATGCAGTTGGACAGGGCGAAATCGATGATCCGGTATTTGCCACCGAAATAGACCGCCGGCTTGGCGCGGCGATCGGTCAACTCCTGGAGCCGGCTGCCGCGTCCGCCGGCCAAGATCAGGGCGATCGCCCGGCGCGGCGCCAGGCGTAAGTCACTCAGCGGGTCCACCATCCAACTCCCCTGTCCACGTGTGCCGTCTGGCGGCCGCTCGTGCCGCAGCGCACCGTAAATTTAACGCGGATTGGGGGTCTCAGGGGATCCACATCGACGGATCGGGGGGCGGTGCCGTCGTTCGGCCTGACGGCCGTTCGGGGGGCGCTGCCCCCTCGACCCCCGCAAGGTGGGACACCCCCCTTGACCCCTGTCAATTGGCGGGGTCCAGGGGGCAACCCCTGGTCGAGGGGTGTGTGGGGGGGGGCTGACCTGGGGGGGATGCCCCCAAAACCGGCCCGGTGTCCGCCTAAACCCGAAGCCCGCCGGCGATCACCTGGGCCATGACCGGGCGCGGCATCTTGGCCCCGGTCAGATCGGCCCCTTCGAAATCGGCCTGGTCGACCTGCGCCTCGGACAGGTTGGCCGAATTGAGGCAGCAGCCGAGCAACACCGCATCGCGCAGATCGGCGCCCAGCAGATTGGCCGTCCACACCCGGCCGGTCGGCTTGCCGCTGATGTCCTTGATCTCGGCCGGGCCGAGGCGGCTGCGGCTCAAGTCGCAGCCGCGCAGCCGCGCATAAGACAGATTGGCGCCCGACAGGTCGGCGTCGGCGAGATTGGTGTCCTCAAGGTCGGCGCCGGACAGGTCGGCCATGATCAACTGGGCGCCAGTCAGCGCCGCCTCGCTCAACAAGACGCCGCGCAGGCTCGCCGCGCTCAGGTCGACGCCGCGCAGGTCGGATCGGCGCAGATCGGCGCCGTCGAGGTCGGCGCGGGCGCCGCGTGCGCCGAAACTTTGGATCCATCGCTCATGCTCGAAGATGATCCGCTGGACCTCGAGCCCGAGGCTGTCGAGCGACCGACTGAATTGCGCGTCGGTGAGGTCGGCCTCGCTCAGATCGCAATCGGCGAGGCGGGTCCCGATCAGGTCGGCCTTGCGCAGGCAGGCGCCGGTCAGGATCGCGCCCGACAGGTTGGCGCCGTTGAGCCGGGTGTAGCTCAAGTTGGTGCGCACCAGGACCGAGCGGCTCAAGTCGGCGTTCTGCAGGCAGCCGCCGGTCAGATTGGCCTGGGTCAGGATCGCCTGGCGCAGCACGGTCCCGGTCAGGTCGGTCGGCGAGTGGGCGCTGCGACCGCGTCGGGTGGTGGCGCCGTCGCGATCAAGCGCGGTGCCCGGGTCCGAGTCGGCCGGCCGAATCGCCGTGATCAGCGAGCCGACCCGGAGATCCGCGCCGTGGAGATTGGCCTCGGTGCAGTCGGCCGCGCGCATCCGGGCGCCGCGCAGATTGGTGTTCGACAAGTCGGCGTGCGAGATATCGGCTTGGCGCAGATCGATACAGAACAGATCCGCCCCGGCCAGATTGGCGTTGCGCAGCCGGGCCCGCGCCATCCGGGCCCCGACCAAGCGGGCCTGGCGCAGATCGGCCTCGCTCAGATCGATGCCGTTCAAGTCGGCCAAGTTCAGATTGGCCCGTTCGCCGTCTGCTTCCCGCCGCAGCCAGCGGCGATGGGCGTCGAGCACGGTGGCGATCTGGTCCCGGTTCATCGCAGTCGCCATCAGCTCCCGGCGCTCGGTTGCGGTCGGCGGACGCCGATCGCACATGTCGAAAAGAGCGTGCAGACCGGCACGGGCGGGCACGGTCGGCACAGCGACAGAGCCTGACCAACGCCGAGTGTTGCGCAATACGTCTTACCGCTTTCTAAACGTTCAGCGTGTTCACCCGTGCATCGCAACTCCCGAATCTGCCGTGGTCGCCGCTTCGTGACTCGACGCGGGTGGTGATCAACGTGGTAGATTTTTTCCAAAACCATCGAAGATACCGCTTGAGCGGACCATGTTGGGGGACCATGATGACGCGGATGCTTGTCAAAATCGCGGTACTTGGGCTCGCCGTCGCCGGGACGGCGTCGCCGCTCGCCGCGTCGGCGGCATCGGGGCCGGCACCGCCCACGGCGGCGGCGCCGGCTGCGACAGTCGCGGACGCCGCCGGCCCGGCCGCACGGGTCCCGGGGTCGGCGCTGGCGTCCCCGCTCGCCCGCGCGCTTTCGCGCCAGTTGACCGGCGGCAGCTCGATCGGCGGGGTTGCGGTCGATCGCGGGCGGCTCGGCGAGCTTTATCGTCGCCGTGGCGCCCGTCCGCTGTGGCTCGACGACGACGGCGTGCCGACCGCGCCGGCGCGCGCGCTCTACCGCGCGATCGAGGCGGCGGATGCCGACGGGCTCGACCCGGAGGCCTATCATCTCCGCGCGCTCGCAACCCGGCTGGTGCCGAGCGGCCCCGACGACAGCGCCGCGTTCGAGCTTTTGTTGTCCGACGCCGCGATGCGCTACCTGATCGACCTTCGGGTCGGGCGGGTCCGGCCGGCGCAGTTCCATCGGGAATGGTCGATGCCGCGGGTCCGGCGGGATCCGGTGCGCGAACTCGAAGCCGCGGCGGCGGCGCCCGACATCGCCGCTCACATCGCCGGCTGGGCACCGGCGCATCCGCTTTACCGCGGCGCGCGCGCCCTGCTCGCCCATTATCGCGGGTTGGCCCGCGCCGGCGGCTGGCCGGCGCTGCCCGAGGGCCGGCGGTCGCTTGAGCTCGGCATGACCGACGCGCGGATTGCGCGGCTGCGCGCCCGGCTCGCGGCGACCGGCGACCTTGATCCGGCGCTGCCGGTGACCAACCGGTTCGATGCCACGCTGCGCCGCGCCGTGATGGCCTATCAGCTGCGCAACGGGCTGGCGACCGACGGCGTGGTCGGACCGCGCACCCGCGCGGCGCTCAACCAGACGGTGGCGCAGCGGATCGGAACGGTGGTCGCGACGCTCGAGCGGCTGCGCTGGCTGCCCGACCGGCTGGGCGACCGTCATGTCCTGGTCAACATCCCGGCGTTCACCCTGACCGCCGTCGACCGCGGCGAAGTGCGCGAGGAGATGGCGGTGATCGTCGGCCGGGCGGCCCGGCCGACCCCGGTGATGGCCAGCCGGATCGACCGGATCGTGTTCAACCCGCCCTGGACCGTTCCGGTCCGTCTGGCGCGCGAGGACATTCTGCCCAAACTCGCTCGCGACCCGGAGTATCTCGCCCGGCGCAGCATGGCGGTCTACTCCAGCTGGTCGGCCGGGGCGACGCGGCTCGACCCCCTTGCGGTCGATTGGGCATCGCTCGGCGCCGGGGTCGCGCGCTACCGCTTCACCCAAAGCCCCGGGCGATCGAATCCGCTCGGCCGGGTCAAGTTCAGTATGCCGAACGAGTATGACATCTATCTGCACGACACGCCCGCGCGCAGCAAGTTCGCCCGGGCCCGGCGGGCCTACAGCTCCGGGTGCGTGCGGGTCGAGGACCCGGACGCGCTGCTCGCCTTCGTGTTCGCCGGCGAGCGGTCCTGGTCGGCCGGCCAGCGGCGGGCGGCGCTCAACAGCGGTCGGACCCGGCACGCCAGGGTCGCCCGTCCGGTGCCGGTCTATCTGGTCTACGCCACCGCATGGTTGGAACCGGACGGCCGCTTCGCCTTCCGGGAAGATCTCTACGACCGCGACGAAGATCTGCTGGCCGCGATCGGTCACGACCCGAGCCGCCCCCGGCTGTTCGCCCGATTGACCGAGTGACCCACGCGGCCGCGTGCGGCCGTGACAACACCCCAACCCATCCTGTCGGGCCCGGGCGTCGCTCGGGCCCTTTTTTTGTCCCGGTGTTGCCGATTGTGGCCTCGAGTCGGCGGTTCCTGGCTGAATTGAGGCAAATCGGGCGGTTTTGCGGTCGGGGGCGGAACCTCGACGGCAGATCAAGAGCTCCGGACCAGCTGTTTGAAAAAAGGAGTGATCCCCTCACCGCAGCGCCGCTGCGGCGCCGGTTGCGCTTGATCCACCTGCCACAGAAAAGCCAAAAAGATGGCGCGCCGACCGGCTTGAGCCGACACGCCCGGTCGGACCATCAGTTCGGGACAGCCATGAGGGAGTCTTCATGACCGCTGACCACGCATCGGGGGCGCCGCGCGCCGGCGTCGATCGCCGCGCCCTGCTCCGTCTGGCCGGTTGTGCCGCAACCGCCGCGATGACCGCGGTGGTTGTGCCCGGCCTCGCTGAGGCCGGGGTGTTGGCCGGGACCCGGGTATTGACGTTGCACAATCTCAACACCGGCGAGCATCTCACCGCGGAGTATTTCCAAAACGGCCGCTATCAGCTGGACGCGCTCCAGGCGATCGATTGGATCATGCGCGACCATCGCAACGACCAGGTTCATCACATTGATCGAGAACTGCTGGATCTCGGGTTCCGGCTGCACCGCTTGACGGGCGCGCGCCGGCCGTTCGAGCTGATCTGCGGCTACCGGTCGCCGGCGACCAATGCGGCAATGATCCGTGCCGGGCGCTCGGGCGTGGCGCGCCGCAGCTACCATCTGTTCGGCCAGGCGATCGACCTGCGTCTGCCGGGCGAGAGCCTGCGCACCCTATGCCGAACCGCGCGGGCGATGCGGGCGGGCGGCGTCGGTTATTATCCACGCAGCAACTTCATTCACGTGGATGTCGGGCCGGTCCGGACCTGGTAAGCTTCGCCGAGCCGGGCGACCGGGCGCCGGAGGCCGCGCGGGCGGACCGCTTGACCGGACGGTCCGACCGGCGCCGATTGGCCCGGGTTCGTGGTGGGTGAGGCGATGCGCGAGCTCAGATGCATCGTGTTTTCCGAGACCGAGCTTCTGAATGCGATCATCGAACGCCGCCGTCAGTCGCGCGAGTCCCTGCCGGTCGGCACGATCCGCGGCGTCACCTTCTCCCGCCGCGGCGGGGTGAGCGCGACCTTGGTGGTGGTCGACGACTATGGCGAGGACCGGTCGGTCAAGATTCCGGTCTCCGAACTCGCCGCGGCGTTGGTCAGCTATTGCATCGAGCGCAAGATTCCGATGCCGCGCCACTCGACCCGCTCGCTCGAGGTGATCGACGGCGCCGTCACCCTGTTGTTGGAGCTGTCGGACAAGGCGGCGCCAGGCAAGCGCTAGCGCATCGCCGTGCCGCTGCCCGACGACACCGCACCCACGGCTGCCCCCGCTCCGACAGCCGCCCGCGCTCTGTCGGACGCCGCCGCATCGGCGGCCGCGCAGTATCGACGGGCGGTCGTTGTGTCGCCGACCGCCTCGGACGCCTGGTTTCGCCTCGGCGTCCAGCTGGCGCGGTGCGACCGGTTCGCGGCGGCGGCGGCGGCGTTTGCCGCGGTCGCGGCCTGTCATCCGGGCTATGCCGACGCGGCGTTCAACGCCGGCACCATGTGGGCGCGCGCCGGACGTCCGCGCGCCGCGATCGCGGCGTTTCGCCGGGCGATCGCGGCGCGACCCGACCACGCCGCAGCGCACAAGAGCCTGGCCCAAGAGTGCCTGCGTCTCGGCGCGTTCGCCGAGGGCTGGCGCACCTACGAATGGCGGTGGCGAACCGGACGCTCGTTCCCCGACTTCGGCCGACCGCAGTGGGACGGCGCACCGTGCCCGGAGCGCACCGTCCTGTTGATCGCCGAGCAGGGGTTCGGCGACGCGCTTCAGTTCATCCGCTACGCGCCGATGGTTCGCGAACGCGCGGCGCGGGTGCTCGTCGCCTGCGCCGGGCCGCTGGTCCGGCTGTTCAACCGCGCCGCCGGGGTCGACGGCGCGGTGCCGCTGTCGGCGCCGCCGGCCAAGCTCGCGCCGCTGGTCGATCTGGTTTGCCCGTTGATGAGTCTGCCGCGCCTGTTTGCGACAACGGTCGCGACGATCCCGGCGGCGGTGCCCTACCTCGCGCCCGACCCGGCCGCGGCGGCGGCGTGGCGGGCGCGGCTCGGTCGGCACCGCCGGCCGCGGGTCGGGCTGTGCTGGGCCGGCAACCCGGACCTCGGCGTCGATGCCGGCGATCCGGTCGATCGACGGCGCAGCCTGGCGCTCGCGCGTCTGGCGCCCCTGCTCGCGGTGCCCGGGATTAGCTGGGTCAGCCTGCAGGCCGGCGCCGCGGCGGCCGAGCGCGCCGCGGCGACGCCCTGGATGATCGACCCGATGGGCGAGGTGCGCGACTTCGCC
>JANQHG010000010.1 GCA_028277115.1 Azospirillaceae bacterium
GTCGATGTATTTCATGGCCGCCCGCTCCCCTTTGCCCGACCGGCGGGCCTCCGACGCCGGCCGCGGCATCATGCTGCGGGGGCGCAAGGGGGCCGCCCGGCCCGGGTTCGACGGCAAAGGGTACCCCCGAGACCCGGGCGCGGGAAGAGCGGGCGCGATCGACCGCGCGCCGACGGCGGATCAGGCGGCGAGCCTGGCCGAGATCCCGAGGCGGTGCCAGACGTCGACCAGCCCTTCGACCAGATGCGCGAAGTCCGCGTCCGAGTGCAGCGGCGTCGGGGTGAAACGCAGCCGCTCGGTGCCGCGCGGCACGGTCGGATAGTTGATCGGCTGGACGTAGATCGCGTGACGCGACATCAGCTCGTCGCTCGCCTGCTTGCACAAGTGGGCGTCGCCGACCATCACCGGGACGATGTGGCTGTCCGACGGCATCACCGGCAGGCCGACCTCGGAGAGCAGCCGCTTCAAGGTCGCGGCGCGTTCCTGATGGCGCTCGCGCTCGACGTTGCTTTCCTTGAGATAGCGCACGCTTGCGAGCGCACCGGCCGACACCGCCGGAGCCAGCGAGGTCGTGAAGATGAAGCTCGCGGCATAGCTGCGCACGCAGTCGCACAAGGCCGCCGAGCCGGCGATATAGCCGCCCATCACGCCATAGGCCTTGGCGAGCGTGCCCTCGACCACCGTCAGCCGGTGCATCGCGCCGTCCCGCTCGGCGACGCCGCCGCCGCGCGCGCCGTACAGGCCGACCGCGTGGACCTCGTCGAGATAGGTCATCGCGCCGTGGGCCTCGGCGACGTCGCACAGCTCATGGATCGGCGCGATGTCGCCGTCCATCGAATAGACCGACTCGAACGCCACCAGCTTGGCGCGCTCGCGCGGGTACTGGCCGAGCAGGCGGTCGAGATCTTCGGGATCGTTGTGCTTGAAGATGTGTTTGGGCGCGCCGCTGTCGCGGATGCCGGAAATCATCGAGTTGTGGTTGAGCGCGTCGGAGAAGATCACGCACTCGGGCAACAGCTTGGCGATGGTGCCGATCCCGGCCAGGTTCGAGACGTAGCCCGAGGTGAACAAGAGCGCCGCTTCCTTGCCGTGCAGGTCGGCGAGCTCGCGTTCCAGCAGCACGTGGAAATGGTTGGTGCCCGAGATGTTACGGGTGCCGCCGGCACCGGCGCCGCAGCGATCGAGCGCATCGTGCATGGCGCGGATAACGACCGGGTTCTGGCCCATGCCGAGATAGTCGTTCGAGCACCACACGGTCACCTCGCGGCAGGTCTCGCCGTCGTAGAAGGTGGCCCGCGGGAACGCGCCCGCCTGGCGTTCGAGGTCAGCGAAGACGCGGTACCGGCCTTCACGCTTCAAGTCCGCGATACGGCCGCTGAAGAAGCTCTCGTAGTCCATGATGCTGCCCGATCTCCCTTTATCGCGCACCCCCGCGAGACCCGATCTCGCCAGCGGTGCATTAGCTTCCAGTCGTTGTCCGGGGCCCGCGTTGAGCGAGGTCAAGAAGACCAGCCGGTATCGCCGACCACCGAAAGGAACCAAGGGCGAAACCAGGCGGACCAACGGCGTCGCCCCGCGCCCTCCATCTGCGGCCCATTGTCACAATCTCCGTGAGGTCACCTCCCGTTCTTTTTCTATTCCGGCTTCGTCCTCCAACCCGGCCGTCCCGATCATTCGGCCGCCGCCGCGACCGGATCGCCGAGCTCGGCCAACATGTCGTCGAGCGACCGTGTCAACCGGTCGAACATCCGGTCGATCTCGGCCTCGGTGATGATCAGGGGCGGCGCCAGCGCCAGGCTGTCGCCCATCGCCCGGTTGATCAGACCGTGCTTGAGGCACAGCTTGGCGGCACGCGCGCCGATGCCGCGGGTCGGCGGGAACGGGGTCCGGCGGGTCTTGTCGGCCACCAATTCGACCGCGCCGATCAGGCCGACGCCGCGCGCCTCGCCGACCAGCGGGTGGTCGGCGAGTGCCCGCAGCCGCGCCTGGAACCGCGGCGCGACCGCGCGGACATGGCCGATGATGTCGCGCTCGCGGTAGATCGCGAGCGCTTCGAGCGCAACCGCCGCCGCGACCGGGTGGCCGGAGTAGGTGTAACCGTGGCCGAACACCCCGACCCGCTCCGACTCGGCGATCAGCCCCTGGAAGATCGGCTCGGAGATCAACAGGGCCGAAATCGGCAGGTACGCCGAGGACAAAGCCTTGGCAGTCGTGATCAGATCGGGCTTGATGTCGAAGGTTTGGCTGCCCCACCAGTTGCCGGTGCGCCCGAACGCGCAGACCACCTCGTCGGCGACCAACAGCACGTCGTGGGCGCGCAGGACCTCCTGGATCCGCGGAAAGTACTCGGCGGGCGGCACAATCACCCCGCCGGCCGCCATCACCGGCTCGGCAAAGAAGGCGGCGACGGTGTCCGGGCCTTCGCGCCGGATCAGGGCATCGAGCTCGTCGGCCATGCGCTGGGCGAACGCGGCGTCGCTCTCGTCCTCGGCGGCAAAGCGGTAGGGGTGGGGACAGCCGGTGTGCAGAACGCCGGCGATCGGCAGATCGAAGTCGCGGTGGTTGATCGGCAGCCCGGTCAGGCTGGCGGTCGCCACCGTGACCCCGTGATAGCCCTTGAGCCGCGCGATGATCTTCTTCTTGTGCGGCCGGCCGCGCGCGTTGTTGTAGTACCAGATCAGCTTGACCGCGGTGTCGTTGGCCTCCGAGCCCGAGTTGGCGAAGAACACCTTCGACATCGGCACCGGCGCGAGGTCGATCAACGCCTCGGCCAGCGCCAGGCCCGGCCCGTGCGCCTTGTGCCCGAAGGTGTGGTAGAACGGCAGTTGGTGGAACTGGCGCACCGCGGCCTCGATCAGCCGCGGCTCGTTGAACCCGAGCGCGGTACACCACAGCCCGGCCAATCCTTCAATGTAGTCGCGGCCGTCGCGGTCATAGACCGTGACGCCTTCGCCGCGGTCGATGACCAGCGGCCCGATCTCTTCGTGCAGCTTCAGGTTTGTATAGGGCTGGAGAAGCACCGATCGTGCGCGATCGGCGAACCTGTCGGCGGTGACCGTCATTCGTCGAGAGCTCCTTCGCAGTCCGACCGAAGTCGTGGCCGGCGCGTCTTGCGCTGTTTATCATTCTTGAAGGTGTACGGGAGGTGGGGATGGCCGACCACAGGGATGACGAAACGGCGCAGGGGTCGCGGTCCGACGGTGACGCCGGTGCGTCGGCGACCGACCCGGCGGACCCCGCCGAACCGGTGGTGCCCGAGGATGGCGACGGGCTCGCCCGTGCGCTTGCCCGCGCCGGCATCGCCAACGATCTCGGGGCGTTGCGCGCTCTGATCGCCGGGGTCGCCGCGTCCTCTGCGGCCGATCAGCCGGCACGCTGGCTGCCGTTGCTCGGCGGCGACCCCGACCCGGCCTTGACCCGCACCCTGACCGCGCTGGTCGCGGCCGCACGCCCGGGCCCGCCGGGCCCGGTCCCCCCGGGCGAGCGGGTCCGTCGGTTGGCCGACCTGCGCCGGCGGCTCGACGCCGCGGACCTGGACGGCGTCCTGGTGCCGCGCGCCGACGAACACCAAGGCGAATCCGTCCCGCCGGGCGCGGAACGCCTGGCCTGGATCTGCGGCTTCACCGGGTCGGCCGGTCTTTTGGTGGTGCTGCGCGACCAAGCCACCCTGTTCATCGACGGGCGCTACACCCTCCAGGCCGCCGCCGAAACCGACCCGGCGCTGTTCGACCGCCGACACCTGGTCGATGATCCGCCCGAGCGCTGGCTCGCGCGCACTCTGCCCGCCGGCAGCCGACTCGGGTACGATCCGCGCCTCCACACCGTGGACTGGGTCGAACGCGCCCAGTCCCGGCTCGCCCGCGCCGAGATCGCCCTGGTCGCGCTCACCGACAACCCGATCGACGCGATCTGGAACGACCGCCCGCCGCCGCCGCTCGGGCCGGTGATCGCCCACCCGCTCCGGTTCACCGGCCGGTCGAGCGAGGACAAGCGCCGCACCCTGGCCGAGGCTCTGGCCAATGCCGGCACCGATGCCGCGATTTTGACCCAACCCGACTCGATCGCCTGGCTGCTCAACATCCGCGGCGCCGACGTCCCCTACACGCCGGTGGCGCTCGCCACCGCGATCCTTGCACGCGACGGCACGGTCGAGCTGTTCGTCGACCTGCGCAAGCTGTCGCCCGGGCTGTTGACCCATCTCGGCCCTGCCGTCACGGTCGCGCCGCCCGACCGCTTCGATCACGCGCTCGCCGCGCTCGGCGCCGCCGGTCGGCGAATCCGGCTCGACCCGGCGACCACACCGCACCGCCTGCTCCGGGTTCTTGAAACCGCCGGGGCGGAGATCGACCGCGCCGCCGACCCCTGCCAGATGCCGAAGGCGATCAAGACCGCGGTCGAGCTCGACGGCGCCCGCTCGGCCCATCTTCGCGACGGCGCGGCGATCGTCCGCTTCCTCACCTGGCTCGAGCGCACCGCCCCCGGCGGAACCGTGACCGAGCAATGCGCCGCCGATCGCCTGCGCGCGATCCGCGCCACCGCACCCGAGTTCGAGGGCCTCAGCTTCGAAACCATTTCGGGGGCGGGGCCCAATGGCGCGATCGTTCACTACCGGGTCGACGACGCCCGCAATCGCCCCCTCGCCCCCGGCGGGTTCTACCTGGTCGACAGCGGCGCCCAGTACCGCGACGGCACCACCGACATCACCCGAACCGTTGCGATCGGTCCCCCGACCGCCGAGATGCGCCGGTTCTATACCCTGGTCCTCAAAGGTCATATCGCTGTCGCAACAAGTGTCTTCCCGGCTGGCACCACCGGCTCGCAGATCGATGCGTTTGCGAGACGACCTTTATGGAAGGTGGGGATCGACTATGATCATGGCACCGGTCACGGGGTCGGCAGCTACCTTGGCGTCCACGAAGGGCCGCAACGCTTGTCGCGCCAGTCGTCCGAGGTCGCGCTCAAGCCCGGCATGATCTTGTCGAACGAACCGGGCTATTACCGCCCCGGTGCCTTCGGCATCCGGCTCGAGAATCTGATCGCCGTCACCGAGGTCGCAATCGCCGGCGCCGAACGCCCGATGCTCGGCTTCGAGGTCTTGACCCTCGCCCCGTTCGACCGCAGCGCGATCGCCGCCGACCTGCTCGACCCCGCCGAGATCGCCTGGCTCGACGCCTACCACACCCGGGTCGCCGACGCGCTGGCGCCGCTGTTGGACGACGGCCACCGCGCCTGGCTCGCCGCCGCGACCCGCCCGCTGGCACCGGAGTCGAATCCGGCCGCCCCCGGATAAGTCATTATTTAACCAGGTTGTGGGTTCCTGCACATCCGTCGAGGATGGGCGGATGACAAGGGCTGCTCAAGCTGGCAATACTGGACGCCTCAAGGGGGGCTGGGACGGCGCGACTTCGCACGGTCGGTCCGCCGGCCCCGGATGGGGTGCCTTGAGCCTGGCGGCGGCGGCGGCAGTGTTTTGGGGGCGTTTGGATGAAGATCTTGGTGGTCGACGATTATGCGACGATGCGCCGAATCGTGAGGAATCTGCTTGGTCAGATCGGATTCCACGATGTCGACGAGGCGCCGGACGGGGTGACCGCGCTCCAGAAACTGCGGGAGTCGGAGTTCGGCTTGATCATCTCCGACTGGAACATGGAGCCGATGACCGGGCTCCAGCTCCTGCGCGAGATCAGGGCCGACGTCCAGTTGAGCGGCCTGCCGTTCATCATGGTCACGGCGGAGAGCAAGACCGAGAACGTGATCGCGGCCAAACAAGCCGGCGTCAACAACTACATCGTTAAACCGTTCAACGCCGATACCCTTAAGCATAAGATTTATGCGGTGTTGGGTCGTTGACCGAAGGTCCGGCAGTCGTGGATCCATTGATCGAACTCTCGGACGAAGAATTCGAGCAGATCGAGGAAGCGATTGCCCGGTCGCAAAAGGGCCGTGCATTCCTGCGCCGGTTCCAACGCCGTGCCATGGGGGCGGCAGCCACCGAGATGCGCGCGTTGATCCGCGAGTTGCGCGGGACCTGGCAACAGCAGATCGACGCCGAACAGAACGCCCAGCATATCGAGTTGGTGCGCCGCGAATTGTCCGGCATGGCGGCGTCGATCGAACAAGCCCGCCGCGAGGTCGCGGCCCTTCGCCCACCGGACAGCGCCAAGAACAAGATTCTGACCGCGACCAACGAGCTCGACGCGATCGTGAGTTCGACCGAGCGCGCGTCCTTCGAGATCCTGAGCGCCGCCGAGCGGCTGATGGAGACGGTCGGCCGCCTGCGCGATTCGGGCGCCGAGACCAACCTGTGCACGGCGATCGACAACGAGATCAGCACCATCTTCACCGCCTGCTCGTTCCAGGACCTGACCGGCCAGCGAACCAGCAAGGTATTGAACGCGCTCAGATACATCGAGCAGCGGGTGTTGACCGTGATGCAGATCTGGCAACCCGACGAAGGTGTCGACGGCGCCGACCCGGTCTCGATGCGCGAGGATGCCCATCTCTTGTCCGGCCCGGCGCTTGACGGCATGGGCATTTCGCAGAATGAGATCGATCAGCTGTTCGAAGAGGAGCCGCTCGGCGCCGTGCCGGCCGTGGTCGACGTCGGCACCGGGCCGGTGATTGCGGGTGAGGCCGACGGCACGCCGGCCCGGATCGCGAATGGTGATGCGGACGGGCCGCCCGACACCGAGCCCGACTCGGATGACGCCGCATCTGACGCGACACCGAGCGGTCGCCGCGCCGCCTCGAGCGGCCGACGCGCCGGTCGCGGCAGCCGAAGCCGCGGCAAGACCGGCGGCAGCGGCGCCGACGACCCGCCGGCACCGGTGAGTCCGGGCCGCCCCGCCAAGAAACCGACCGCCCCCGCCGATCCCGGGCTGGCGGCGTCGGCGACCGCCGCGCCGAGCCGACCGCACCCCGATGCCGCCGGCGGCACCCCAGCGACGCTACCCAAACCGGCGCCGGCGCCCAAACCGGCGCCGGCACCCGAGCCGCCGGCACCAGCCACCCAGCTCGACCAGTCGGCGATCGATGCCTTGTTCGGCTAAGGCGCTCACCCCGGTGACGCCCGACCCCCCATCGCATCGGTCGCCCAACACCGTATCAGACGTGACCGGGCCGCAGAGATGACGACGCCGAGGCGATTCACCGCAGAGTTGCAACTGGCCCGCCGACGCCAGTCCGGCGGGCTGCCGGCGGACGATGGTGCGCAGACTGCCGTCGCCCCATCCCTTGCTGACGAGCTCCTGCAAGCACTCGCTGCGCTCGACGGCAAGGTCGACCATCTTCGCCAGGAGCTCGCGTCGGCCGCGGGTCGGTGGACCGATGCCCTTCCCCCACCGGGCGACCGCGACACGGACGATGCCGACCCTGCCGCCGCAACGCCGGCCGCCGCCGATGCCCCGTGCGCGGCAGCGCCGCAAGCCGCTGCCGCCGAGCGCGACACGCTGGCGGCCCGGCTCGATTGCCTGCGCGCCGAGGTCGCGGCGATCCGTCACCCGCACGTCCACGACGACAGCCTGCGCCAGGCCGCCGCCGAAGTCCGGGCGGTCACCGCCGGCACCGAGTCCGCGGCCGTCTTAATCATGGCCGCCGCCGAGTTGCTCCAGGGCCATCTGCAGGCCTTGCGCGGGCAAACCCGCGGGCGGCCCGATCCGACCCGGATCGGCGCGATGGAGCAGGCTGTGGTGCAAATCTACGAAGCCTGCAACTTCCAGGACCTGACCGGCCAACGGCTTGCCAAAGTGCTGCGCGCGCTCGACTTCGTCGAGGCGCGGGTCACCGCCATGGCGGCCCAGTGGCCGACCGACGATCTGGCCCAAATGCCTCTGCCGCCGGACCTGGCACCGATGGACGACGGTCTTGCGATGCACGGGCCGGCTGAGCAAGGGGTCAGCGGCAACGTCAGCGGCAACCTGTCGCAGGCGGACATCGACGCCCTGTTCGATTGAGCGGCGCCGACCCCGGTCCGCGCCCCACCGCCGTCAACGACCGCACCCGCGGAACGAGAGGGGATCCCCGATGACGACACGTGCCTTGCCGGCGCGCGCGGCGATCGCGTGCGCCGTCGGAGTGTGGCTGGCGCTCGGCCTCCCGGCCGGCAACGCCGATGCGCGGGACCTGGTGATCGGGCTGAACCAGTACCCGTCGACCCTGCACCCCTCGATCGACCCGATGGCGACCAAGTCCTACATCCTGGCGACCACCCGGCGGCCGTTCACCACCCACGATGCCGATTGGACCAAGGTCTGCCTTTTGTGCACGACGCTGCCGGACCTCGCCGATGGCACCGCGGTCCGGGAAACCCGCCCCGACGGATCGACCGGGATCGCCGCCACGTTCGAGATCCGCCCGGGCGCGCGGTGGGGCGACGGCACGCCGATCACCACCGACGACGTGCTGTTCACCCTCCGGGTCGGGCGCCATCCGCGCAACGGTTTCGCCAATCAACAGCTTTATACCAAAGATATCCGGACGATCCGGGCGTTGGACGACCGCCGCTTCGTCGTACATTGGGACCGCTATTTCTGCGACTATCAGGTCATCCATGATCTTCAGGTTCTGCCGGCCCATCTCGAAGGACCGGTGTTCGACGCCGATCCCGACGATTACCGCAACGCCTCCCTCTACCAAACCGCGTCGACCATCCCGGGTCTGTACTTTGGTCCCTACCGGATCAGCCGGGTCGAACCGGGCGCCTTCGTGGTCGCCGACCGCAATCCGCACTGGTTCGGGACCCGGCCGGCCTTCGACCGGCTGGTGTTCCGGGTGATCGAGAACTCGGCCGCGCTCGAAGCCAACCTGTTGTCCGGCGACATCGACTACATCCCGGGCGAGGTCGGGTTGCCGCTCGACCAGGCGTTGGCGCTGGAGCGCCGGCACGGCAATCGCTTTCGGGTCGTGTTCACGTCGGGGCTGTTCTACGAACATATCGACGTCAACCTCGACCACCCGGTGGTGTCCGACCTCCGGGTGCGCCGCGCCCTCATCCACGCGATCGACCGGGCAACCATCTCCGAGCGGCTGTTCGCCGGCCACCAACCGGTCGCCCACGGCACGATCAGCCCGCTCGACCCGGTCTACGAACCGGAGATCCGGCGCTATCCGTATGACCCGGCCGCCGCCGCGGCGCTGCTTGATCAGGCCGGGCTCGCGCGCGGTGCCGACGGGCTGCGGCGGCGCCCCGACGGGACGCCGCTGGTGTTGACCCTGGCCACCACCGGCGGCAACCGTAGCCGCGAGTTGGTCGCCCAAGTGCTGCAAGCGCACTGGCGCGCGGTCGGCCTCGAGGTCCGGATCGCGCCGGAGCCGCCGCGCATTCTGTTCGGGCAAAGCCTGCGCGAGCGCCGGTTCGACAGCCTTGCCATGTATGCGTGGCTGACCTCGCCGGCGAACGTGCCGCGCACCACCCTTCACAGCACCATGATCCCGTCCGAGGCCAATGGCTATGCCGGCCAAAACCACCCGGGGCTGCGCGACGACCGGATCGATGAGGCACTCGACCGACTGGAGGTGACCTGCGAGGCCGCGCCGCGTCAGGCGCTGTGGTCGCTCGTGCAGCGACGCTACGCCGAATTGTTGCCGGCGTTGCCGCTGTTTTTGCGCGCCGACGCCTATGTGATGCCGCGCTGGCTCGCCGGTGTGCGGCCGACCGGACATCAGTATTCGTCGGCGCTGTGGATCGAGACGTGGCGGGTTGAGGAGTAACCCCCAAGACCTCGTCGCCGCACCACCCCCGACCCTCAACGCACCTCGATCTCGGCAGCGGCGCTTCGTCCGTCGGCGTCGATCACCGTGACCCGCGCGAACCCGGGGCCGGACGGGGACCAATGGGCGTCCCGCCGCGCGGGTCGGCTCGGTATCGGACGACCGTCGATCAAC
The DNA here is from genome assembly GCA_028277115.1 of Azospirillaceae bacterium. Classification (GTDB taxonomy): domain Bacteria; phylum Pseudomonadota; class Alphaproteobacteria; order Azospirillales; family Azospirillaceae; genus JANQHG01. The sequence goes on from JANQHG010000010.1 coordinate 9,883, forward strand.
CAGGTCAGCGGCCGACGGCCGCCGGCGGCGACCAGGGTCATCGACCTCAGGTCCCCAGGTGCCGGATCGATCGCCAGACCGTCGGTCGGAAACACCAGCCGCACGGCATCGGGATCGGCAATTGCCGCAGCGGGATCGATCGCTTGCGAGCCCGCCAAGCGGCGCAACAGCGCCGGCGCCGCCCGCTCCGGCAACGCCGCGGGCGCGGCCGAGGCCAACGCCGGCGCCGGCAACAGATCGAACACCCGAAACAGAACCGGCGCCGCGGTGTTGGCCCCATACCGTCCCGGACTCGGCGTCCCATCGGGGCGCCCGACCCAAACACCGATCGTATAACCCTCGGTCATGCCGAAACACCAGGCGTCCCGAAAACCGTAGCTGGTGCCGGTCTTGAACGCGACCCGGTGGCGCCGACGGACCCCGCCGACCGCCCATCCGACCGGCGCCGGCGTCCCCTCCAGCACCCGAACCACATCATAGGCCGCCGCAGCCCCGACCAGGCGGACGGGCGCCGCCTCGACCCCCGGCACCGCCCGCAACGGCACCACCGCGCCGCCGCGCGCAAGACCAAGATAAAGCGTCACCATGTCCCACAGACTGACCGACACGCCGCCGAGCGCCAACGGCAACCCGGGGCCGAGCGCGGTCTGCGGCAAC
>JANQHG010000101.1 GCA_028277115.1 Azospirillaceae bacterium
CGCACCCGCCGACCCAGATCGCCTGGGCGATCGTGCCGCCGGCATGACCCCGGCGGGTCTCATACGAAATCCGGCTGAACCGGTCCGCCTGGTCGGCGCAACGCCGGTTGGTCGGGGCCGCAAAACTGCACCGCCGATGTTGGGGCGATCGGCCCAACAGGATCGGTGAACAGCTGCCTCAGGCGTGAATAACCGGAACCAAACAATCGGATTTGGTACAACGCCGGTGCGCCGCGAGCAGGCAAGCCGTGCGGCGGCCTGGATCAGTGCGCGGTCGCCGGCGGGCGCATCAGCCAGTTGCCGACCAGACCACCCAAACTGACCACCGCGATCGATCCGAGACCGCCGGTGCCGAGCAGGTCGGCCAGCGCCAGACCGGTCAACACCCCAACCCCGATGCCGTAGGCCTCGCGCTCGGTCAGTTCGGCCGAACGTTTCGCGCCCTCGAGCGCCATCGCCGCCAGCGAGCCGACCCCGCCCTTTACCAACAGCGACATCGAGCCGAGGCCGCCGGTGGTCGCGAGATCGGCCGCCGCCAGTCCGGCGAGGAAGCCGATGCCGATCGCGGTCGCCTCGACCTCTGACAGGCCGATCAGCCGCGCCAGCCGCCATGCGGTTCCGGCGTGCCCATCGAGTTCGGGATCCGGATCGGCTGTGCCCGCGCCCGACACCTCGGGGTCCGTGTCGGGAACCTGCCGGTCGGTCTCGATCAGACAGGCGACCGCCGCCTCGAGCGCCGCGCGGGTTTCGGCCGCGCAACTCGGCTCCGAAGCGCCGGTGGGCGGGCCGGCGGACGCCGCCGACCAGTCGCCGCTGCGCTCGCCGGTGTAAGCCTCGGCCGGTCCGCCCGCCAACAGCAATGCCCCGCCGATCAAGGCGATGATCAAGCTCGTGTGCCACCCTCGCGCCATCGGGTTTTCTCCTTGCCCAGTGCCGACCCGACCGCGGGCGTCCAAGAACGCCGCCGGCCGGTCAGTCGCCGCGCTTCGTGCGCATGGTCACGAACTCCTCGGCCGCCGATGGATGCAGGCCGATCGTGCGATCGAAATCTTGTTTGGTCGCGCCACACGTCAGCGCGATCGCCAGCCCCTGGACGATCTCCGGCGCATCGGCGCCCAGCATGTGGCAGCCCAGCACCCGCCCGCTCGCCCGGTCGACCACCAGCTTCATCAAGGTCCGCTCTTCGCGACCCGACAGCGTGCCCTTCATCGGCCGGAACCGCGAGACATAGATGTCCAGATCGTGGCCGCGCGCGCGCGCCGCCGCCTCGCTCAAGCCCACCGTGCCGAGCGGCGGCGCGGTGAACACCGCGCTCGGCACCGTGTCGTAGTTCACCCGGGTCGGGTTGGCGTTGAACAGGGTTTCGACCAACGCGCGGCCTTCCGCGATCGCGACCGGGGTCAGGTTGATCCGGTCGGTGACGTCGCCGACCGCATAGACCCCCTCAAGACCGGTCTGATAGCCGTCGTCGACCACCACGGCGCCGCGATCGTTTGTCCGGACCCCTGCCTCGGCGAGGCCGAGACCGTCGCTGTTCGGCCGCCGGCCGGTCGCCGCCAGCACCAGATCGGCTGGAAAGCGCCGGCCGTCGTCCGCGACCACGGCGAACGGTGCGTCGCCGCCGCGTTCGATCGCGGCCGGTCGCACGCCGGTCTCGAGCCGCACGCCGCGCCGCGCCATCTCTGGTGCCAGCGCTTGGCGGATGTCGTCGTCGAAGCCGTTGAGCAGATGGGCGGCGCGGATCAGCTGCGTCACCTCGACCCCGAGTGCTGCGAAGATCGAGGCGAACTCGCACGCGATGTAACCGCCGCCGAGCACCGCGAGCCGCCGCGGCAGTGCCGCCAACTCGAGCGCCTCGTTCGAGGTGATCGCGTGCTCGATCCCCGGGATCGGCAGTTTGACTGGTCGGCCGCCGGTGGCGATCAGGATCCGTTCGGCGGTGATCCGCCGCCCCGCGACCTCGACCGTGTGGCGATCGACCAAGCGGCCACGCCCGGTGACCAGCTCGACCCCGGCCGCGGCCAGCATGTCGATATAGACCCGGTTCAACCGGTCGATCTCGCGGTTCTTATTGGCGAGCAGGGTCGGCCAGTCGAACGCGGGGACGCCGCCCGCCCAGCCGAAACCGGACGCGTCCTCGAAGCCGTCGCGGAACTGGCCCGCGTACATCAACAGCTTCTTTGGCACGCAGCCGCGGATCACGCAGGTGCCGCCGACCCGGCTGTCTTCGCAGATGCCGACCCGGGCGCCGGTGCCGGCGGCGCGCCGGCTCGCCGCGACCCCACCGGACCCAGCGCCGATCGTGAACAGATCGAAATCGAAATCGTGCTCGGCCACCCGCCGCTCCCCGTGCTCACACGCCGGTCCGTCCGACCGGCGCGACAGCTTACCGGGTCACCGGGTGCGGGTCCAACCCTCGGGTCGGGTCGGCGGTGCGCCGGGCCCGGGCGCGGCGGCGCCCGTCACGCTTTGGTATCGACGTGGACCGACTCGCTGTCCTCGCGCTTGGCGACCCCGACCATCGCCTCGCGCAACAGCCGGCCGTGGATCGTGTAGCCCGCCTGCAGCACCTGGACCACGGTGCCGGCCGGCTTGCCGGTGTTGGCGATCTCGAACATCACCTGATGGAAGTTCGGATCGAACGGCTCGCCGAGCGGTTCGACCCGGGCGATGCCGGCGCGTTCGAACGCCGCGGCCAGTTGGCGTTCGGTCGCCTCGACCCCGACGATCAGGCTGTTCAACAGCTCATCGGTCTGCCGCGCCTCGGCCGGCACCGCCTCGAGCGCCCGGCGCAGATTGTCGGCGACCGCTGTCAGCTCCTTGGCGAACGACGCAACCGCGTATTTGGCGGTGTCCTCGCGTTCGCGCTGGGCGCGCCGGCGCACATTCTCAGTCTCGGCGACCGCGCGCAGAAGCTGGTCCTTGAGCCCCGCGACTTCGCGCGCCAGCGCTTCGGCCCGCTCTTCGGTCGACGGCACGGCCGCCTCTTCGGGCGGCGGCACGCCGTCGTCGGCGGCCGCGCTCGGCGCGCCGGTCCCGGCGCCCTCGGGCGTCGGTGCCGCGCCGCGGTCGTCCGCGGCCGGTGCGGCGCCGGGTCCCGGCGCAACCGGCGCCGGTGCCGCCGGCCGACCGCCGGCCGGGGACGGATCGTCGGAAGACGAGTTGACCTCGCTCATAGATGCAAACCCACGTGTCCGGTTTCGTTGATCAAGGTTCGTCGTTCAAGGCTGGACCGGTCGGTCGGCCACCGGCGGTCGCGCCGCCCGACCGCTCAGCCGATCAGACGGCTGATCACCTTGGCGGTATAATCGACCATCGGGATGATTCGCGAGTAGTTGATGCGGGTCGGCCCGATCACGCCGAGCGCGCCGATGATCTGCTCGCGGCTGTTTCGGTACGGCGACACCACCATCGAGCAGCCGGTATGGCCGAACAGACCGTTCTCGGCGCCGATGAAAATCTGCACGCCTTCGCCGCGGCCGGTCGCCTCGATCAGGCGGATCATCGCCTCGCGGGTCTCCAGCGCTTCGAACAGGGCCCGGATGCGCTCAAGATCGCTGAGCGCGGTGACGTCGTCGAGCAGCTTCGCCTGTCCGCGCACGATCAGCTGGCCGGTCGATTTGCCGTCGCCGGCCCAACTCGCGAGCCCGGCAGCGACCACGCGCCGGGTCAACTCGTCGAGCTCGCCCTGGCGCGCCGCGATTTCGTCGCGCACCGATTGGCGGATCTCCTCGAGCGTCCGCCCGGCGGCGCGCGCGTTCAAATAGTTCGACGCGATCGTCAGGCTGGATGCGCTGACCCCGGGCGGCATCTCGACCACCCGGTTTTCGACCAGCCCGTCCTCGGTCACCAGCACCACCATCGCCCGACCGGGGCCGAGGTTGACGAACTCGATGTGTTTCAGCGCCCGGTCGGTCTTCGGTGCGACGACCAAGCCGGCGCACCGCGACAGCCCCGACAGCACGCTCGAGACCTCGCTCAACATCTCGGGCAAGGTGCGGCCTTGGCTGGTCAATTGGCTGTCGATCGCCTCGCGCTCCTCGTCGGTGATCCCGCCGACCTCGAGCAGCCCGTTGACGAACAGCCTGAGGCCCGCATCGGTCGGGATCCGCCCCGCCGAGGTGTGCGGCGCGAACAAAAGACCCTGCTCTTCAAGGTCCGCCATCACATTGCGCACCGTGGCAGCGGACAGCGGCTGCTCGAGACGCCGCGACACCGTCCGCGAGCCGACGGGCTCGCCCGATGCCATGTAGGCGTCGACGATCTGGCGAAACACCTCGCGCGATCTCTCGTTGAGCTCGACGATCATACCCTCGCCAGCGACCTCGGGTTCGCCGTTGCGGTTGGCCCATGACACCCCCATAGGCACCCCCGAACACCATAGGCACCCCCCGAACCCGACACAAGGTCCCGGGTCGCCCCACGGTCGGCGAGACGCGCCTGCTCGGCTGTGGTGTCCGGGGGCGGGTTCGCGCTAGTGTGCCGGTCGCGTTCCGCGCGACCGAACGGCGACCGAAACTTGAGAGATGGGGCGGGTATGGCGGGGTCGAAAGGGCATCGTGGCGGCGGTGCACCGCCACGGCCGGCGGCCGACCGGCCGACCGGCGACCAGCGGCCGGGCACCGACAAGCCGGCGGGCCGGCCGTCGGGACGCGCCGCCGACCAGATGCGCCGGGTCCGCCTCGAGCCGGGCTGGTCCAAGCACGCCGAAGGCTCGTGCCTGGTCGCGTTCGGCGACACCCAGGTCCTGTGCACCGCCAGCGTCGATGACCGGGTGCCAGTGTTCCTGCGCGGCACCGGCCAGGGCTGGATCACCGCCGAATACGGCATGCTGCCGCGCGCCACCACCACCCGGACCGAGCGAGAAGCGTCCCGCGGCCGCCCGTCGGGCCGCACCCAGGAGATCCAGCGCCTGATCGGCCGCAGCCTGCGCGCGATCACCGACCGCGCCGCGATGGGCGAGGTCCAGATCAAGATCGACTGCGACGTCCTCCAGGCCGACGGCGGCACCCGGACCGCCGCGATCACCGGCAGCTATGTCGCGCTGTTCCACGCCTTCCAGCATCTGATGCGGGTCAAGGCGATCGCGAGCCTGCCGTTGATCGACAGCGTCGCCGCGGTTTCGTGCGGTCTCTACCACGGCACGGCGGTGCTCGACCTCGACTATGCCGAAGACAGCGACGCCCAGACCGACGCCAACTTCGTCTTGACCGGCCGCGGCGGCATCGTCGAGATCCAAGCGACCGCCGAGGCGACACCGTTCACCGAGCCGGCGTTCCTCGACTTGATGCGCCTCGCGCGCAAGGGGGTCGCCGAGCTGACCCGGGCGCAGATCGGCGCGCTCGCGACCCCGGCCGCCGACGGCGCCGGCTGAGCCCGTCCCCGATGCCCGACCCCGACGCCAAACCCAACGGTCCCCGCCGCTTCTTCGGCGACCGCCTGGTGATCGCGAGCCACAACCCGGGCAAGGTGCGCGAGATCGCGGCCCTGCTCGGCCCCTGGTGCCCGCATCTCATCTCGTCCGGCGACCTTGGCCTGCCGGAACCCGAGGAAACCGGCGACAGCTTCGTCGCCAACGCCCGGCTGAAGGCGCACGCGGCGGCGACCGCGGCCGCCCTGCCGGCGCTCGCCGACGACAGCGGCCTCGTGATCCCCGCGCTCGGCGGCGCGCCCGGCATCCACTCGGCGCGCTGGGGCGGGCCGGCCAAGGACTTCGCCATGGCGATGGCGCGGGTGCGCGCCGAGCTCGACGCGGTCGGCGCACCGGCCGGCGCCGACCACGGCCCCGCGGCCTGGTTCGCCTGCGCGCTCAGCCTGGCGTGGCCGGACGGCCACGACGAGACGGTCGAGGGCCGGGTCACCGGCACCCTGACCGCGCCGCCGCGCGGCGACCGCGGCTTCGGCTACGACCCGATCTTCGTGCCGGACGGCCGCCGCCTGACCTTCGCCGAGATGGACCCGGGCACCAAACACGCGATCAGCCACCGCGCCGACGCCTTTCGCCGCCTGGTCGCCCGCTGTTTCGCGACTGCGTGACCCGGGGCCGATGACGGCGGACCTGACCGCGGATCGGCCCGAGCCCCTGGCGGTCTACCTCCATTGGCCGTTTTGCCGCTCCAAGTGCCCGTACTGCGACGTCAACAGCCATGTCCGCACCGCGATCGACCAGACGGCGTGGCGCGCGGCCTTGCTCGCCGAGCTCGACCATGCGGCCGCCGAGACGCGCGGCCGCACCGTGAGCTCGGTGTTCTTCGGCGGCGGCACGCCGTCGTTGATGGCGCCGGCGACCGTGGCGGCGCTGATCGACCGGATCGCCGGGCACTGGCGGCTTGCCGACGATCTCGAGGTCACGCTCGAGGCCAACCCGACCTCGGCCGAGGCGGCCTCGTTCCAGGCGGTCGCGGCCGCCGGGGTCAACCGGCTGTCGCTCGGGGTCCAGGCGCTCGACGACGCGGCGCTCGCCGCGCTCGGCCGCACCCACTCGGCCGCCGAGGCACGCGCCGCGGTCGCGCTCGCCGCGCGCACGGTCGCGCGCTGGTCGATCGACCTGATCTATGCCCGCCCGGGCCAGACCGTCGCCGCCTGGCAGGCCGAGCTCGCCGACGCGCTCGACCAGCTGGTCGGCGAGCATCTGTCGGTCTACCAGCTGACCCCGGAGCCGGGCACCGCGCTCCACCGCGACTGGACCGCCGGAACGGTGACCTTGACCGACCCCGACCTGGCGGCCGACCTGTTCGAGGCGACCCAGGCTCACCTGGCGTCCGCGGGCCTGCCGGCTTACGAAATCTCCAACCATGCCCGCCCAGGCGGCGCCTGCCGGCACAATCTGACCTATTGGCAAAGCGGCGACTGGCTCGGCATCGGTCCGGGCGCCCACGGCCGGCTGACCCGCGACGGCACCCGCCGGGCGATCCGCCGCCACCGCGCACCCGAAATATGGCGCGCCCAGGTCGCGACAGCCGGTCACGGCACCGCCGAAGACGCGCCACTGACGCCGCGCGCGCATATCGAAGAGATCCTGATGATGGGCCTGCGCCTGACCGAGGGTCTCGGCCGCACCCGCCTGACCGCGCTCACCGGCCGCGATGCGCCCGAGCTGATCGCACCGGCGGCGCTCGACCGCCTCGGCCGCGCCGGCCTTTTGGCGCTCACGGCGGACCGGTTGCGGGCGACCGCGCGCGGTCGGGCGTGTCTCAACACGCTGCTGGCGTCGCTTGAGGTGAGGGAAGACGGCTCAGGAACCCGGTAAGGCCGGCGTGATAACCGCGGCGACCGCCGGGCGGCACACATGCGGGGAGCATCCAAATACTCGCTAAGCGCCCGCAGGGTGGCCGATGTCCGTGTCACCGCGTCCGCCATTGTCGCTCTCGTTACAGCTGGACGTTTTAACGTTGAAAACCTCGCCTGCGGTTGATCGGAACGGGGCTAAGAAACGCCGCACTCATAAGATAAATATAAAAATTTCAATCCGAGCGCACATTGACCGCTTTTGGGGATTTAATCTTCTGGGCATCCAAAGGTCTCGAAGCCCAAGACCACCGCCAATCTTGAAAGCAACTCCGATCTTTGTTCGGGTGTTTGTAGCTCGGGATCGAGAATCAAATACCGTTCACCGGGGGGCGTGCTGTACTATCTTTGGCCCGTTGCGTGTCGTTCATTTGGGGTCAATCGCCATTTGCGCAGGCGGGCCCGAAACTCGTCAGCTGTCAATCCCAACCCTGCCCCCATCGCATTCTAAGGCCTGACCTCCGCTGCCATATGAGCAGGGATCGCCGCCCAAAGGCCTGTGTCACAAGATATCGCGTCACACGTGGATATTGTGTCACAGGCCCGCGCTGCAGGCAAGACCTTGAATGCTGATCCATTCCTGGAAAAGTGCTCAGCCAATACCACAGGGATGTTGGCGATCACCGCCTCGATTGTCGGATCGGCCAAAAAGAAGCGCGGTAGATATTCACTCTTTGCGTAGTAAAGCCCGTGGGTACCGCGTTCGATCGTTACGCTGACGATTCTTACAACCGATCCACGTCCATTTGCGTCGTTCATGTCCGTGACCTCATACGAGCGCTCTTGCGAACGTCCGTTCATCTGCGGTTGCCACCACGACAATGCACCCGGATCCAGCATAAAAGCACGAAAACGCAGTGAAATCAACATACTGAATGTTGTGCCCTGTGCCACGGCTCCGATTCTATCAGGACCTTCGCCCGCAGCCAATCAAATTCGTCTATAACAGAGGAATTATCGGTATCGAGCTGCCGCGATTTCCTGCAACCTACTGACTCAACCGTTATGGCCTCAAGGGGCCGGCGTCCTGTCAGGTGCGATCCCGAGCGCCCGCATCACCGCCTGGGGCTCGCGCGCGATCACGGTCAGGAGCACCCGCGCCGCGCCCTCGGGCTGGCGGCGGCCCTGTTCCCAGTTGCGCAGCGACGCCGCGCTGACCCCGAAGGTCGCGGCGAAGCGGTCTTGCGACAAGCCGGTGCTGAGACGGATCGCGCGGACGTCGAGCGGTTCGGTCACCCGGGCCCGGCCGGTCACCAGCAGGTCGCGGACGTCGTCGGCGCTCAGCATCGGCGGCGCCTCGGGGTTGCCCGCAATCTGGCGCGCGATGTCGAAATCGGTCAACGCGTCGATCTTGGACCAGTCGAACGCTGCGACCTCGGCCCGAACCTTCCTACGGTCGACCCGGGTGGCCCGCGGGGCCGTGGCACTTTTCGTAGGCATCGGCCTCGCCCGCGGTCGCCTTGCGCAACAGGATCACCCGGCGCGCCTTGCCGTGCCAGGTGAAAACACATAAAAAGACCCGACCGGCGATCGTCCCGAGCGCCAGCCGACGCGCCGGTCCCGGCCGGTCGCTGCCGCGGTACTCGCTCCACTCGATCAGCCGGCCCTCGAACATCACCGCCGCAAACCGCAGCGGCACGCCGTGGCGGGCAATGTTGAGCGCATACTTCGACGGCTCGTACTCGATCGACATGGACGGTCTGATAGGCGTCGCCCACCCCGCCCGTCAAGAGCCCGGTGCGTCATTGGCTGAGCACAGGGGGGCTGAGCACAGGGGGGCTGAGCGCAGGGCTGCTGAGCACGGAAGGGCCGAGCACGGGGTGTTTGACCGCACGACCGATCCGACCCCGCTTGCGCTCGGCGGGGTCGCGCTCGCCGCCGACCCCGACGGCGCCCTGGTGTGGCCTGACCGCCGGGTCGTCGTGGTCGCCGACCTCCACCTCGAGAAAGGCTCGCGCCATGCGGCGCGCGGCACCCTGCTGCCGCCCTACGACACCCGGGCCACCCTCGACCGGCTCGCCGCCGTGCTCGACCGTCATCGGCCGACCCAGGTGATCTGTCTCGGCGACAGTTTCGACGACCGACGCGCCGCCGAGCGGCTCGGCGCCGACGACGGTGCGCGGTTGCGGTGGCTGACCGCGCGCCATGATTGGGTCTGGGTTGCCGGCAACCACGACCCGGCGCCGCCGCTTGCCTGGGGCGGGCGCGCGGTCGAGGCGATCACGCTGGGGCCCTTGAGCTTCCGCCACGATCCGGCGCCGCACGACGCCGCGGCAGCCGTGGGCACGGACGGCGCGGAGGTCGCGGGCCACCTCCATCCGGTCGCGACCGTGGTTACCCGGGCCCGGAAGATCCGCGGCCGCTGCTTCGCCACCGACGGGCAGCGCCTGATCCTGCCCGCGTTCGGCACTTACACAGGCGGGCTCGACGTGTTCGATCCCGCCGTGCGCGCGCTGCTCGGGCCCGAGTTCACCGTCCACCTGATCGCCCGCGGCCGCATCCATGCGGTGCCCCGCCGCGGCCTCGCCGCACCGCGATGAGCTGGCTTGCGCCCCTGCGTGACCTCGTGCTTGCCGACGGCATCGACCCGCAGCTGCGCGCCGCGCTGCTCGGCAGTGTCGCCGGCGTGGTCGCGCTCGCGGTCTTGAGCAACCGTCGGCTTGCCCGGTTGCTTGACCCCGCCGA
>JANQHG010000104.1 GCA_028277115.1 Azospirillaceae bacterium
ATCGCGGCGATCACCGGAAAGGTCAGCGAAAACACCGCGGCCGCCAAGCCGCGCCGCCCGGGCCCGATCATGCGGGCCCGCCGCCAACGCCCGGCCGCGGCCGCCCAGCGGTCACGCCGGGTCCCGGTCATCGGATGCCCGCTCGCCGCGCGTGGTCCGGACGGGTGCGGTCGGCGTGGTCACGGTGATCTCCGGCCTGCCGGCCCCGGGGGACGCGAGCACGCCGTCCTCGCGCGCTTCGGCATCGTCGGGGTCAGTGCCGTCCCACGGTTCGACCCGGTTGCGACCGCGGCTTTTGGCGCGATACAAGGCGCGGTCGGCGCGGGACATCGCGTCTTCGACCGGGTCGTCGGTCTCGAGCACCGGGGCGACGCCGACGCTGACCGTGATCGCGAGCCGGCGATCGCGGTGGACCACCTCGCTGGCAGCACAGGCGGTGCGGAGCCGGGCCGCGATTTCGAGCGCTTGGTGCATGTCGACCTCGGGCAGCACAACGGCGAACTCCTCGCCGCCGATCCGGCCGAAGATATCGAGGTCGCGCAGCCGTGACCGGCACAGCGCGGCAAAGGCCACAAGCACGTCATCGCCCGCGGCATGCCCGAAGGTGTCGTTGATCGACTTGAACCGATCCAGGTCCATCAGCAACAAAGAAATCGCATGACCGTTGCGCAGGCACCGCCGCGCATCGCGTTCGGCCAAGTACAGGAAATGGCGACGGTTGAACCCACCGGTCAGACCGTCGGTGATCGCAAAGCGCCGCAATTCCTCTTCCAACTTGCGCCGGGTTTCGATCTCTTGGGTCAAGCTCTCGTTCAGCCGCAACAGTTCGTCCGCTTGGGACGACAAGCGCTGATTGGCGTCCTGGAGCTCCGCCTGCATCCGATCGCTGAACCGAACCAGACGGCGTTGTTCGGCAAGGCCGGCGCGGTAGGCCTCGGCAAGCGCACGCACCCCGGCCGCGACCTCCTCAAGCATCGCGACCATGCCGTCGGCGCGGCGGATCACCTCTTCCTCGTGTTCGAACAGGCTGTAGCGCGACGCATCCAGGCTGTAGCGCGACGCATCGGTCGCACCGGCGGGCGCGGGGCCGGTCATGCCACATCCGCGGCGTCGCGCCGGACCAGCACGAACTTGGCGTATGAGAAATCTTGCGCGAAATCCTCGCCGAACTCGGCCATCGCCTCGTCATGCGGACGGTGGATCCAGTTCACCGTGACCAGCCGGCCGCGCGCCGCGGTCTGTTCCAACAAGCGAAAGATCACCATCAAGGCCTTGGTGGCGCTGCTGTTGAAATACAAAAGCGCGATATCGACCGTCACGTCCGTGGTGCCACTCGCCAGAAACTCGCGCATTGCCTGGACCAACGGGCCAAAAAAGGCGGCGGCATCCTCCGGATAGGCCTCACCACTGATGACCAAGCGGCCATCAGGGAAATTGAGATCGACGAACGGCGTCCGCTTGGTCGCCTGGCGAGTGATCCGTTCCATGAGCCTGATCAGATAAACGCTTTTAAGCAAAAGAACGACCGTTGGTCGTCGATTTCGAGAAAATCGAACTCAACCGGGGCGCTCGCCCGGCGCACGATCTCAATCAATCCGATGTTCGCCCGCGAGCTGTCGTCGTCAAGCGACTCCATCAGCCGCTCCCGGTAATACCGTCTAATCGTCTCGCGGTCCATGCCGATCAACTGAGTCAGATGCGACCGCAGATGATCGACCGCGCGCCGGTCCATAGCATTGCCGCACACGACGAAAAACCGCCCGTCCTCCCGGCCGACCGTCACCATGCCGGAGCTGAACGCGATCGCCTGGTCGGCCGTGTCGGCGAATCGATCCGCGGAGTAGCGAATAACATTCTGTGTTTGTTCAACAAAAACTGAAAAAACCCGTTGGATCACATTCGCGTCAGTGTCATCCAGCGCCATCCGTTTGCGCAGCGCCTCACCCAACGCGACCAGCACATCCTCGGACAGGTATCCGCCGAAGGAGACGATCACGCCCTTACGGTCGAGGTCCTGCTTGACGGCGTAGTACTCGGTCGCAAGCATCGAGACCCCGCCTTTAGCCAGATCGTTCAAACCGAACGGTTATCCCTGATTTTAACTTGTTGTTCGTCGGTTTTCAATCACGGACGGTACACCCGCACCGTTCATTTCGGATCGTCGCCGAACAACTCGTCGAGCGAGCAGGCGTCGAGCTCGGCCGGCATCGCCGAGTGCGATCGCGCGGTCCGGGTCGGCGAGAGGTCGGCAAACCGGCTGCGGATCACGGTGGCCAGCATCTCCGCCCGACCCTCGGTGCGGCCCGCGACGTGACCTGCGGCGACTCCCTCGGCGCGCCCTTCGGCGCGTCCCTCAAGCCCGACCCGCAACCAGACCCGCGGCCCTGCCTTCTTTCACCGACTGTTCGGCGGCAAGCGAGACCATCTCTTCCTCCCGGCCGGGCCTGACCCGACGAACGGACGGCGCGGACCAACTCGGGCCGGCCGTCGGTCGGCTCGGCGACCAACGCCTGCGGCAGCCGCTCGACCAGAAAGGTGCGGGCGGCGCCCGACTGGTCGAGCGTGCCTCGGAACAGTCGGTCGTGCGCGGAAGGGGGCGGCCATGGCGGGCCTCCTGGACGGGTCGGCACCCGCTGTCGCGGCACCAAAGGCGCGAGACCGGTTCACGTCTCGACGCACCCGACGGCCACTTCGCGAAGCCGGGAGCGCGCGCAGACCCCGCCCGGACCTCGGAAAAACGGCGACGTAAAGGGGGGGGCAATCAAAGCCCGATCATCTTTTGCGAGGCCCGATCCGGCGCCCATCCCGACCTTTTCAGGACAGGCGCCGCGCCGCGCTAGGCGCTGGTCGACGCCGCCTCGCCGCGCCGTTCGGAGTAGATGTAAAGCGGTCGGGCCCGGCCCTCGACCACCTCGCGGTTGACCACGATCGCCTCGACCCCTTGCAGGCCAGGCAACTCGAACATGGGTTCGAGCAGGATATCTTCCATGATCGAGCGCAAGCCGCGCGCCCCGGTCTTACGCGCGATCGCCTTGACCGCGATCGCCTTCAGCGCGTCCTCGCTGAACTCGAGATGGACGTCCTCCATCTCGAACAGGCGCTGATACTGCTTGACCAACGCGTTCTTCGGCTTGGTCAGGATGTCGATCAGCGCGGCCTCGTCGAGATCGGTCAGGGTCGCGACCACCGGCAGGCGACCGACGAACTCCGGAATCAACCCGAACTTGAGCAGGTCTTCGGGCTCGACATCGCGCAGGATCGCGCCGGTCTGGCGTTCGTCGGGGCCGCGGACATCGGCGCCGAAGCCGATCGAGGTGCCGCGACCACGCTGGGCGATGATCTTTTCGAGCCCGGCGAACGCGCCGCCACAGATGAACAGGATGTTGGTGGTGTCGACCTGCAGGAACTCCTGCTGCGGGTGCTTGCGCCCGCCCTGCGGCGGCACCGAGGCGATCGTGCCTTCCATGATCTTGAGCAGCGCCTGCTGGACGCCCTCGCCCGAGACGTCGCGGGTGATCGACGGGTTGTCCGACTTGCGGCTGATCTTGTCGACCTCGTCGATATAGACGATGCCGCGCTGGGCCCGCTCGACATTGTAATCAGCGGCCTGAAGCAGCTTCAGGATGATGTTCTCGACGTCCTCGCCGACATAGCCGGCCTCGGTCAGCGTGGTCGCGTCGGCCATGGTGAACGGCACGTCGATGATCCGCGCCAGCGTCTGGGCCAGCAAGGTCTTGCCGCAGCCGGTCGGCCCGATCAGCAGGATGTTCGACTTCGACAATTCGACATCGTTGTGCTTGGTGCCGTGGGCCAGACGCTTGTAGTGATTGTGCACCGCGACCGACAGGACGCGCTTGGCGTGGGTCTGCCCGATCACATAGTCATCGAGCACCGCATTGATGTCACGCGGCGTCGGAACGCCGTCCCGCGACTTGACGAGAGTGGTTTTGTTCTCCTCGCGGATGATGTCCATGCACAATTCGACGCATTCATCGCAAATGAACACTGTCGGCCCGGCGATCAGCTTGCGGACCTCGTGCTGGCTCTTGCCGCAGAACGAACAGTAAAGCGTGTTCTTGGAGTCGCCGCCGCTTGATTTGCTCATCTGAACTCCGCCACTCTCCGGGATCCCGGCCGCCGTACGACGCGCCGTCGTCCCTGTCTGCCGGTGACCGATCGCGCGAATGATCCGTCGGTCGGTCCCGCCTGCCGTGACCCGTCGCCCGGTCGCCGCGCCGCCGTGAGAGCCGCCGGCACGCACCGCGCCCGCGCGCCCCACCCGTATCCGATCGACCGGCTCGCCCACCGTAACACGGCCGCCGCCCGGCCAATCAAGCCCCCCTGGCCGCGACACCGGGCGGGCTGTCACCAAACCGACACGGGCGGCCACCGGGCCGGCACCGTCGCGCGCCCCCCCTCACACCTCGGCGTCGGGTGCAATCCGCTTTTCAACCACTTGGTCGACCAAGCCGAACGCTTGCGCCTCCTCCGGCGACATGAAGCGATCGCGTTCCATCGACGCCTCGATCTCTTCGAGCGTCCGCCCGGTGTGTCGCACGTAAATGTTATCGATCCGGCGGCGCATATCCAGGATCTCGCGCGCCTGAATCTCGATATCGGCCGCCTGACCGCGCGCCCCGCCGGAGGGCTGGTGCAGCAAGACCCGGCTGTTAGGCAAACAAAACCGCTTGCCGGCGGCGCCGGCACTCAACAACAAAGCACCCATCGACGAGGCCTGCCCAATACAGACCGTCGACACATCCGGGCGAATATATTGCATCGTGTCGTAAATCGCCAAACCGGACGTGATGTAGCCACCCGGACTATTGATGTAGAACGCGATATCCTTGTTCGGGTTTTCCGATTCCAGGTACAGCAACTGGGCACAAATCACGCTGGCGACCGCATCATCGATGCCGCCGATCAGGAACACGATTCGCTCTTTCAGCAATCTTGAATAGATGTCGAAGGCACGTTCACCCCGATTGGTCTGCTCGACCACCATCGGGACCAGCGCACTCATCTGGGTCGCCGCCGCACCGCCCGCCGGTGCGCCGGCCCAGCCAACCGGTTGGTCCGTCATTGTTCCCTTCCGCGCGCTGATTGCCCGTTCATCCCGGCCACCCGATCGACCGCCGACGCGTCGCCCGCCGCCGGGCTGGTCGCGCCCAGCGCGTCGTCCCCGTCATCGTCGCGGTCGAGCATCGCCCGCAGCTCGTCCGCGGTCACCATCCGCTCAGTGACGTGGGCGAGCTCCAAGATGAAGTCAACGACCTTTTCCTCGAACAACGGCGCGCGCAACTGCTCCAACACCTCAGGCTGGCCGCGCAACGCCAACAGCCGGTCGCGCTGCTCACCAGAATACTGCTGCGCCTGGGTCATCAGGGCCCGGTCGAGCTCGGCCTCGCTCACCGCAAGATTGTTGCGCCGCCCGATCTCGGCCAGCAGGAGGCCGAGCCGGATGCGCCGTTCGGCGATCGCCCGATACTCGGCCTTGAGCTCTTCGGGGTCGCGCGCGGCGTCGGCAGGCGAGAGCGTGCCCTTGGCGCGGCCTTGTTCGATCGCGTCCCAAATGCCCTGGAACTCGGCATCGCGCATGCCGGACGGCACCGGGAAGTTGTGGCGCGCCGCCAATTGGTCGAGCAGGGCGCGTTTGATCAGCTGGCGCGCCGCACGTCCGAACTCGCGCCCGAACCCGACGGTCAGCTGGGTGCGCAGGTCGGCGAGCGTGTCGGCGCCGATCGCCCGCGCGAGCGCGTCGTCGACCGCCGCCGGTTCGCGCCGGCACAGGCGCTTAACCGTGACCTCGAACGCGATCTCCGCGCCTGCGAGGTCGGTTGCGTGGAAATCGTCCGGCAGGGTGAGGGTGAACGCCTTGGCGGTCCCGGCGGTCATGCCGATCACCTGGTCGTCGAACCCCGGAACCCCGCGATCGCCGAGGCGGAGCGCCTCGCCCGTGCCGCTGAGCCGCGGCACGTCGGCGCCGTTGCGGGTCGCCGCCACGTCAACCTCGACCAGGTCGCCCTCGGCCGCCGGCCGATCCTCGTCGATCGAAACCAAGCTGCCGCGGCTGTCGGCCAAGCGCGCGATCGCGGCCCCGACCTCGCGATCGGTGTCCGAGACCACCAACCGCTCCAGCGTCAGCGTCGCCGGGTCGCACGGCTCGATCTCGGGCAGCACCTCGACGCTCAAGTTGAATTCGAGATCACCGCCGGCCTCGCGCGGCAGAAACTCGATCTCCGGCGTCGAGGCTCTGCGCAAGCCGCGTTCGTTCAAGGTCTGGGTGACCGCGTCCTCGATCGCGGTGCCGACCACCTCGCGGGTGACCTCGTCGCCGTGACGCTTGCGGATCAAGCCCTTCGGTACCTTGCCGGGGCGAAAGCCCGGCAGCCGCAAGGTCCGGCCCAGCTGAGCCAGCCGGTCATCGATCTTCGGCTCGATCTCGACCGCCGGGATGACCACCCGGAAGGCCCGCGTCAACCCTTCTTGATTTGTCTCGGTTACCTGCATCGACCGGGCGATCCGCGTGTGTCGTGACGGGAGACAGGACCATGGAACCCAAGGGCACGGCCCCGCACGCGCCGGGGCGCTGCGACCGCCGGTGGCGCCGGGCCAGGTGGTGCGGGCGAAGGGACTTGAACCCCCACGACCTCGCGGTCACTGGAACCTAAATCCAGCGCGTCTGCCAGTTCCGCCACGCCCGCATGTATCCACGAAGGGTCCCAAAGCGCGGGAACTTACCAGATCGTCCCGGATAAAGACCAGAGGTAAAGTGATTTGACGCGGGCCCCGCGGCCGGTCACGCGGGAAATCGTTCGTGGAACAGCTGGTGAAACGACGCCAACGCCAAGGTTCTGAGATCGTCCGCCGACTCGGTGCGCTCATGGTGGACCCGGAACCGGACATGCGGGATGCCGACCGGTCCTTGCGACACATCAAGAACCTGCGCGGTCTCGATCACCTGGCCGTCCGCGACCCGTTCGAAGACATCGCCCGGCTTGACCGCCGGGCAGGACGTGCGACGCTTGGTCAACATGGGATCTCACCATATCCGAAGCAAACACGGTATCCGAAGCAAACACGGTGTCATTCGCCCGGTCGGTGCACCGCTGCATCCGCGGGCGGCGGCGGGTCGTCTCGCGCAACCCGCGACCTTAATAACATTCCGATCGAAGTCTTACGAATCAGTAAAAGGACCCATCTTAACCATTTGAAGAAAGTTGTGTTTTCTCAAAGGCCGCGGCCGAGCCGCCCGAGCACCGGCACAAGCGCCGTCTCAAGATCCTCGGCGATCAACCCGGGGCCGACCGCGGTGGCGGCGGCGCCGTGGAGCCACGCCGCCGCGGCGGCGGCCTCGAACGCCGGCATGCCCTGGACCAGCAGGCCGCCGACCATGCCGGCGAGCACGTCGCCGGTGCCGGCGGTCGCGAGCGCGGGCGGGGCGTTGTCGGTGATCGCGGCGCGACCGTCCGGGGCCGCGATCACGGTATCGGGGCCTTTGAGCAAGACCACCGCGCCGGCCCGCGCGGCGGCACGGCGTGCGCGCGTCAATCGGTCGCGGCCGTCGGCCAGGTCGGGGAACAGGCGGGCGAACTCGCCGTCATGCGGTGCTGACCCCGCA
>JANQHG010000126.1 GCA_028277115.1 Azospirillaceae bacterium
CGGCGGCCGCCGCCGCGCCGGCCGCGCCGGCCGCGGCCGCCATGCCGGCGCCGGCGGCGGCGGCGGCCGTGTCGACCTGGTCCAGCGCGTCGCGCGTCCGGTTCATGTCCGCCAGCGTCTCTTGTGCTGCCGTCAGGCGGCGCACCGCGCGGGTCCACTCCGCCGACCAATCGACCAGAGCCTCTTTCGACACCCCCAGCTGTTCGCCGAACCCGCGCATCTCCTCGCCGATCCGGATCAGCTCGGCCGGGTCGGCGTCCGGCGTCACCCGTTCGGCCAGGGCCGCGATCTCGCCGCGGGCTGTTTGGCCGTCCCTCCCGACAAACAGCAGGTCATAGAGCGCCTGGAGATCGGCGCCGGCGACCATCGGCACCATCTGCCCGATCACCGGCACCGACCCGACGGTTTGATCCCAAAAGGACGAGACCTTGTGCGCCAGCTCGTCGGCAATGTCCTGAACAGCCGCGGTCTGGAGCACGACGCCCGCCTGTTGTTCCTGCGTCGCCGCCGCCTGAAGATTGCGTTCGGCGATCCGTTGTTCGGGCGACATCTGCCCAAACGCGGCGACCGCGTCCGACAGCGACGCGGTCGTCCCCGCGATCGTCTCGTGATAGGTTTCGGCAGCGGTGGCCAACCGGCGGGTCGCCGCCTCGGCGTTGGTCGTCCAGTCGGCCAGCAGTTCATAGGCGACCGCAAACCCGGTGATGCCGACCCCGAGCGGCCCGCCCAGAGCACCGCTGACCGCCTGGCCGGCCTGCTTGACGCCACCCCTGATCGCCGTCGTGACCGAGGTGTCGCGGCGAATGCGCGCGAGCTCGTCGCGCGCCGCGGTCTCGCGGTAAAGCGCGGTCGCAAATCGCTCCCGGTCCCGCCGCGCTTGTTCGACGACCTCGGCCGGTGGCGGTTGGGTGCCGCGCGCGACGTCGCCGATCGCCCGCGGCACCTCCTCGCCGACCGCCCGCCGCCCCGGCGGCTGGGCGGCTCGGGCAAGCTCGGCTTCGGAGCGGATCACCGGCGTGTCGTGGGCGATCGCGCGGGCGCGCGACAGCTCCCACGTGGTCCGCATGCGCGACCGGCGGGTGACCGGGTCCGGCGGTTGGGCCGCTTGGGCGCGCAACGCGTCGGTGATCCGCTGCATCTGCCAATAGGTCGCGTCGGGGCCGTGCCGGGCGTGCGCGATGTCCCACGCCCGACCGCGCAGGGCGGCCGGGTCGGTGACGTCCACGGGTTGTTCGCCGCGCCGCAACGCCGCGGTCGTGCGGCCGCGGGCCGCTTGCGCCTCTTCGCGTTCGGCGGTCGCCGCGGCCAGTGCCGCCTCTGCCCCGTCGCGCGCCGCCTGGCTGTCGCGTCGACGCGCCAGCGCTTGGGCAATCGGTTCCCGCGCGCGATCGGCCACCGCGCCGGCCGCCCGGCCGGCCAGCGCGGCACCGCCGATCGTCGTCACCGTCTCCAGCGTCTCCAGCGCGTCGAGCGCCTCGGTCGACGGCAGATTGCCTGGCCCCTGATATTCCGGCGGCACCACATAGCGTTGGAGCAGCCGCTCGACCTCTTGCGCGACGCCGGTCACCACCGGCATCACCGCCTCGCCGGCCTCGGCCGCCGCCAGGCGCCCGGTGGTGCGCAAATCCTGGAACACCGACGACGGGTTGCCGGCGTAGCGCTCGGCCGCGCCTTCGTGCCGCCCGAGCACCGCGATGAACGCGTCGAGGAAATCCGAAGACTGAACCTCGCCGCCGTGATCGATGAACTCCCGGAGCGCGCCCGGACCCTGGTAGCCCAGCTGCCGCGCCACCGCGACCCCGACCCCGGGCAGCGGTTCGGTCGCCTCACGGAACTCGTCCATGAAGACGCGGCCTTGCGACGCGATCTGCTCGACCGACCGATAGGCGCGGACCAAATCCGTCGCCTGAACCCCGAGCGCCTTTTGCGCGTCGATCCCGAGCGTCAGCAGCCGCTCCAGCTGCTGATCATTCAAGAGTCCTTCGCGCTGCAGCGGCTGCAGACGCGCATTCAGTGCGGCAACCTGGCCGAGCGCGGTGTTTTGCCGATAGGCTTGCGCGACCAGTTCGCGCAACCGCGCCTCCGCGTCCTCGATCGACCCGGTGAAGGTCTCAAGCTGCGTGCGCAGGTCGACCAACTCGCTGTGCGACGTGATCGCGGTGCCCGCGGCCTGTCGGGCTTGGTCGATCGTGAGATAGCCGCCGATCGCGGTGGCGCCGATCCTAAGGTCGCGCCGGGTGCCGGCGGCCGCCTCGGCGCCGCGGGCGGTCTCGGCCGCGACGCGCGCCTGCGCCTCGGCCTGCCGGGTCGCCTGTTCGCCCAGCTCGCGCATTGCCCGGGTCTGGCGTTCGGTGGCTTCGGTGAGCGCGGACAGCTGCGCCTGCATCGCCGCGGTCGCGGTCGTGACGGCGTCGGCCGCCGCCTTGGCGCCTTGCGCGGCGCCGTCGGCCAGCGCTTTGCCGAGCTCCTGGCGCAGGCCCGAGAAATCGAGCCGCTGCAAATTCTGGTTGGCCGCCCGGACCGCGTCCTGGGTCGCGCCGGCCAGCCCGGTGCGCAGCTGGTCGCGCACGCCGGCCAGCCCGGCGGCGACCGCCTGCTGGCCTTCCAGGTCCAAGCGCAGCGCGACCCTGAGATCGGTCATTCGCCCTTACCCTGACCTTGCTTCGCCGCGCCGGCGACCAGCCCGGCCTCGACGAACGGCGCCAGCCGCGCGGTGACCGCGCGCGGGATGCCGACCGCCTCGCCCAGCGCGAGCACCGCGGCCAGATCGACCCCGACCACCCGGCCGCCGGCCCAGCGCAGCTGCGACCCGGCGACCTCGCACATCAGGTGCCAAACCGCGTGTCCGTCCGCCGTCCGAAACGCGTGCTCAACGGTCGGGCAGCGCTCGCCGTCCGCGCCCGGCTCGCCCCGGGCGCACGGCAGGCCTAGCTCTCGGCAGCCGCGGCAGAGCTGCTCGCCGCCGCTCCAGCGCCACTCGGCGCGGGCGGCGAGCCGTTTCCCTCGGCGAGCCACGCCGCCTCGGCCGCCCGGCCGGCGACGATGTAGCGGTTGAGGAACGCCGCCGCCAGCGTCGGCGAGCGCCTGAGCGCGTGCTCGAGCGCGTCGGCCGAGAACGGCGCGCCGAACCCGTCCCAGCCTTTGACCGCCCGCCGCGCCGCCGCGACCAGATATGCGAGGTCGCGGTCGGGCTCGGCCGTGTCCGCCGGCAGCCGCTCGACCGCGAAGCTGCCGGCCCACACCACGGCGGCGCACCACGGCACGACCGTGACCGTCCGGCCCGGTGCCAGGTCGATCGTCTGATCAGCTTGCGACATTGTCGTAATCCGCCCGCTGGTTCTTGAGCACGATGGTGATCGCGTTGGCGGCGTCGGGATCGCCGGTCTCGAACGCGTAGTCCACGATCACGCCGCCGGGCCCGCTGACCGAAATCTCCGGCTGCGGCAGAAAAATCCGCGGACAGGCGATGTCCAGCGCATTGGCGGCGCCGATCGTATAGGCCAAGTCCAAATCGATCGGCGTCCCGGCACTGGCGGCGTCGAGCAAGGCCATGTCGGTAAACCGCACGCGCACGTTGCCCGAGACACTGAGCATCCCGGCGTCATGTCCGGCGGCAAGACCATTGGGGTCGATGACGGTCGCGCGTTCCATATTGTTGGCGATCACCAAATTCGCGCTCTCGACCGTCGCCAGCGGTGTGTCATCGACGCTGATCGCCCCCTGGAACGACGAGAACCGGCCAAGCGCGGTCGCGACCGGCGTGCCGGCGGCCGAGGTGCCGGCGCCCGCTTCCCGGCGGCCGACCACATTCACGGTCGCCGCCGGCCGGGCGGCCGGCTGGAACGGCAGCGTCAGCCGGTTGACGAAACAGCCGCTCGCCATGAAGTACCGCGGCACCTTGGCATGTGCGGTTTCGAGCGCAAAACTCGGGGGGTCGGCGGTGCCGTCGTTGGTGAAGGTGTGGGTATAGTCGCTCACCCCGGTGGTTTGCGGCTGGCCGAGCAACCCCTTCAGCCACCACCCGAACACGGTGTCGTCGAGCGGCACCGACACGTCGCCCACGACATCGACCAGACCGCGCACCGGGTCTTGCGGCGACCGCCCGACCCCGAGCACGACGTCGCGCTCGAGCGGCTGACGGCCGGACATGTTGGTCGAGCGAAACAAGAGCCGCTGATAGTTGACCAAGCCGGGCGCGGTGTCATAGACCGACTCCCACGCCCCGGCCATCGAAACGGCAACGCCGCGTGATCGGGCCATTACTCCACCTCACAGGTAAAGGTCAGTTCCAGGACCGCGACGCCGCCGGCAACCAGGCTGCGCAACGACGATCGGCTGAACTGCATTGCGGCGACCCCGTCCGGGACCCAGCCGGCCAGCGCGACCCGCACCGCTTCGCGCAACGTGTAGAGCGCGTCCGCGTTGCGCGCCCCGATCGCGTCACCCGCATGGCGCACCACCAAGACGACCGAGATCGTCTCGGTCATCTCCTGGTCGTGAAACTCGGCCCCGACCAGATCGTCGGGCCGCGCGCGCACCTCGGTCGACAAGACGAACGCCGCCGGCGTGCGCTGGGGCAATTGCCCGCTCGAGACCAGCGCCGCGAAATCGAGCGCCAGACTGACCATCCGCAGGTCCGAGACCTCGGCGACCAGCCGATCGCGCACGGCGGCGGCCAAATCGATCATGCGTCCCGCCCCCCAAGCACCCGGTCGATCCACGCGACCACGATCTCGCCGATCTCGTCGCGGTCGTCGGCCGACAGTCCCAAATACGGCCTGGCCGGCATCACCACCTGGTCGGCTAACACGTGAGTGCCGTCCGCCAAAGTGAACGATAAGACTTTCGCGTTGACCGGACGGATCACCCCGCCCATTTGGTGAATACGCGCATAGATCAGGTTCGACCCGACCTCGAGGAAGTCCGGCCCGACATTGCGCGTGACCGAGTCCCGCAAGATGCCGTGATCGGTCAGCGTCTTGCCGTCGTGCAATTTCGCCCGCAGCGATTGCGTCCACGGCGTGCCGTCCGGCCCGCGCTCGTGTTCGAACCGCTGGTCGGTGCTGGTCTCGAGCGCGCCCGCGAGCTCGTCCCACAACGGCCGCGGATCGGCGAGTGCCTGGCCGAGCCGCGCCAGCGCGTCGCCGAGCGGCCCGTCATCGACCGTGACCCGAAGCCCGACGCCGGCCGCGGTCATCGCCTTTAGACCGCCAAACTGTCGCGCGAGAACACGCGCGCCGGCCCGGACACCCGGAGATCGGTCGCGGGCTGGGCGACGCTGTCGCCGCCCGTCACCACGGGCACGCTGGCGCGCCCGGCCGCGACATCGCGCAGCCACTGGATCATCCGCTCGTGGTCCGCCGCGACCTTGTCCGGCGCCTGCTCGATATGGAGCGCGTGGTAGGCGATCACCGCGCACGCGCGCCGCACCACCGCCGGCGGATCGGCGAGCGGCACCGGGTACCGCGCGCCGAGATAGCTGTCGCAGATCGCGGTCGCGTCTTCGAGCGCGGCGTCGACCACCGCGCCGTCGATCACCCCGGCCGCCGGCCACGCCCGGTCGGTCAGTTGGATGAGCCGTTCCGTCGAGGCCAGGCGGGTCAGGTCGTCGAGGGTCGCGTAGGCCATCTCATCCCCATCACGCCAGCCACGGCGTGACCAGCAGCTGGGCCGAATTGCGCCAGATGTTGGTCTTGCCGGTGCCGATCCGCTCGGCCTCGAGCAGCTCGCGCGCCTTGCCCTCGAGCGTCGGCGGCACCACCAGGAGCGACGGCCGGATGCCGAGCGGCTTGCCGTCGTCGCCCTTCATGGCGAGCATCGCCGCCCGGGCGGTCTCATACGCGGTGGCATCGAGCGTCTGCTTGGACGCATGGGCCAGCTGCCACAGCCCGTAGCCGGCGTTCATCCGGCCGTCGACGCCGTAGAGAAACTGCTTTTTCTCAAAGACGTTCGCGTCGTCCGGCCGATCGAGCCGGACGAACTCGTAATCGCGCCGCCGCTGGAAGATGAACGGCTTGATCATCCGCGTGGTGTCGAGCAGGAACCACGCGGTGCCGGTGCCGCCGCCGGTGTTCGACGCCGTGGTCGGCTGACCGTCCTCGCCGATCACCGGGTGGGCGTCGGAGAAGAACGCGACCCCGTCATAGCCGAGCCCGGTGAACCCGGCCGCCAGCAGCGCGAACACCAGCTCGTCCGGATGTTGCGCGGCGTCGCGCCCCAATTGTGCGAACAGGGGCGCATAAACGCCGTAGCTGTCGTCTTCGATGTCGTCGCGGTCGACCGCGACCGTGTTTTCAAACGACCGGTTCTTGATCGTGTAATCGTGGGTTTTCAGGTTCTGGATCACCCGGTCGCCCAGCCACTCGCGAAACCGCGTGGTCCTGCCGAGCCAGCCATAGACCTCCTGCCGGTGCGCCGACGGCACCAGCATCGCGACCTTGGCCCAGTCGCCGGCGACGCCGGTAAACGCGTCGTTGAAGACGGTCTTAAAACCGTCGGACAGGGTCTTGATGGTCGAGGTATTGATGATCATCAGACGCTCCGAGCAATATCCAGCGTCACCACCGGCGGCGCGCCGAAGGTCATCTCCGCTCCCGAGGCGTTGACCGTGCGCACGGTCAGCTCGTCGGCGCCCGAGACCGACGCGGCATGCACCGCGCCGTCTTGCGTGCCCGCGTAGCTCTCGCCGACCACCCGGTCGCCCGCTTCGAGCCCGGTCACGACGAAGGTGTCGGTCGCGGTGACGTTGAGCGCGATCGGCGACGAGATCCCGGTCAGCGTGACGGTCCGCGACAGCCGGACCACCGGCGGCACATCGGCCGGCTTGACCCAGACGCCGAGGGTATCGACCCCGATGATCCGCCCCGCCGGCGGCCGGGCCCCGGACCCGTCGGTGCGCGCGACCGTCTGGTCATCGACCACCCAGGCGAGCCGCCCGATGTCGGCGCCGGTGATCGCGTCGCCGGCGGTCGCGTTCGCCCAGCGGTAGACCTCGTGGTGGTCGATCTCGACGGTGATCGCCCCGGCGAGGCCGGCCGCGTTGTCCGCCCGCGCCGCCGCCCGGCCGAGCGCGCGCAAGGTCGCGTCCGCCGCCCCCGGCACCGCGGTGCCGGATGCGTCGGCGCACACGATCGCGCCGGCATGGATCGTGGTCGCGGCCGCGACCGGCAGCGACAGCCGCTGCCCGGTCCGCGCCGGCGTGTTGCGGTCGGCGGTCAGCGCGGTCATGCCGCACCGCCTTCGGCGCCCGCCGCCGCCGTCTTCTCATAGCTCTCGACCGAGATGCCGAGCGCCGTGCACATGGCGACCACCTGGGCGTCGGCCTTGCCGCCGCCGGCGGCCGGCGGCGCCCCGGCCGCGACCGAAGTCTTGGTCAAGGCGGTGCCGCGGCCGGCAACCGCCTTCATCTGCCGCGCGAACTGATCGGGCATCGCGGTCGCCATCGCGACGTAAAGGTCGCGGTCGGCCGGCACGATGTCGCCGGCGGCGATCCGCGCATCGACCTGGTCGGCGACCCGCTCGGCGAGCACGGCCGCCAGCTGGCCCTGCAGCCGCTCGACCCTGTGGGCGAGCGCGACCTTGTCGTCCGCGTGCGCCTTCAGCGCCCGGACGGTCTCGACCAGGTCGCCGTCGTTGGCGACCGCGAGCGTGGTCTTGAGCTCGCCGATGATCCGGCCGGCGGCGTCCCCCGCCGGCGTGGTGTCGGGCTTGGACACGCCGCCCTCCTCTTGTTGCTGGTTCAGCGCCGTCAGGCTCAGGTTCGGGTTGTTGGTGAGCGCGATCCGCCGGATCGCGAGCACCGCGCCGTCGGCCGCGTGATGGAACTCGGGCGACAGGAACCGGTAGCGCCGGTCCCCGACCAGCTCGCGGCCGCGCTTGTTCCACGCGACCCGGGCCCACAGCCCGTCCGGCCGCGCCTCGATGTGCTCGACCCATCCGACCGCTTCGGCATCGCCGCCCTTGGCGCCCGCCAGCACGGTCGAATGGTTGATGTCGACCGCGATCGGAACCGCGGTCGCCGCCGCGACCGCGGCGGCGTCGCCGAGCCGCCAGGGGCCGCGCCCGTCGACGCCGGAAAACTCGCCCGCGGGCAAGATGTGCACCCACTCTGGCACGCCCCCCTCGGCCACGGCCGGCAACGCGATCGAACAGATGGCGGTCTCGGACATGGTCCCCCTCGGATCGTTGAGAGGGACGGTACGGCGCGGGCCGCGCGCCCGTCAGACCGTCGGACGCCGGTTCATTTTGGGAGATTCCGCTTGCGGACACAGGCCCGCTTGCGACATAGCCGATTTCGTGTCGTCCGGGGCCTCATTTTCCTTCCCCGGGCGACACACCTTGCTTTACGGCCGGGTCCCGGCCACCAGCTCGAACCCGGCCAGATCCCCGGCCGCGACCCGCGCCACCGCGCGCACGCGCAGCCGCTTGGCCGCGATGCGGGCGCCGCCGGCCCGGGTCACCCAATCCATCGACGCGACCCGCACGGTCAGCACGCGGCCCGCCCCGTCCGCCGCCCCGGCATAGATCAGCTGCCCGGTCGCCGGGTCGCGCAACACGGCCGCCGGCGCCTCGAGCAGCGCGACCAGCGCCGCGAAATCCTCATCCTCAAGCGCCGCCGCCGCGCCCGCGATCAGCGCGCCGTCGAGCGCGATCCCGGCCGACACCGGCCGCCGCGCCGCCGGCAGCGCCGCCAGCGCCGCCGCATCGGCCAGCCCGACCATGTGGCTTTCCGCGCGCCGTGCCGTCGCACCGCCGCGCACCGCGCCCGCCCATTGGCGGATTTCGGCCGTCATCGCCTCGCGCAACCGGGCCGCGGTCGCGGCATCGATCACCGCCCGGCCCGCGTCCGCCGGCAGTTCGCCGACGCGGTCATAGAGGTACTGCGCCTGGCGCCCCAGCCGCTCGACGTGCGCCGCGCCGGGACGGTAATCCCAGCCCCGGTCGGGCGCGGCGACCAGCCCGCGCGGGTCGCCCGACACCGACCAGCCGCGCCGGCGCAGATCCCGATCGGACAGCTGGACCACCCGGCACCGGCAGCCCCAGCCGTCCGGCGGCGTGTGCGTGTCCCAGAACGGGTGATCCACCGGCAGGATGATCCCGTGCATCGCCCGATGCGACGGCCGGATGCGGTCGTCGAGCACGCCGACCCGGCGCAGATAGGGCCGCGCATGCTGCAGCCGCTGGATGCGCTCTTGCTGGCCGGCCTTGTGCGACACGCGCAAGTTCGTATCGTAGATGATCCGCAACCGCCGGCGCGACCCGAGCTGGACCGTCTCCATCTCGCCGGTCACCGGGTTGGGCCGCTCTTGGCGCCCCCACCACCCCTTGGCGCGCAGGATTGGCTCGAGCCGGGCGCGGAATTCCTCGAACGACCGCCCGTTGCGGAGCGCGTCGTCGACCGCACGGTGGATGTCCTCCAAGAGCGCGGCATCGGTCACCTTGGCGACCGTGAACGACACCTCGTGCTCGGACCCGTGCATCTCGCGCCACGACCAGGTCAGCCGCCGCCCGGTCCGCCGCTCGAACGCCTCGATCGCCTCGACCGGCGTCACGCCCGAGGGCAGGACGAAACCGTCAGCCATCGCGCGCCACCCGCAGGGTACCCCGGCCGTCCGCACGCCGGCGCGCGGCGGGCCCACCGCCGTCGATCACGATCCCCCACCGGGCGCGGGTGTCCAAGACGTCGACGATCCTCACAGGTCGAGCCCCGCGCGGCCGGCGACCCGGGCGGCAAAGCCGAGCTCGCCGAGCCGGCGCGCCAACGCCTCGCTCGCCCCGGCGGTCTCCGCGGCCGCGACCACGCGCGCCCAGAAATCCTCAATCGACTCCGAGACCTGGTAGGCCTCGACCACCGCATCCACAAGCGGCGTCGTCAGCGGCTCGCCGTCGGCCAACAGGGCGTCCACCGTCCGGTCGATGGTATCCTCACCCTCAGGCCTGATACCAGTTTCGTCGCCCGCGGCCATCAGCGCGACCCCGGGGGGCGAAAATGTCGCCGTTAAACGGGTGTTAAACGGGGCTGCATGCGTGATGGCAGCCCGCCCCTGCCCTGATAGCCCGTTGCGGGCAAAGCCGCCCAGCGGCGGTTTTTCCGCCCATCCGCCGACGCCGCCCGCGGCGTCGAACCCGCCGTAGGACGGCGCAACCAGGATGTCCTCTCGAGGGTCGGGGTCGGGCAGCCCCAACCGGTCGCGCACGACCGACATACCGACCTTGAGCCCCATCGGGACCAAGGTCGACAGGGCTGATATCATGGTCTCGACCGCCATCTCGTCGGCGCGGCCGATCCGCAGCCGCGGATAGCCGTTCGCCGGCCGCCCGAGATTGAGCAGGACCAGCGGCACCACCAGGTCCCGCTGCAGGGTCGCGGCCAGCGCGACCGCGTCCGCGCGCTCGATGTCCGCGCGGACCTCCTGGTGCTCGCGGCTGACCGCGTGCCCGCCCGTGATCGCGTCGGTCGTCGTGGTCTGGCCGAGCACAAGCTTGGACACCGCCTCGTCCAAGTATCGGCACAGCTGCTCATACAAATCCGCCGACGCCGTGACCTGCGCCGACAGCATTTCGATGACGGCGTCGGTCGGCGCGATCGCCGCCGCGTCCGCGCCGAGCGCGCGCAGCGCGTCGAGCAGCGCCGCTTTCTCGGTCTCGCTCGACCCGGCCGGATACCGGCCGAGCCTGAGCGGGTGCCCATAGGTCTCGGCGAAGATCACCCAGTCCTTGACCGACATCGACTTGAACAAGTGGGCCCACGCCGCGGGCCGGGCCAGCCCGCCGCGGATCGGCACCCCGGCCTTCAGGAACGGCTCGTGGATGATCCACTTGCCGGGCTCGAGACCGACCTCGCCCGTGAGCTCGCGCAGACGAAGGGTCCGCGCATCGACCCGGTCGTAGCGGAACCACCGCGGGTCCCGCCATTCCAGCCGCGCCGGCCACCACTGCCCGGCCGAGGTGTCCCAGATCAGCTCGGTCGCCGAGACCCCCTTGCCGAGCGCGTCGAGCACGCCCAGCACCTCGGTCTCCAGCGTCTCGCGCTTCAGCCACTCCCGCACGAGCTCGGCCGCGGCGACGTCGCCCGCGCCGTCGGTCGCGGCCTCGACGGTGATCTCCAACTGCGCGACCGCCATCCGGCGGGTGCCCAAGACGGACCGATAGTGCGGGTCGCGTTCCTCGAGATCTTCCGCAAGCTCGAGGAACGCGTCCGCGTCGCCATACTCGGCATCGTCGAGGATCCGGCGCAGCCGCGCCGGCGTCAGCCCGGCGGCCGGGTGGTCCGACCACGGCTGGCGCACCCCGGTGGTGGTCGCGGCCGCCCGCTCGGTGCGCAACGCCCGGCGGCCCGCGATCGGCCGCCCGAACTGATCCAGGATCGCCACGCCCCCCTCCTACGCTACACGGCACGGGTGCCGCGCCCGCCACAGCGCAACGGCAACCGCCGCAACGATCGTCACCCAGACCTTCCCGACCGCGTTCCCCGGCGCGTAATCAAGCGCCCCGAACGCGACCCAAAGGAACACGACGCTGTCCACGACAGCCCCGGCCATGCCGGACAGGGCGACCGCCAACCACAACCGCCGCCGTCGCAGCGGTGCATAGACGGCGAAATCCGCGGCCTCGCCCAGCAGAAATGCCGCGGCCGACGCGACGGCGAGCGCAGCCGGGGCGACCGCGCCCGACAACGCGGTCCCGACCGCGATCGCCACGGCAACCGCCCGCGCACCCGCCAGTTCGTGGAGCGCGTCGCGCAACACCAGCGCGACCCCGATCATCAAAACCCCACTCGGGGCCAACAGCCCCGGCCCGACCGGGATCAAGCACGGCCCCCCCCAGGCACGCACACCGTGCCGACGGTGCCGATCAGCCAACTCGTCACCGCGCACGCGCTCTTTGACCCGCGCCCGGCCGTTCACCCGCCAGCCGATGCCGTACGGTGGATCGGTGATCACCGCTGCATCGTGCGGCACGGCCGCGAACAGGCCGGCGACCGTGAGCGCGACCGCGTCGCCGCGGATCAGGATCGCCGCGCTCACCAAATCCCCCATCCGCGCGGCCGCCGGCGTCCGGCGCGGCCGACGCTGTCGTCGTCGTCGCGCTCGCCCCAGCCGAAGCGGCCGAGCCCGAACGCCCGCCGGGCCGAGCCGGGCGCCGCCGGCACCCCCCGGATGCCGCCCGCCGGCCCCGCGCCCGAAAGCGCGATCTCCCACAGCATGTGGAGCGCGTCCGGCCCGTCGTCGTGGTCGGCCTTCGGCCAGTGCCTGAGCTGGTCGATCAGGGTGCGGTGATCCTGATGGACCCGGATCAGCCCGTTGGCGACGTGCGGCTGCAGGGATTCGATGCGCAGCGCCTTGTCCGCGTGCGGCTTGACCGGCACCACCGGCACCGGGATCTGCCGCGCCGCCGACCGGCGCACGACCTCGGACGCCAGGAACTCCTGGAACTGGACCGCCTCGACCGCCCAGCGCACGCAACGGAACTCCAATTGCAGCGCAATGATCCGCTCGATCAAGAGGTCGGGCACCACCCGGCGGATCTCCGCGTGCACGACGTCGAGCACCCCGGTCGCCTTGTCGAACCCGCCGACCAGGATCGCCGACGGGTCGCGCGACCGGTTGAGCCGGCCGAGCGACGGATCGACCGCGCCGAAGAACACCCAATCCCGCCGCCGCTCGACCCAAAAGCCCAGCTTGGCGAACGGCGCGCTGTCGTCCGACACCGGGTCGTTTTGAAACTCGGTGTCGAAGGCGTGGCGACCGACCCGGACCCGGATTTTCATCAGCGCATGGATCGGCCGCGCCGCCGGCCAGCTGACCCGGGCGCCCCGGACCATCTCGGCTTGGTGGCGCGCGTGGAACCGGTCGGCGGCATCCTCACCGTGGTTGCGCAGGACCTCTTCCCAGCGGTCCCACAGGTCCATCCGGTCGGGCCAGCGCTTGACCGCCTGGAACACCACGCCGTGCCACAGCGGGTTCGCCAGTTTACGGCGCAACACGCTGTCGTAATGCAAGACGGTGCCGACGTAGACGACGTCCATTTTGGCACCGGCCGCGCCCAGATTGAGCACCGCCTTGTCGACCCAGGCTTCGACCCGGTCGCGCTGCTCGGGCGAGCGGACGTTGTCGTCGTTCTCGATGTCGTCGAGCACGACCAGGTCCGGCCGGTGGGCGCCGTGGCGCAAGCCCCGCATGCGCTTGCCCGAGCCGAACGCCATCAGCTTGGCGCCGGTGCGGGTGACCACGACGCCGTCCTGCCAGACCCGGCCCTCGCCGACCAGCTCGGGGACATCGACCCGCAGCTGCGGGTTGGACGCGAGCTCGGCCTTGATCGCTTCCAGCTGCAGCGCCGCCTGGTGCGAGGCGTCGGCGATCAGGATGATGAAATGCTTGGCCTTGCGCGCCAGACACCACAGCGGGAACAGGTTGCCGCACAAGGTCGATTTCGCCTCGCCGCGCGGCGCGGCATAGACCGTGTGCACGCTGCGCCCGGCCGCCAACACCGCCGGCAAGCGCCGGTAGACGTCCTCGTGAAACGCCGACGGGTCCCACTTGATGTAATGCGGGAAATAGGTCCGGCAGAACGCTTCGAACCCGTCGGGCGCCAACGTGCGGGCCCGCCGCTCGGCGATCGCCGCCGGCGCCGGGTCGATGCCGCTCGCCTCGGCCTCGATCCGCTGGCGCAACTCGGCCGCATGCGCCGCGACCTGGCGCTCGAACTCGGTGCGGGTGGGCCCGCGGGTCATGGATGCGCCACGCGAGCTGCGAGGGTTTTGGGGGCCGCGCAGGCGCCAGGCGGCAAGGTCGCGCACCGTCGGGCGCCGCCTGAGGTCACCGGCACCGCCGTCGGCCCCCCTCTAACTCCCCCCGCGTGCCGCGGGGGGAGGACTATGGCGCCCGCGAGAGAGATTCCTTCCCCCGCCCCCAGGCGGGGGAAGGTGCCCGCGAGAGCGGGCGGATGGGGGCCGCCGGCGCCGCAGGCGCCGGTTGGCAAGGTCGCGCGCGATCGAAAACCGGCGTCACCCATACTTGCAACCCATTTCCTTCCCGAACCCCGGCAGAACATCCGCCAGCGGCCCGGCGATCTCCGGCCGGTGGGCGCCGACATGGCGGGTCAGCTCCGCGATGATCTCGGCGACCAGCGCCAGCCGCGACAGCTGCTCAGCCGGACGCGGTCGCGGGCGCCGTCCAGCCGATTGGCAGCCCCATCAACCATTCGAACCACGCCGGGGTCGGCTGGCACCCGGCACGCCGCCGGATCGACCTCGGCGAACGCGACCGTGCGGAACCCGCCGGTCGCCTCGAGCCCGAGCGAAAACGCGCCGACGCCGGAACAGACGTCGAACACGCGCAAGGGCGCGCCGGCGCTCATGGCGCACCGTCCCCGATCCTCGTGTGATCTTCGGGCCGGGTCAGCTCGGCCCGGCACGGCGGGATCCAGATCATCGTCGTCTTGCCCGGCACGCCGATCCGCTGGTTCCAGAGGAACCACGCGTATTGCATCGGCTTGTTGACGCGCCGCGGCAGCGGCGTGCCGACCGTGCCCTTGACGATGTTCACCCGTTCGGCGAACGGGGCGACGACGTCGGGCGGCGTATCGCGATAGAGCCCGCGGTACCGCCCTTGGCCCTCGACGAAGCCGAGCCGGGCCAGCATCGCGACCCCGGCCCGCGCGACCTCGCGCGCGCGATGGAAGAACCGGTCGGCGAGCCGGAACGGCGGGTTGGTGATCACCCAATCGGCGCGGCCGATCGTGCCCGGCCACAGGAAGTCGGCGACTTCGTGCCCCCAGCCGTAGTCGAAGATGTCGGACGCGCGAACGCTGCCCGGCCCGACGTCCAACATCTCGCGCAACGGCCGGACCATGTCGCCCATGCCGCATGCCGGCTCCCACGCGTCGTGCCCCGGCGCGATCAGCCCCGGCGCGACATATTGAAACAAAGCCCGAACCGCCCACGGCGGCGTGCGGAAGAAGTCGAGGCTGTCCGGCGGCTCGGTGCGGCACGCGACCACCGCGGCCGACCGGTTGGTTCGGGTCCGGGCGCCGAGCGCGGCCATCACCGCTTCCTCGGGTGCACGCGGCGCGCGACATGGCGCCCGACGAACGCGCGCACCCGCACCGGGCCGACCGGCGCGCGCCGCTTGCGATGCCGCTCGGCCGCATGCGCCGCGTCCTCGGCCGCGCTCGCCAGCCGGTGGGCGAGCAGCGGCTGTGCGGCGAACGCCCACCGGGCGACCATCCGGGCGAGCCACCCGGCCATTGGCGAGCCGCCCTGGTTAGCCATATTTCCGCCCCATTTCCCGGCCGAACGCCGGGAGCACGTCGGCGAGCGCGCCGGCGATCTCCGGCCGGTGGGCGCCGACATAGCGGGTCAGCTCCGCGATGATCTCGGCGACCAGCGCCAGCCGCGACAGCTGCGGCGACGCCTTGGCGACCGCGCTCATCACCTTGGTGAACGCGTCGGCCAGCCGCGACAGGCTCTCGGCCGCGCCCATCGGGTCCTTGTCGACCTCGCCCGCAAGCGCCGATTGCGTCGCCTGGTGCAGGCGCACGTAATCCTCGAGCAGCGCCTGGACGAGCAGCTCCTGGCTCGACCCGGTCAGGCGCGAGACCGCGCGGGCCCGGTCCCAGTCGTGTTCGGTGTCCTTGTCGGCCGCGCGCCAACGCTGCGCGGTCGAGACCGGCACCTGTCCGGTGTCCGCCGCCGCTTCGATCGACCGGCGATCGCGGACGTAAGCCGCGCGGACCGCCTGGCGGACCTCGGGCGCGTGGGCCATGGCGTCAGCGCCCGGCCGCGGCCGCGGCCGCCATCATGGCGTCGGCCGCCGGGCCCGGCCGCTGCACGCCGGGCACGACCGCGCGCCCGGCCGCGGCGTCGAGCCCGCGCTCGGTCGCGGTCGCCGCGATGGTCGCGCCGGCGGCCCGGGTCGTGACCAGCCCCTGCTCGGCGAGCCAGCCGAGCGCGGTGCGCACCTGGTCGCGGCTGGCGCCCAGGCCGAACTGTTGCAACGCGCCACAAAGCACGCTGTCGTTCGCCGTGCGCCCCGGCATGACGTCGAGCGCGCGCAGGATCGACAACCGCACATGCTCGGCGAGCAGGTCCCCGAACGGGTTAGCCATTGCGGTCGCCTCCCGGGCTGAGGTGGTGCTGCATCAAAAGGTTCAACGGCGTTTCAAGCCGCCCCAACAGGGCGGTCAACCCGTCGATCCGGGTGCCGAGTTCGGCGACCGTCACCCGGACGGTCGCCAGATGGTCGGCGGTCGCGAGCCCGGCGAGCCGGGTCTCCAGATGCGCGGTCAGCTCGCCGATCTCGGCCGCGCGCGCGCGGTTGACGTCGGCGACCGCCGCATCGAGATCGCGGCGGTGCTGTTCCTTCGACACGAACACCGCGCGCAAAACGAACCACGCGGCGGTGTTCATCGCGACCAGCGCCCCAAGGGACGCCGACACGACGATCGCGAAGTTGCGCATCTCGGCCAGGTCCATCGGGGCTCTCTCTTACGCGTAGGCTCGGTTGCGCCAGCCGGGCAGGAACTTGCGCGACGCCGGTCGGCGGTCGGCGAGGTCGGTGTAGAACCACACCGCCGCCATCGACACGGCGGCGCGCAGCTGCGGTGCGGTGAAATGCGACCCGCCGACGGCGAACACCGCCGCGGTCGTCGTCGGCCCGAACAGGCCGTCGACGACCAGGCACCGGCCGCCGATGCAGCACGGCACCGCGCGCTGGATCAGCCGGACGGCCTGGCGCATGCCCATGTTGACCCCAAGGTCGAACACCTTCGCCGCGAGCGACTGACAGGGGGCGGGCGCGGACCCGACGATCTCGCGATCCACGATCGCATCGAGCCACGGGTGCTTGTCCCACCACCCCTTGCGGTAGATCTCGACCGCCCGGTCGCGGCTGAGGGCCCGGATGTCGGCGGCATCGACGTCGCCGTCGCCGTCGAGGTCGAGATCGATCTCGACCCCGTGCGCGTCCCGCGCGTACCGCAAGCTGACCCCGAAGTTGGTCGCCCCGCCCGGGTCGGCGGGGTCGGCGGCGAACCCGCCCTCGTGGCCGATCGTCCAGTCGATGTACCGGGCGATCGCCTCTTGGCGGGCCGCGCTCACGCCGCGGTCTCCGCTGCGCCGGCGGCGGGGTCGTCGTCCTCGTCGTCCTCGTCGTCCAACATGAAGTTGGCGGCCAACCGGGCATGCACCCGGTCGTAAAGGCCCTTCTCGGTGATGCCGAGCGCGCGCAAGGTGTCCGGCATCTTCGGCAGCACATATTGGACCGCCCGCCAGACGACGGACTCCTGAACGCGCACGTCGGACACCGCCGCGCCGGCGCGCTCGACCAGCTCATGGTGCGCGCGCTCGATCCCGAAATGGATCGCGCTGTCAAGCCGCGCCGCGGCGTCGGTGTCGATCGAGGCCTGCAAACGGCGCAAGGCCGGTCGCAAAAACGGCACGATCATGCCGAGGATCACGAATTCGAACAGGTGGCTCACGACCACCTGGGCCAGAAAGCTGAAATCCAGGTCCATACCGCCCCCCGGGATTGGCCGCGGTGTCGCGGCCGGGTCTCGTCCGTGGGGGCGATCATCGCCGCAGCGCGACGGCGGCATCAGACCGACCGCGGCCGGGTCAGCGGGGCGGAAAGGCGATTTCCAGCTGCCGGCGGTCGCGCGCCGGGACGCGCGCCGGGACGCACGGATGCCCGGGCAGGCGCACCGGCGGCGGCGCCGGCCGCGGGCGCCCGGCAAGGTCGCAGACCAGCCGCCCGATCCGCCGCTCGGTCACCCAAATCCGGTGGCGATGCAACATCAACAGCCGGATCACCGGCAGCGCATGGCCGCGCAGGTAATAGACCCGCGCCCAGTACCAGGTGAGCTCGACCACCGCGTTCGGGATGCGGATCTGTTCCGAGCGCTCCCGCCCCAAGTGGGCCGAGAGCACGAACGCCGCGTCGAGCCCCAAAAGCCGCGCCAGCTTGTGGGTCGGCCGCATCGGCCGCGGAATCCGCACCTGGCCGCCGCCGTAAGCGTAAATGAACCTCAAGCACAGCCGCCGGCCGAGCAGCCGGTCGACCTCGAACAAAATCCCCGGCAGCGGGCAGCGCTTGCCGCCGGCGACCAGGTACCCGGGCTCATGCCGCGGGGCCGGGCACGTCATCGCCACCCCCGCGCGCCGGCACGATGATCCGCCCGTCCGGGCCGAGCGCGCCGGCGCGCGCCGCCATCGCCGTCATCGCCTTGATGACCCGGGTCACGTCCGCCGGCGGCAGCCGGCCGAGCTCGACCCCGGTGACCCGCGCAATGAACGCCGACAGGGCGGCGTCGGTCGGGTGGCGCACCACGCCCGCCTGGCCGAGCGTGATCCACATCGCCCGCAGCTTTTGCACCTGCGGCGTCAGCATATATTTCAAACCGTGCTGCCGGGCGACCGTTGCCGGCGACGGGCCGGCCGGTCCCAGCTTGGTCACCGCGTCCAGCACGGCCGCGAGCTGGGCCCGGGTCATCGCGGTCAGCGAGCGGACCCCGGTCCACCCGGCCAGGCGGTCGCGCCACAGCTCGTCATCGGCCAGACCGGCCAGCTTGCGCCGGCGGGTCTGGATCGCCCGGATCAGGGCTTGGTCGGCGGTGCTCATGCCCCCTCCCTGGCCCCCTCCCTGGCCCCCTCCCTGGCGGGATCGGCGGCGGTACCCGGCCGGACGATCCGGCACCCGTCCTGTTCGATCAGGCGGATCGCCGCCTCGGCGATCAGCCGGTAGCCCCGATCGACGTCGGGTTCGTCGGCGAACCCCAAACCGTCCAGCTCGAACGGCAGGTCCCGCGCAAGCGCGGCCGTCAGCGCGCGGCGCGCGGGTGGGTCGAGCGCCGGGCTCACTGGACGGTCGCCGCTTCGGGCGCGAACGCCGGGTCGACCATCCGGATCTCGCTCCACCCGAGATGTTCGAACAGGCCGCCGTGGTACTCGGCCCCGACCCCCGGGATCATGCTTTCCGCATGGTTGGCAAGACTGTGCCGGCCGCCGTACGGGCGCGCGAAGGCGTCGATTTCGAGCGGCGTCAGCATGGCGACGTCGTCCCACCAAATCGCGTCGCCGTCCGGGAACTGGTCGCCCGGCCGCGCGGTGACCCCGACCATCAGGCCGGGCCGGGTGACGATCACCACCCGGCGGCGCAAACGGCACAGCGCCGTGGCAACCCGTCGGGTCGGTGCCAGGCTTTCCGGGTCGAACAGCCAAAACGCCATGGTCTCGCCGAGGCCGGCGTGCACAACCCTAGACGTGTAGGGGAAGATGTCCTCGACATACCGCCCCGCCGCCAGGTCGGCGGCGTAGCCCTCGCAAATTCGATACACGTCCGGCATTGCCGTGCTCCCCAATTGCTCAACCGGCCTCGAGCGGCCCCAGCGGGTCGATGTCCGGGCGCGCGGCCGCGGCAACGAACGCGGTCCAACCGATCAGCTCGGCCACGGCGACCCGATCCGGGGTCGCGAGGTCGCGACACCGGGTCATCCAGAAGCGCGCGAAGTCCTCGACCAGACAAAAGCCGTCGCGGACCGCAAACGCGTCGAGCGTCTCGCCGGTCAGGACGGCGCATTCCTTGCCCGACGGCAGCCGATCGCCGCGCGCGATCATGGCTTTGATCTCGTCGGCGTCGCGGCCGCCGAAGACCAGGACCGCCGGGGTCGGTCGCAGCCGGATGATCACGGCGCCGCGGGCGACGCACCGCGCGGTGCCGATCTTGCGGCACGCGTGCGTGCGCATGCCGGTGTAGAGCTGCACCTGGTCGCCGACCCGGGCGTGGCGCGCCCGGCCGCGCCGCGGCATGCGGATGGTCTGGCACTTGGTGCCGGCCAGGATCGCCGGCACGAAGTGGCGCTGGAACGAATAGGCGACCATCAGCCGACCGCCCAGTCGATGTGGCTGACGCGGAGCACCCGCTGGAGGTGCGTCTCCCAGCGGCCGCGGACGAAGTCCGCGGCATGCCGGGTCTTCGCCGTGATCACCGCCCGGTCGCGGTCGCGGTCGATCTGAAAGTCCAGCTGGTCGATCCAGGTGCTGATCTGGATCGGGCTGAGATCGATGCCCAGGTTGGCCCGGGCGACCGCCGGCAGGCCGTTGGCGCGCGTCTGCGCGTGGACCGGCGGCATCGGTTCGTCCCCCGCCGGTGCCGCCGCCGGCGGCGCGGCCGGCGGCGCGGCCGCGGCGGCGTGGCGGAGCGCGTCGTCCCAGCCGCGCCGGTTGAGCCACGTGCTCGCGTGGGCGACCCATTGGGGGTCGATGCCCTGCTCGCGGATGTACGCGGCGTAAGCCGCGGCCCCGGCGATCATCCGCTCAGGCTCGACGCCGCCGGTGGCCAGCTTGCCGAAGATCGCGCTGGCCGCGGCGCGCGGGTTGTGCGGCCGGGTCGGGTAGGCGTCCCAGAACCGCTGGAACGCCGGGTGGTCGGCCGCCGCGGCCGTGCCGCGGCCGGGCGGCCGACCGCGCCGTTTCGCGGGCGCGGTCATTCCGCCGCCCCCGCCGCGCAAATCCGGCCGGGCGGGTCATAGACCCCGCCCCCGGCCTTCCAGACGTCCGACGCCTTGCACTCGGCACAGACCCGGTGCCCGGGTCCGCGCGACAGGAAGAAATGCGGCGGTCCCTGCACGTGCAGCGGACCCAGGCAACGCCGCCGCGTCGTCCCGGCCGGGACGACGCGGCGGCCGAGCGCGGCCGCAACCCGCCGGGCGGCGTCCGCGATCTTGGGCCGGACCGGCCGGCCGCCGCTCTCCTCGGCCGCCTGGTACTCCCACGCCGCGACCGGGCGGCCCATCGCCGCCAGGAACTCGGCCGGCGTCGCGCCGAGCGCGCGGCGCAGCTCGAACAGCTCGTGCCCGGTCATCGGGACACCTCCCTGGCGCCGTCGGGCCCGGCGCCGTCGGGCGTGACGTAGAATTTCTCGCCCGGGCGTTCGATCTTGACGCCGTCGACGGCGCTCGCGACCTCGGGCTCCTTCAGCATGGCGTCCTTGTCCGGGCATGCGCTGACGCGCAGGAACCGGTCGAGACCAAGGGCCCGCAGCCGCGCGACCACCTCGTCGACCCTGGACAGCCGCACGCGCGGCGGCTGGTCGCGCCACGCGACCGTCCCGGCCGGGAACCGGTGGGACTTGGTCCGGCCGTCCCCGGTCAGCCGGGTCCGATGCGCCGCGCAATAGGCGGCGAGTGCGTCGACCAGCCCGGAGATCTCGGCGTCGAGCGCGGTGATCTTGGGCGTCGCGTCCTCGCGGAGCGCCAGGAGCTGCTCGTCCAGCGCCGCCTCGATCGCCATCGCTTCGGCCGTCGCCTGGCCGATCCGGGCGACCATGGCCGACGCCGCGGCGTCGTCTTGCGGCACCGGCGCCCCGGTGGGCGCCTTGACCGCGCGTTTCTTCGCCATTTCATTGCCCTCCCGTTTGGTTTCCGGCCGCGCGCGCCGCGGCCGGATCGACGACGATCTCGCTCGCCACCGGCGGCGGCGGCGGTGCCGCAAGACGGCGCGCGTCGGCCGCGCGGTGGTCGAGCCACCCCGGCAACGCCCGCAGCACCGCAAACGCGTCTTTTTCGCTGGCCTCGCCCGCCTCGATCCGGCGGACCAGGGCGCGGACGGTCTCGGCCATCCCTTCCAGGTCGCGCGCGATCATCGGTTGCGCCCGCCCCGGTTGTGCGGACAGGTCTGGCAGGCCTGCCAGACCCGCGCCGCGATCGGCGACGACGCCGGGAACGGCGCCGCGGCGTGGCGCCGGCAGACCGCGAGCGCCAACGCGCCGAGCACCGGGCACGCCACGGTGTCGCCCATCAGGTGCGCGCGCACGGCCGCTTCAACGCGGGTGAAATCGCCCCGATAGGTCGCTTTGATCACCGTCGACACGACCGCCGGCGAGTACCCGATCCGCCGGGCGACCTCGGCCTGCGACGGCGCGCGGTCGCACGCCGCGGCCAACGCCGCCACCCATCCGGGCAGGTCGTCGCCCCACGCCGCCGCCGCGCGCGCGGCCGCGCTCTCGCCCGCCGCACTCATGCCGCTTGCCCTTTCGGGCCCAACCGATGAAGCCGCCCGGTGTTGCGGTCGAACACCCCGTCCGGGGTCACCAACGGCGCCCGCGGCCCCGTCTGGTGTGACGGCAACAGCACGTACAATTTCGGCGGGCTGGCCCCGACCGTGATGAACCCACCGGCGCGAAGGTCGGACATGAACCGATGCATCGACTGATCCGGGATCGCCGGCCGCCCGGTCTCGGCATGGTTGCAGGCCAGTTTCAGGTCGGCGATGGTCCACGTGCCCATGGCCATCATCGCGGCCCACATGACGTCGTTCGCCGCTGGCCGCAGCCGGCGCCCGTCGGCGCCGAGCCGCGGTGCGATCACCCCGACGTCGCGCACCAGCCGGATCACCACATCGTCGCCGACCCCGTTGCTGCGCCGGCGCCTGCCGGTGGTGAACGCATCGTCGTCGGCGCGCGCGGCAAAGCCGCCGCGAACCAGGCGTTGCAGATACCGGCCGGCCGGGACCGGCCCGACCTCGGCCCGGCGCGCGATCTCGCGCACCGTGGCGCCCGTGTCCGCGGCCGCGCGCAGCGCGGCCCAGACGCGGTCCCGCTCGGCGTGCGAGCTCATGAGAGCCGCCGCTTCGGCGGTTCGCCGTCGAAGAACGGCTCGTCGCCCCAATGGGCGAGATCGACGCGCGGCCATTGCTCGACCGCCGCGCGCTCACCCGCCTTGTCGAGGTTGGTCGCGACCCGGCGGGTGATCCCCTTCGACCCGGCGACCACCGCCCCGAGGAACCCCCGGTCCACCTCCAGGCCCGACAGGTGGATCTCGGCCAGCATCGCGGCGTCATCGACCGAGCACAATTCCGCCGGCGCCCAGACCAGCACGCGGTTGTGAAACCGCTCGAATTGCTTCAGCTTGTGCGGCAGACCCTCCTCGCCGATCAGAACGATCGACGGATTGGCTGCGGTCTCGTGGATGTCGCGGACCACCTCGATCCGCGCCCGGGTCTCGGCCAGATAGTCCGCCTCGTCGATGATCAGCGGGCGCCGGCTGTTGGTCAGCTCTTGGCCGATCAGGCTGATGTTGTCCGCCATGGTCCGCCCACGGGGCAGACCAAGCACCGTCGCGACTTCGGCCAGGAACGACGACCGCGACCACACCGATTTCACTTGAACCACCGCGGCGTTGTACCCGACCGCGGTTGCACAATAGGTCGCCGCGGTCGATTTTCCGGTCCCGGACGGACCGTGGACCACCGCGATCCCGGGCAACCCGCTGCCGCGGGACCGCAACCGCTCGACCGCCGTCGCCATCAGGTGGACGTTGGTGAGCGGTGCGACCCCCGGCAGCCCGTGGCCAGTGCGCGACTTGGGTCTCTGTGCCATGGTGCCCTCACACGCGTGGTTGACTTTTTGCCCGCGGCGCGGCGCCGGCCGCATCGCCGGTTTCTTTCGCAGGGACGGCCCCGGCCTATCCGGCCATCGCGCCCGCGAAATCCTTCGCGACCCGGCTGCGCGCCTTGTATTCGGCGCTGGTCACGTACCGGCGCAGCCACGCCGCCTCCAAATCGGTGACCGGCTCGCCGGCCGCGGTCCGGCGTTCCAGCTCTTGGGCGCGGGCGAACCGCTCGGCCGCGGTCTCGGCGCGCGCCCAAGAGCTGGAACGCCGGACCGCGGCCGGCGAGCCG
>JANQHG010000132.1 GCA_028277115.1 Azospirillaceae bacterium
TGCCTTTCAGCCCCTTCAGGCGCGCGATCTCTTCCTTCTGGGCCTCAACCGTCTGCTTCAGCGCTGCGACCTCGTCGCAAAGCGCCTCAACCAACTGCTTGAGGTCCTCCCGCGTCAAGCTGTCTATATCTGGGGTCCGTGCCATGCCCGGACCGAATCACATCTCTCGGTCGAGGGGAACCGAGGCGAGTCAATTTGCCCCAGATTTTGCCCCTCTTACCCAATTGCCGAATCTAGGTTAAAGGAGCTTCATCCGTTCAGAGGTGTCTCCATTCTCTCGCCATCGGATTATTAGACGCATATCGGTAAATGAATTTGATATTTATTGCCGGATTATTTTATAGCGATCGTCGCCCGGATGTCGAGTTTGATGTTTTTGGGCATGTGCGCGCGTTTCTTAATCTGCGCCGTCTCAATTCGAAGGAACGGCCGATGTCGACCGACGACGCCATCGGAGAGTGGCAACTGACTCACCCGGGCGAGCATCTGCACGAGGGTTTCCTGGCGCCTTTGGGGCTCTCGGCAGCGACTTTGGCCGACCAGCTGGATATCCCGATTGATGCGGTCAACTCCCTGGTCGACGAGCAAGTGCCGCTTGATTTAGGCATAATATTTCTAATAAGATGATATTTTAGCACGATGTCGGAGTTCGGGCTCAACCTGCAACGAGACCATGACCTTTCGGTTGCCGAACGTGAAGCCGGAGAGCGGATCGCAGCGCGGGTCGGTGCGCCACCGCCGGCGTGCACGCGATAACGGATGCACGCCCCGCGTGTCCGACGCCGGCAGCGGGATCGGGCGCGATCAAGTCTTCGTCATCGACACCGTCACGAAGTGGGCGCATTGACAGGTTAGTTTGAGTATGGATAAGGCGTCGTTGCCGTTCGCGCGCCGGCGATCCTGCGCTCCCCCGGTGACATCGACGCCCGATGGCGCCCTGTCGGCGATCCGGTCGGCATCCCGACCCCGCCGAACGCGGCGTCAACCGGTCATTGGACCGTCGGGGGGGTCGGACCGTCGGGGGGGGGACCGTCGGGGGCGACGGCGCCGGTCGGTCGTCGCCGCCCGCGCGCGGGCCCCGGGGTCGCGTTCGAGAAAAACCGAGGAGGCAATCGGATGAACCTGTGCAGTCGGATCACCGCGGTCAGGGGCCTGGGTGGCTTGGCGGCGCTCATGATCATGATGAGCGTCGCCGGCGCCGGCGCCTCCGAACCGGTGGCGATCGTCGAGGACATCAGCCGCGACCGCGACGATCTCCAGTTCATGGATCTGCTGGAGCGCGGTCGCAGCTTCGAACTTTCGCGCGACGAGACCGTCACCCTCGGCTATCTCGCGTCGTGCGCGCGCGAGACCATCCGCGGCGGCCGGGTCCTGATCGGCGCCGAGCAAAGCCGGGTGTTTGGCGGCGCGATCGAGCGCGACACCGTGCGCTGCGACAACCGCTCGCACCAGCTCGCCGAAGCGCAGAGCCAGGAGGTCGGGGCCTCGATCTTCAGAAACGCGTTCGACCGGCCGGTGGTGCCCGGCCAGTCGGCCGACGACGCGACACCGCCGCGCAATTTCAGGCGGCTCTATGCCCCGCAACCGCTGGTCAAGCTGCGCTCCGCCTCGGTCGCCCGGATCACCGTGCGCCGGCTCGACCGGCCCGCCGAGCCGATCAGGCTGTGGGTGCGCGACGGCGTGGTCGACTTCCGGGTCCGTGACGTGACGCTCGCGGTCGGCGGCCTGTATCGGGTCGAGGCCGGTTCGGCCTCGGTGGTGTTCCGCATCCTGCCGGCCCAGCGCGGGGCAGACACCGGCACGGCGCTCAGCCGGCTGATCCTGCTGTGACGGCGGCGCTGCCGTGGCAGTCCGCGGCGGCGGCGATCGCGATCGCGGTCGCCGCCGCCACGCTGACCGCGGTGCCCGCGCTCGATGCCCTCGACGGGCTCGATCTCGACGGGCTGCATGCGTTGGCAGCGCTCGCGCCCGACGGCTGGGCCGGGACCGGGGACGGGACCGCGG
The DNA here is from genome assembly GCA_028277115.1 of Azospirillaceae bacterium. Taxonomy (GTDB): domain Bacteria; phylum Pseudomonadota; class Alphaproteobacteria; order Azospirillales; family Azospirillaceae; genus JANQHG01. The sequence goes on from JANQHG010000132.1 coordinate 2,005, forward strand.
CCGGGGACGCATCGCAGACCGTGGTGATCGGGATCGACGAGGCGACCTACGCCGCCGACGGCTTCGCCGGCCTGCCCAAGGTGATGTGGACGCCCAAGTTCGCCGCCGTCCAGGACGCCGTGTTGGCCGCCGGCGCCCGGGTGGTCGGCTGGGACGTGATCTTGCCGACCTCGGCGGCCAGTTGGGTCGCCGACCGGCGGTTCGACCAACCCCTGATGCGCAGCCTCGCCGCGGCCCGGCGCACCGGCCAGATCGTGCTCGGCCGGGCCCAGCTCAACGAACGCGCGATCGAGCCGTTCCGCGGCTTCGCCTGGGCGGCCGGCGGCGCCGACAACATCCGCTCGCTCAACCTCGCGACCGATCGCCTGGACGTGGTCCGCGGGGTGCCCTTGATGATCCCTTACCGCACCGCCGACGGCGCCGCCGGGCTCGAGCCGAGCTTCGCGCTCGAGCTGGCGGCGCGCTCCCTCGGCGTCGCGGCGCGGGCGACCGAGGACGGCCGGGTCGCGCTCGGCGACTGGGGGGTGCCGGGCGCGGCGACCGGCACGCTCACGGTCCGGCTCCCGACCGCGCCGGGGGCGATCCCGACCTATTCGCTCGCCGATCTCCACCGCTGCGCGACCGCCGGGGCGACCGCGTTCTTCGAGCAGGCGTTCGCCGGCAAGACCGCGATCTTCGGCTTGGTGCTCGATGTCGAGGATCGCAAGCTCGCGTCCAACCGGTTTGCCACCCACCCCGACTTCGCGGCGGCGCCGGCGCCGTGCGACGGCCCGCCGCCGCCGCCGGTCGGCCGGGCCCGCAACGCCACCCCCGGCGTCTACATCCACGCCGCCGCGGTCAACAATCTGGTCGCGCAACAGGTGATCGTGCCGCCGGCGTTGCCGGTGCGGCTCGGTGCCGCGTTTGCGCTCGCGCTCGCCGCCGCGGTGCTGACCCTGGTGCTGCGTCCGGTCGCGGCGACCGCCGCGGTGGCCGGCGTCGCGCTCATCTGGGTCGCCGGCGGCGCGGTCGCGTTCGGCCAGGGTCTGCTGGTGCCGGTGCTCGACCCGATCGCCGGCGGGGTGATCGCGTTCGGCGCGACGCTCGGCTACCGATTCGCGGTGACCGACCGGGAACGGGCCCAGATCCGCCGCTCCTTTTCATTCTATCTCGCGCCGGCGCTGATCGACCGGATGATGCAGGCCGGCGAGATGCCGAAACTGGGCGGCGAGACCCGCGAGCTGACCTGCCTGTTCTCCGACATCGCCGGCTTCAGCGGCATCTCCGAAGCGCTCAGCCCGTCCCAGCTGGTCCGGTTCCTGAACCAGTATTTCGCGGTGATCGGCGACGTGATCGAGGCTGAAGGCGGCTTCATCGACAAGTTCATCGGCGACGCCGTGGTCGCGGTGTTCGGCGCGCCGCTCGACGACCCCGATCACGCGCTCCGCGCGGTCTCGGTCGGGCTCGTGGTCAACCGGCGGCTGACCGAGGCGATGGACCAGTTCGCGCTGCCCGGGATCCGCGAGGTCCGGACCCGGTTCGGGATCAACACCGGCACGATGCTGGTCGGCAACATCGGATCGCACCGGCGGTTCAATTATACGGTGATGGGCGACGCGGTCAATCTGGCGAGCCGGCTCGAGGGGGTCAACAAACAGTACGGCACCACCTTGTTGGTCAGCGACCGCACCGCCGAGCTGTGCCGCGGCGAGATCGCGTTCCGCGAGATCGACCTGGTGCGGGTGGTCGGGCGCGAGACCCCGGTCCGGCTGTTCGAACCGATCGCCCGCGCGGCCGAGCTCGACGACGGAGAGCGCCGGCATCTCGACCGGTTTGGCGCGGCGCTTGCGGCGAGCCGGGCCCGCGACTTTGCCGGGGCGGCCGAGGCCTTCGCGGCACTCGCGGCCGAGGGCGACCCGGTCGCCACCAAGATGGCGAGCCGCGCCGCGGCGTGGCGCGATGCCCCACCGCCCGCCGACTGGGACGGGGTGACCGACCTGACCTCGAAATGACCCCCGGCGCCGCCGGCCGCGCCAGGGGTACGGCTGATCCTGGCCGCGCGCACACCGCCTCACCCCATCTCGTCGGCGCTGAACAGATAGTCGAGATCGGCGTCGGCCATCGACCCGACCCAGCTGCCCTCGTCGAGCACCGCGTCGGCCAGCGTCCCTTTACGCTTTTGCAGGTCCACGATCCGGTCCTCGACCGTGCCGGCCGCGACCAGCTTGTAGACGAACACCGGCTTGTCCTGGCCGATCCGGTGGGCACGGTCGGTCGCTTGGGCCTCGACCGCCGGGTTCCACCACGGGTCGTAATGGATCACGGTGTCGGCCGCGGTCAGATTGAGGCCGCGGCCGCCTGCCTTGAGGCTGATCAGGAACAAGGGCACCTCGCCGGCCTGGAACCGCTCGACCGGGGTCGCGCGGTCGAGCGTGTCGCCGCGCAGCTCCAGATAGGGCAGCCCCGCCGCCTCGGCCTCGGCCCGGATCAGATCGAGCATCGAGGTGAACTGCGAGAACAAAAGGATCCGCCGCCCGGCGTCGATCATGCCGGGCAGCATCTCCATCAAGGTCTCGAGCTTGCCGCTGCCGCGCACCGAGCGCGCGGTCGACAGCTTGACCAACCGCGGGTCGCAGCACACCTGGCGCAGCTTCAAGAGCGCGTCCAGGATCACGATCCGGCTGCGCGCGATGCCGTGGCGGTCGACCTCGCCGCGGACCTTTTCGTGCATCGACAGGCGGATGGTCTCGTAGAGGTCGCGCTGGTCGGACGCAAGATCGATCCGGTTGGTGATCTCGGTCTTGGGCGGCAGATCGACCGCGACCTCGCCCTTGGTCCGGCGCAGGATGAACGGGCGCAGGCGCCGCGCGAGCAGGCTGCGCCGCTCGGTGTCGCCGTGCTTTTCGATCGGCACCCGAAAGCGGGTGACGAAGTCGCGGTGGCTGCCGAGCAGCCCCGGCATCAGGAACGCGAACTGCGACCACACCTCGCCCAGATGGTTCTCGATCGGGGTGCCGGTCAGGCACAGGCGCAGCCGCGCCTTCAGCCGGCAGGCCGCCCGGGTCGATTTCGCCATCGGGTTCTTGATCGCCTGCGCCTCGTCAAGCACCACCATGTGCCAGTCGTTCTTGATATAGTATTCGCTGTCGCGCGCCAGGATCGCGTAAGTGGTGACCACCAGGTCGGCGTTGGCGACCTGGTATTTGCGTTCGTGCCGGGTCGGCCCGTGCAGCACCACCACCGTGAGCGACGGCACGAACTTGGCGGCCTCGGCGACCCAGTTCGGCACCAGGCTGGTCGGCACGATCACCAGGCACGGTTGGTCGAGCCGGCCGGCATGCTTTTCCGCCGCGATGTGGGCGAGCGTCTGGGCGGTCTTGCCGAGCCCCATGTCGTCGGCCAGGATGCCGGCGATGCCGTGGGCCGCAAGGAACTGCAGCCAGTCGAGGCCGTCGCGCTGATAGGCGCGCAAGCTCGCGTGGAAGATCGGCGGCGGGGTCACCCGGTCGATCCGGTCGAGCGCGCGCAGGCGCCGGCCGAGGTCGCGCAGCCGCTCGCCGCCGTGCCAGCGGCCGCCGACCACCTCTTCCAACGCCGCCAGCCGCGGCGCGTCGGCGTTGGGCAGGCTGAGCCGACCGTCATCGCCGACCGCGCCGAGCGACAGCATCTCGGACAAGGTGGTGAGAAACGCGGCGACCCGGTCGGCCGGCAGCGACAACACCCGACCGTCGTCGGCCAACGCCTTGACCCGGCCGTCGGCCGCGGTCGCCGCTTCGGCGCCGCCGCGCGCCAGGATGCCGAGCAGCACCGGCAACAGCGGGATGCGCTCGCCCTCGACCATGATCCCGAGGTCGAGCGAGAACCACTCGTTGGCCGCCTCCAGGACATCGACCTGCCAGTCGTCGTCGGCCTCGACCACCCGGTAGGCGAGCTTGTCGCCGAGCTCGACCTTCCAGCCCTCGGCGCGCAAGGTCTCGGCCGAGACGGTCGCGAATGCGGCCCACGCCGCTTCGGCGTCCGCGCCGCGGAAGGCATAGCCGTGGCCGGCATGGCCCTGGCCGATCGTGATCTTGACCGTGGTGAGGCCAAGCGCGCGCAGCCGGTCGGCGGCGCGCTCCTCGGCCGCGCGGTCGCGGCGCACGAACACCGGCCCGCTCGGCGTGTCGGCGCGGACGAACTGGCCCTGGTCGCGCTCGCGCACCCGGCGGCCGCGGTAGTCGAAATGGAGCAACAGGACCTTGCACCCGGACGCGGCCACGCCCGCCGCGGCGCCGGGCTCGCCGGCGTCGGACGGGCTCGCCGGGCGACCGCTGGCGGCGACCACCACCGGCCGCGGCGCCTCGTCCGCGATCACCACCCGCTCTTCGGCGCGCTTGAGCCCGGCGGCGCCGGCGCGCGGCGCCTCGAAGCCCTCGGCCGAGACCTCGAACAGCTCGGCCTGGCCGATCTGCCCGCTGTCGGTGTCGATGTACCAGGCGGGGTCGCTCGCGATCAGGCGCACCGCGGCCGGCAGGTTGAGGTAGCGCCGGCCCTCGCCCCGCACCCCGTCCTCGAACAGGAAGCGCTGGTCCGGCCCGGAGACCAGGCGCGGGCCGGCCGACGACCAGCGGCAGCGCTTGGCGCGGACCAGAGCCGGGATCAGCGCCTCGATCAACTCGGCCTGGGTCAGCGGGATCGCGACCAGAGGCAGGCTCGAGTTGCCGAGCAGCTCGCAGATTTCCCGGTCGACCTCGCCCGCGCGCCCGGGCGCCGCCACGGCGTGGGCGCGCTTGGGCGAGCTGACCTCGAGCCGGCCCTGTGCGCCGCGCCGGCGCACCAGGCCGATCGTGACGTATAGCCCGTCGTCGCCCTCGGCCAGGTCAAGGCCGTAATGGATGACCGGCCGCTCCTCGGCCCGTTCGCCGATCTGAAGCACGCCCTGGACCGGCCGGCGCGCATGCGGGTTGGCATTGAGATAGGCGACCGCCAGTGCGGCCTGGTGGCAGCAGCGCCGGTTCTGACAGGTGCAGCGGCCCTGGATCAGGGTCCGGTCCGCGGTGGTCAAAAGGTCGATCGAGGCGATCTGGCGGGCCCGGCCGTGGCGGACCCGGCCGAGGATGCGCCGGCCCTCGAAACCTTCGATCTCGGCCGCGCCGCTCGCCGCGAGCGCCCGGCCCTGTTCCAGCGCGATGTCGTCGAACGCATGGGCCAAATCATCGGGGGCAAGCCGGCCCGGCAGCCCCGGGGGCGAGCCGGGACGGCGGGCAGACGCGGCGGCCCGGGGCGGTGCTTCGACCTTCCTCGCCTTGACCGTCATCTTGAATGCCTTTCAACTCTGGCGGCAAACCGGGGTCACGGGCATGCTGTCCGCCGGCCGCACGCCAAAGACCGACGGGTCCCGATTATCGAGACAGCGGTCGTCCTGAGTTGCCGACATTTGTCAGACATGCGTCGGTCACCCGGGCTTCGCCTATATGTTGGGTCTACCACGAAATGTCGGAATAGTCAGCCCAAGAAACCAATTCTTTGAGGAACGGCCAAAATGGGTAAACCTTGCGCTCTGTACGCGCCATCGTTCAGCCTATCTCTTTGATCCAGAAGCGGGAAGTCCTGGTGTCACCACGGGGCCGCACCAGGGCGCGGTCTACCCCTGCGCCAACCGGTCGCGGCGGTCGGACGGTGACGTCCGCTGGAACGGTTTGGCGGCTGGCGCCCCCAAGGTCAGGGGGGCACCCCCCGACCGCCCCCGGTCAGAGGGTGCCCCTTCCTTGCGGGGGCCGAGGAGGCAGCGTCCCGTGGCAACGGCCATCGGGCCGAACTCCGGCGCCGCAGCGTGCGTCGGCGGTGGGACGTTGGGGCAGCTAACACAAGGAGGAGACGGCGCGCGATGCTGTTGACCGCAGAACAGGAAATGATCCAGGACATGGCGCGCCAGTTCGCGACCGAACGGCTGGCGCCCGGCGCGGCCGAGCGCGACCGGACCGCGGCGTTCCCGCGCGGCGAGATCGCCGAAATGGGTCGACTCGGCCTGCTCGGCGTCACCGTGCCCGAGGCGTACGACGGCGCCGGTGCCGACCAGGTCTCGCTCGCGCTTGCGATCGAGGAGATCGCGGCGGCCGACGGCGCGATCTCGACGATCATGAGCGTGCACAACTCGGTCGCCTGCGCGCCGATCCTGCGCTTCGGCACCGACGAGCAGAAGGAGCGGTTCCTCGGCCCGATGGCGCGTGGCGAGTCGCTGGGCGCGTTCCTGCTAACCGAGCCCGAAGCCGGGTCGGACGCCGCGGCGATCCGCACCCAGGCCCGACGTGACGGCGACCACTATATCTTGGACGGCACCAAGCAGTTCATCACCTCGGGCCGCCACGGCCAGGTCGGGATCGTGTTCGCGGTGACCGCACCTGCAGCCGGGCGCGACGGCATCTCGGCGTTTATCGTGCCGACCGACACCCCCGGATACGTGGTCGCGCGCGACGAACACAAGCTCGGCCAGCGCTGTTCCGACACGGTCCAGGTCCGCTTCGAGGGCTGCGCGGTGCCGGCGGCCAACCGGCTCGGCGCCGAGGGCGAGGGCTATCGGATCGCGCTCGCCAATCTCGAGGGCGGCCGGATCGGGATCGCCGCCCAATCGGTCGGGATGGCGCACGCCGCGCTCGCGCTCGCGCGCGCGTATGCCGAGGAGCGCCGGAGCTTCGGCCGGTTGTTGATCGATCACCAGGCGATCGCGTTCCGCCTTGCCGACATGGCGACCGCGGTCGAGGCGGCGCGGGCTTTGGTGCTGCACGCCGCGACCCTGCGCGACGCCGGCCGGCCGTGCCTGAAAGAGGCGGCGATGGCCAAGCTGAATGCGTCCGAAATCGCCGAACGGGTGTGCTCCGACGCGCTCCAGGTGTTCGGCGGCTACGGTTATCTGGTCGATTTTCCGATCGAGCGGATCGTCCGCGACGTCCGGGTCTGCAAGATCTACGAAGGCACCAGCGACATCCAGCGTCTGATCATCGCGCGCCAACTGCGTCGATGACCGGGTCCGCGTCGGCGGCGCGGCGCAATGCCTCGAAGGCCAGCACCGCTTCCTTGCGCGCCGGGTCCCAGCGGTAGTTGTGGATCACCCCCGACTTCAGGATCACCCGGTGGCACGGGATGATGTAGGAGATCGGGTTGCGCCCGACCGCGTGCCCGACCGCGCGGACCGCCGCCGGCCGGCCGATCGCGCGCGCGACGTCCTGATAGCTGACCACCGCGCCTGACGGGATCGCGAGCAGCGCCTCCCAGACCTTGATCTGGAAGTTGGTTCCGCGCAGGTGGAGCCGAAGCGGCGCTGGTGCCGCCCCGTCGCCGGTCCCGAACACGCGCGGGACCAAGGACGCGGTCGCCGACCGGTCCTCGACCCGGGTCGCGTCCGCCCAGTCGCCGTGGAAGGCGGCGATCGTCGCCGCCGCGTCGCCGCCGACCACGAAGCCGAGCCAGCATAGCCCGCGCTCGGTCGCCGCCAACACCGCCCGTCCGAACGGGGTGGCGTGCACGCCCCAGCGGATGGTCAGCGACCGGCCGCGCTGCTTGTATTCGCCGGGGGTCATCGCCTCGCAAGCGATGAACAGGTCGTGGAGCCGGGACGGCCCCGACAACCCGACCTCGAGCGCGGTGTCGAGCACGCTGGCGTCGGCAGCGAGCCGGCGCTTGGCGTCGCTCACCGTCAGATACTGCAGGAACCGTTTCGGGCTGAGCCCGGCCCAGTCGGTGAACACCCGCTGGAAATGCCAGGGGCTGAGCCCGGCGGCCGCGGCAAGTTCGGCGAGCGCCGGCTGGTCGTGGCGATGCTGGATCAGATGCTCGATCGCCTGGGCAATCGCCCGGTAGCGGGCATCGGTTTCGAGCGGCGGGTCGCTAGCCATCGGGGCGTACCTTGCGGGTCGGAACGGGTCGGTCCGGTGATCCGACACCAACCGGCCGCGCCCGGACAACCCGGTCCTTGCGCCGCGCCCGCTCAGGCGGCGAGCAGGGGATCGAGCGCGCCGCGCCGGTCGAGCGCCACCATGTCGTCACAGCCGCCGATCGGCCGACCGTCGATGAAGATCTGCGGGACGGTGGTCCGCCCCTCGGCCCGCCGGGTCATCTCGGCGCGCAGCGCGGAATTCATCAACACGTTGATCTCCCGGAACGCCACGCCCTTTTCGGTCAACAGCTGCTTGGCCCGCCGGCAGAACGGACACAACGGCGTGGTGTAGATCACGACCTCGGCCATCTCGCGCCTCTTGTCTCGTCGATTGCGATATCCGCAAATGCCCGGCGCAAAGTGGGGTGGCCCGGTGATCGGATCAATCCCTCGGTGGTGCTTGCGGCCGGCGGTGGCACCCGATCAGCCGCCGCCCGGGGGGGCCGCCGCATCGACGAACCGGTACACCACGTCCGAAAAGCGGTCGGCCGCGAACACGTACAGCACGGTCAGCCCGCACGCGCCCGCCTCGACCCCGTGCACCATGCCGCCGGGGACGAACAGCGTTGCCCCTCGGGTCAGCGCCACCATCCGATCGCCAAGGCGCACCGTCGCCTCGCCGTCGAGCCCGTAATAGAGCTCCGCCTGCGCGTGGCTGTGCGGCGCCAGACTGCCGTGGGGCGGGAAATAGGCGATCCCGCACACCAAACTGTTGGTCGACACCCGGTCGCCACACAAGAGGGTGTGCCACATCACCCGCCCGCGCGTCAGATCGTCCCAGCCGTCGAGCGCCACCTCGTCGGCCCGCACCACCACCGGCACCGCCATCACGGCCCCTCCTGACGCTCGACCGCCGGCCACCACCGGACGATCCGACGGCCCGCTTCGCACGCATACGTCCACATCGGCAGACATACAGGCGACCGATGGGGACCTGTACGCGCACAGGCCGAACCCTGGGGAGATCGTTTTTTCGGAACTTCAACCTTGTACCACGATCGCCCCATCGAGTGCACCAGGTCTGTGCGGTGTTGACGTCGTTGTGACCGGTCGCCCGGCTGGTGTAGCGTGCCGGCAACCACGCCCCGCCCGAACCTGCGGCGCGGCGGCGGCCCCGCGTGACGGGCCGTTTTGACACCCCGGACGGCCATGACCCAGCAGATCATCCTCAGTGTCGCGACCCTGTTGACCTTGGTGCCCGCGCTCGGCTGGGCATGGCGGCCGGCCGCCGCATGGGGCGACCGGCCGGACGGGCCGTTCTGGCTCGGGCTCGGCTTTGGCGTGGTCGGACCGGTCGCCTTGGTCGCGACCCGGCTCGGCACCGGCTGGCAGACCGGTCTGTCCTCGACCCTGTGGGTCACGGTCGCGGTGTGCGCTGCGCTCTACGCGATGCTGTGCCTGACCCGCCGGTCGGCGTGGCGCTTGAGCCCGCTCGTTCTGCCGTACCTGATGGCGATCGGCTTCTTTGCCACGCTCGCCCACGGCGCACCGCACGGCTTTCTCTCCGACGGCTTGCCGCGCGGCTGGATCGCCGTGCACATCACGGTCTCGGTGGTCACCTATGCGCTGTTGACCTTATCGGCGATCGCCGCGGTCGGCGGGGTGATCCAGGATCGGGCACTGTCTAAGAAGCGGCCGTCGCGGCTGTCGCCGATTTTGCCCTCCCTGGTCGCGTGCGAGCGGCTCCAGTTCCATCTTCTCATGACCGCCGAACTGGTGCTCGGCCTCGGCCTTTTGACCGGGATCGCGTTGCTCCACGCCGAGACCGGCGCGTTGATCCGGTTCGACCACAAGACCCTGTTCTCGATCGCGGCGTTCGTCGTGATCGGGGTCTTGCTCCTGGTTCATGCGCGCACCGGCGCGCGCGGGCGCGGGGTCGCCCGGATCGTCCTGGTTGCCTATCTGCTGCTCACGCTGGCCTACCCCGGCGTCAAATTTGTGCGCGACGTGCTGGCCGCCAGTGTGACCGCCTAACCGTTTGGCGAACAATCGATCGAACGCGGGCGCCACCCCCGGGCGGCGCCCGCGTTCGCGCTTGCACCTGCCCGACCGTCATGCTAACCTGCCCAAAACTGCGGCATTTGTGGAGTGTGCCTAGCTGATGGGCAAGACCGACGGGAACGGTCTCGCGATCGGTCCGGTGACGATCGCCGATCCGGTGTTGCTGGCGCCGATGTCCGGGGTGACCGACCTGCCGTTCCGCCGGCTGGTCCGCCGCTGGGGCGTCGGGTTGGTGTTTTCCGAGATGATCGCAAGCCAGGCGATGATCCGGGCCTGCCGCAAAACAATGCGGATGTCGGCCGCCGCGTCGGACGAGCAGCCGGTGGCGGTCCAACTCGCCGGCTGCGAGCCCGACGTGGTGGCCGAGGCGGCGCGGCTCAACCAGGACCGCGGGGCGGCGCTCATCGACATCAACTTCGGCTGCCCGGTGAAGAAGGTGGTGAACGGCCACGCCGGATCGGCCCTGATGCGCGACGAAGCCTTGGCGGCCAGGCTGTTGGCCGCGACCGTCAAGGCGGTTTCGGTGCCGGTGACCTTGAAAATGCGCACCGGCTGGGACGATGCCCACCGCAACGCCCCGGAGCTCGCTCGGATCGCCGAGGGCTGCGGCATCGCCATGATCACGGTGCACGGCCGCACCCGGTGCCAGTTCTACCGCGGCCGCGCCGACTGGGCGTTCATCCGCCGGGTCAAGGAGGCGGTGTCGATCCCGGTGATCGCCAACGGCGACATCACCTCGCCGGCCGACTTGGCGGCGTGCCTGGCCGCCTCGGGCGCCGACGGGGTGATGATCGGGCGCGGCACCTATGGCCGGCCGTGGCTGCCGGCGCAGCTGATCGGGGCGTGGCGCACCGGCCGCGCCGCCGCCGAGCCACCGCTCGCGACACAGCTCGCGGTGGTGCTGGAGCATTTCGAGGCGTTGCTCGCCCACTACGGCACCGACGCCGGGTTTAAGATCGCACGCAAGCATATCGGCTGGTACTCCAAGACGCTGCCCGGATCGGCGGCGTTCCGCGCCGCGGTCAACCAACTCGCCGAGCCCGCGCGGGTGCGCGCCGAAATCGACCGTTTCTATCTGTCGTTGATCGAGAGGATCGCTGCTTGATGCCGCGCGCCGCCGCCACCGCGCCCGCCCGCCCGGCCCGCCGGGCCTCGAAATCGACCCCAGCGACCGCAGATACCGGCCTTGCCGATCAGATCGTCAACGCGATCGCCGACCCGGTGATCGCGATCGACGCCGACCAGGTCGTCCGCTTCGTCAACCAGGCGGCCCAGGAGTTCCTGGCCGCGAGCGCCGCGCGCCTGGTCGGCCGGCCGCTCGCCGAGGTTCTGCCCGAGGACGCGCCTTTGTTCTATCTGATCGACCAGGCGATCGCGCTCGGCCGCAGCATGGCGCAGAGCGGGGTCATGCTGGAGACGCCGCGGATCGGCGGCCGCTTCGTCGATCTCCGGGTCACCCCGCTCCACCGCCCGCCGGCGCGCAGCACCGGCCGCCGCGGCAACGGCCGCGCCGCCGCGCCGCCGCTGGCGTTGGCGGTTTCGTCGGACCCGGGCGACACCGCCGACGGCGCCGGCAACACCCACAAAAACAACGGCGGCCAAGGCGCCGAGGTCGTCCAGGCGTTCGGCCGTGCCTCGGCCCCCGGTGACGCCCGCGCGGTGATCACGATCCAGGAGCGCACGATCCTGCGCCGGATCGACAACCAGCTGAGCCACCGCAGTGCGGCGCGTTCGGTCACCGCGATGGCGGCGATGCTGGCGCACGAGGTCAAGAACCCGCTGTCGGGCATCCGCGGCGCGGCCCAATTGCTGGAACAAGGGGTCGAGGAGCAGGACCGGTTGTTGACCCGCCTGATCTGCGACGAGGCCGACCGGATCGTCGCGCTGGTCGACCGCATGGAGGTGTTCGCCGACCGCCGACCGACCGAAAAGGGCCCGGTGAACATCCACGCCGTGCTCGACCATGTCAAACGGATCGCCCAAAACGGCTTTGCCCGCACCGTGCGGGTCGTCGAACGCTACGACCCATCGCTGCCGCCGGTCTACGGCAACCGCGACCAATTGGTCCAGGTGCTGCTCAACCTGATTAAGAACGCGGCCGAGGCGGTGCCCGCCACCGGCGGTGAGATCATCTTGGGCACTGCCTATCAGCGGGGCGTCTATCTGGCGGTGCCGGGGGTCGACCGCCAAGCCCATCTGCCGCTGGCGATCACGGTCCAGGACAACGGCGCGGGCATTCCGGACGATCTGCGCGACCATCTGTTCGATGCCTTCGTCACCACCAAGCCGCATGGAAGTGGTCTCGGACTTGCACTCGTCGCGAAGATCATCGGCGACCATGGCGGCACGATCGAGGTCGACAGCCTGCCGCGGCGCACGGTGTTCAAGATTTCGCTGCCCGCCCACGCCGACGGCCGCAGCGCCGCGGACGACGGTCCGGGCGGTGCGTGCAGCGGGGCCGGGCCGGTGGCGGGGACCGGGACCGAGGGCAGGGAGCCGGAGTGATGCCGGGGTCGACCATCCTGGTCGCAGATGACGATCGCGCCATACGCACGGTTCTTGGTCAGGCACTGGGACGGCTCGGCCACGAGGTTCGCACCACCGGCAACGCCGCGACGCTGTGGCGTTGGGTCGAGAGCGGCGACGGCGATTTGGTGATCACCGACGTGATCATGCCCGACGAGAACGGGCTCGACCTGATCCCGCGGATCCGCCGGCTTCGGCCCGAGCTTCGGGTCATCGTGATGAGCGCGCAGAACACGCTGATGACCGCGGTCAAGGCGACCGAGCGCGGCGCGTTCGAGTATCTACCCAAACCTTTCGACCTGAAGGTCCTGGTCGGGGTGGTCGAACGCGCTCTTTCTACCCCGGCCGCCGCGGCGGCGTCGCCGGTCGAGCCGGGCGACGAGGCCGACGCCGACCAACTGCCGCTGATCGGCCGCTCGCCGGCGATGCAGGAGATCTATCGGGTGCTGGCGCGCCTGATGGGCACCGACCTCACGGTGATGATCACCGGCGAGTCCGGCACCGGCAAGGAGTTGGTCGCGCGCGCGCTCCATGACTATGGCAAGCGGCGCGCCGGACCGTTCGTCGCGATCAACATGGCGGCGATCCCGCGCGAGCTGATCGAAAGCGAGCTGTTCGGCCACGAGAAGGGCGCGTTCACCGGCGCGACCACCCGCTCGAGCGGCCGGTTCGAGCAGGCCCAGGGCGGGTCCCTGTTCCTCGACGAGATCGGCGACATGCCGCTCGAGGCCCAGACCCGCCTGCTTCGCGTTCTCCAGGAGGGCGAATACACCACGGTCGGCGGCCGCGCCGCGATCAAGGCGGACGTGCGGATCATCGCCGCAACCCACCGCGACCTGCGGACCCTGATCCGCCAGGGCCAGTTTCGCGAGGATTTGTTCTACCGCCTGAACGTGGTCCCGATCCGCCTGCCGCCGTTGCGCGAACGCACCGAGGACATCCCGGCCCTGGTGCGCCATTTCCTGGCCCAAGCGGCCCAACAGGGCCTGCCGGCAAAGAGCATCGACGCGGCGGCGCTCGAGCGGCTCAAGCACTACCGCTGGCCCGGCAACATCCGCGAGCTCGAGAACCTGGTGCGCCGCCTGGCGGCCCTCTACAGCCAGGAGGTGATCGGGGTCGATGTGATCGAAACCGAGCTCGCCGACCACCCGCCGGCGACGCCCGAGCCGGTCGAGCCGGCGAGCGACGGCCTCGGCCCGGCGGTCGAGCGCCATCTGAAGGACTATTTCGCGGCGCACAAGGACGGCATGCCGTCGAGTGGCCTCTACGACCGCGTCCTGCGCGAGATCGAGCGCCCGCTGATCGCGCTCAGCCTGTCGGCGACCCGCGGCAACCAGATCAAGGCGGCCGAGTTGCTCGGCCTCAACCGCAACACCTTGCGCAAGAAGATCCGCGAACTCGACATCCAGGTGGTGCGCGGCATGAAGTAGCATCGGGCCGCGTGCCGGGAGGCGGCAGCGCCGGAGGTGGTCCTGGTTTGCGGGGTGAATACTCCCGGCGCGCAGAAAACGATCCATCCGGCTCCGGAGTTGTTCAACCTTATGCTGGCGGTGGTCGCCGCTGAATTGCCGATGCGCCCGCTGGCCCTCGAGCGGACGCCGGACCCGTGGATGGTCGCCCGCGTCGGTCTTGGCGGCACCGAGGCGAAGCGGCGTTGCGTGGCCATTGAGGCGGGCCACGCTCTTGGGCGGTTGTTCGATCTCGACATCCATGCCGATGGCCGTCTCCGCTCCCGATCCGGAATGGGACTTCCGCCGCGGCGGTGTCTGATCTGCGAGAGACCGGCCAAGGTCTGCGCGGCGATGGCGATGCATTCGGCCGCCGAACTTCTCGCCAGAATCGGTGAACTCTGGTGCATCGCTGGCAGGGCGTAATTATGACGGCGGCAGCCCCCATCAGGATTGGAGCAAGCGAATCGAATGATCTTTTGCTCGAATGGAACGACGGCGATTCCAAGATCAGGTTGGTCAACATGTCGCCGGACATCCCCGACGGCTTGACCATCGATTACGTTTCCGACTGCCTGCGCGAGGGTGCGGTGAGCGAAGGCGGAATCGTCATCACGTACAATGGCGCCAATGGGAGGGTGATCCGCGCCCGCGTTTTTGCGTTGGCCGAGAGACCGGTCATGGGAGACAGCACGTGATGGTCCCTGCGGCGCCCACCTTTCTCTGCCCGCCGGGGATCGCCATCCGCACGGCCGGTCCCGTGGAGCGGCGGCGTGCCGCCGATCTCGTGACGGTGGCCTTCCTGTTCGGCGCGCCGCCCCTCACCGCGGAAAACCAGGCCGCCCTGACGCGCGCGATCATCGACGGTTACAAGGACGAAAAGCGTGCGACCGCTTTTGTGGCTTGGTCTGGGTCCGCCATGGTTGGTGCGGTTTTGTGCGTTTGTGAAGGCGTCGAGCGCGCCGGTTTTCCAGCCGGATGGACCATGCTCCGGGCTTTGGGGGTTGCTGGCGACGCAAATGGACGCGGCGTCGGCGCAGCCCTGACCCTTCGCGTCGTGTCTCACGCGATGACAATGGCCGCAGCAGGCGTAGGGTTGTACACCGCCGAGGACAACTTACGCGCTAAACGTCTTTATGAGCGCCTTGGTTTCATCGCCATATCGTCCGTCTTCACCCTCTATGGGCTTGCCTATCGTCGCCATGGCCTGGGCCGGGTGGGGGCGGAGGCGCTGCTAACCAATCACGAGGACGCGAACCATGCGAACAGATCCCATTAATCTCGGCAAGGAACGCTACATCATCTGGGCCGACGGCCCGCTCGGCCCGATGTCAACCAAGATTGTTGGTCGGCGGCAACCATGGGTTCTCAAACGAACGCCATGACGGCGTCCCAATCGTTTCGGATTTCGCGGGCAAGCGCGTCAGCGGCCCGAAGCGTCCTTGACGGCCCCGTCGCCCGCGGCTGTCCGGCCCAAAGCCCTTTACGGCGCATAAAGACATCTTTATATGCATATGCTCGACCGCCGCCGCGCCGCGGCGCCCGCGTGGGAGCTTTGTGCCTGCCCGATGGAGCCCTTGCTGACAGCATTGAAGGCGGCCGCCGAGCCGACCCGGCTCCGGTTGCTCGCCCTGTGCACGCAGGGCGAGTGGACCGTCAGCGACCTCACCCAAATCCTGGGCCAAAGCCAGCCCCGGGTGTCGCGGCACCTCAAGCTGCTCGGCGACGCCGGGCTGGTGGTGCGCCAGCGCGAGGGCACCTGGGTGTGGTACCGCGTCGCCGACGACGGCGCGATCGCCGAGGTCGCGCGGGCGCTGGTCGCGCTGTTGCCCGCCGGCGACCCCGACCTCGCGCTCGATCGCGAGCGGCTCAGCGCGATCCGGCGGAGCCGGGCCGCGGCGGCGAGCGCGTACTTCCGCGACAACGCCGCGCGCTGGGACCAGCTGCGCGGGCTCCATGTGCCCGAGCGCGAGGTCGAGGATGCGCTGGCCGCGCTGTTGCCGGACCGGCGGATCGGCGATCTGCTCGACATCGGCACTGGGACCGGGCGGATGCTGGTGCGGTTCGGGCTGCGGGCGGCGCGCGCGACCGGGGTCGATCTGTCGCGCGAGATGCTGGCGGTGGCGCGCGCCAAGCTTGCCGAGGCCGGTCTGCGTCACTGCCACGTCCGCCACGGTGACATGTATCAGCTACCGTTCCACACTGCGAGCTTCGACCTCGCGCTGCTCTACCAGGTGTTGCACTACGCCGAGGCGCCGGCCGAGGTGGTGCGCGAGGCCGCCCGGGTGCTGCGCCCGACCGGGCGGCTGCTGGTGGTCGACTTCGCGCCGCACGACCGCGACGAACTGCGCACCGAGCACGCGCACCGCCGGCTCGGCTTTGCCGATGCCGAGGTGGTCGGCTGGTGCCGGGCGGCCGGGCTTGAATGTTCGACCGTGGTTCATCTGCCGGGCACGCCGCTCACCGTCACGATCTGGCCGGCCGACCGGGCCGACGCCGAACATCGGCCGGCCGTCGCCGCGGCGACCGACCCGGCCGCCGAGCCGGCCGAGCCGCCGGGGCCTGATCCGGGACCCGACCCGGCGCCGACGCCCGCCCCGTCGCCGGCCGCCCGCGTGGCTGCCGATCCCACCGAAGCTCAACCGATACGAGGTGTCTTATGACCGCCGCTGCGGCTGCCGAAGCGCTCGCCCGTTTTCCGACCCCGGCTGCGACCCAAGGGCCCGCGCGGCCGCCGTCGGTCAGCTTCGAGTTCTTCCCGCCCAAGACCGAGAAGATGGAAGCCAGCCTGTGGCAGGCGGTGACCCGGCTCAAAATCCTGGCGCCCGCATTCGTTTCGGTCACCTACGGCGCCGGCGGCACCACGCGCGAGCGCACGCACGCGACCGTGACCCGGATCCAGCGCGAAAGCGGGCTTGCCGCCGCCGCGCATCTGACCTGCGTCGCCGCAACGCGCGAGGAGATCGATGCGATCGCGAAGAGTTACTGGGACGCCGGGATCCGCCACATCGTGGCGCTGCGCGGCGACCCGCCGGCGGCGGCCGACGGCAGCGGCGGGCTCGGCGGGCGCGGCTATCAGCCCCACCCGGGCGGCTATGCCTATGCCGCCGATCTGGTCGAGGGGTTGCGCCGGGTCGCGGAGTTCGAGATCAGCGTCGCCGCCTATCCCGAAACCCACCCCGAGGCGCCGTCGGCCGAGGTCGATCTGGACAACCTGAAGCGCAAGATCGACGCCGGCGCGACCCGGGCGATCAGCCAGTTCTTCTTCGACAACGACGCGTATTTCCGGTTTGTCGATCGGGCGCGGGCGGCCGGGATCACGGTGCCGATCGCGCCCGGCATCCTGCCGATCACCAACTTCGCCAAGGCGGCCGAATTCGCCGGCAAGTGCGGGGCGGCGGTGCCGCCGTGGTTCGCCGCCCTGTTCGAAGGCCTGGACGACGACCCGGCGACCCGTCAGCTGGTCGCGGCCACCGTGGCGGCGCGCCAGTGCGCCGAGCTGCGCGCGGCCGGGGTCGAGCATTTTCATTTCTACACCCTGAACCGGGCCGACCTGACGGTCGCGATTTGTCATATGCTCGGGATTCGGCCGCAGGCGGCGGCGCCCGCGGTCGCGGCGGCGGCCGGCTGACGCCGCGCCGATCTGCCCAACCTGCCACTGAACGAGACGACGTCCGCCATGGCCAGCATCCTCGACCACCTGACCGACCGGGTTCTTTTGTGCGACGGCGGCATGGGCAGCCGGGTCCAGGGGCTCGACCTCGAGGTCGAGCGCGACTTCTGGGGCAAGGAGAACTGCACCGAAGTTCTCTTGTTGTCGCGGCCCGACCTGGTGCGCGAGATCCACCGGAGCTACCTCGACGCCGGCGCCGACATGGTCCAGACCAACAGCTTCGGCGGCTCACCGCTGACGCTCGGCGAGTTCGAGCTGGCCGACCGGGCGTTCGAGATCAACAAACGCGCCGGCGAGATCGCGCGCGAGGCGACCGAGGGCTTCTCGGACGGTCGCCCCCGCTTCGTGCTCGGCTCGATCGGGCCGGGCACCCGGCTGCCCAGCCTCGGCCATGTCGATTACCCGACCTTGGAGCAGGCGTTGACCGTGCAGGCCCAAGGCCTGGTCGCGGGCGGGGTCGATGCGATCCTGATCGAGACCTGCCAGGACCCGCTCCAGGTCAAGGCCGCGGTCAACGGCGCGCGCACCGCCGTCACCGAAGCCGGCGTGGACACCCCGATCTTCGTCCAGGTGACGGTCGAGACCACCGGGACCATGCTGGTCGGCACCGACATCGCGGCGGCGGCGACGGTGATCCAGGCGCTTGGCGTGTCGGTGATCGGGCTCAACTGCGCGACCGGCCCGGTCGAGATGGTCGACCATGTCCGCTGGCTCGCCGAGCATTGGGAGGGGATGCTGTCGCTCCAGCCCAACGCCGGCCTGCCCGAGCTGGTCGACGGCAAGACCCATTACCCGCTGACCCCGGACGAGCTGGCACGCTGGCACGAGCGCTTCATCACCGAGTTCGGGGTCAACCTGATCGGCGGCTGCTGCGGCACCGACGTCGGGCACATCGCCGCGGTCGACCGGATGCTGCGCCGGCTGGGCGGCGAGCGGCCGCGCCCGGCGCCGGCGCGGCGGACCGCGCATCGGGTGCCGGCGGTGGCCTCGCTCTATGGCCAGGTCGCGCTGCGCCAGGAGAACGCGTACTTCTCGATCGGCGAGCGCTGCAACGCCAACGGCAGCAAGAAGTGGCGCGAGCTTCAGGCGGCCCACGACTGGGACGGCTGCGTCGCGATGGCGCGCGACCAGGTGCGCGAGGGCAGCAACGCGATCGACGTGTGCACCGCGTTCGTCGGCCGCGACGAGCGCGCCGAGATGGACGCCGTGGTGACCCGCCTGCGCGGCGACGTCACCGCACCCTTGGTGATCGATTCGACCGAATTCGGGGTGCTGGAAAGCGCGCTCCAGCTTTATGGCGGCAAGGCGATCGTCAACTCGATCAATTTCGAGGACGGCGAGGCGCCGGCGCGCCAGCGGCTCGCGCTGGCGCGCCGGCATGGTGCTGCGGTGATCGCTCTCACGATCGACGAAGAGGGGATGGCGAAGACGCCGGACCGCAAGCTCGAGATCGCGCGCCGGCTCTATGCCATGGCGGTCGGGGAGTACGGGCTGCCGCCGAGCGACCTCTTGTTCGATCCCTTGACCTTCACGATCGCGACCGGCAACGAGGACGACCGCAAGCTGGGCTTGTGGACGCTTGAGGGGATCGCGGCGATCGCGCGCGAGATGCCGGACTGCCAGGTGATCTTAGGCCTGTCGAACATCTCGTTCGGCCTGAACCCGGCCGCGCGTCATGTGGTGAATTCGGTGTTCCTCGACCATGCCTTAAAGCGCGGGATGACCGGGGCGATCGTGCATGTGTCGAAGATCATGCCGCTGCACCAGATCGACCCGGACGAGGTCCGGATCGTCGAGGACTTGATCTACGACCGCCGGGCCGAGGGCTATGACCCCTTGCAGGCGCTGCTTGAGAAGTTCGAGGGCCGGACCGCCAAGGAGACCAAGACCCGGACGCGCCCCGAGGCGGTCGACGAGCGGTTGCAGCAGCGGATCATCGACGGCGACCGCCAGGGGCTCGACGAGGATCTGGCCGAGGCTTTGAAAAGCTATCCGGCGCTCGAGATCATCAACACCTTCCTGCTGGGCGGCATGAAGGTGGTCGGTGATTTGTTCGGCGCTGGCAAGATGCAGCTGCCGTTCGTGTTGCAGTCGGCCGAGACCATGAAGGCGGCGGTCGCCTGGCTCGAGCCGCACATGGAAAAGACCGGGGACAGCGGCAAGGGCACGATCGTGCTGGCGACGGTCAAGGGCGACGTGCACGACATCGGCAAGAACCTGGTCGACATCATCCTGACCAACAACGGCTATCGCGTGGTCAATCTCGGGATCAAGCAGGCGTTGCCGAACATTCTGAAGGCGGCGAACGACCACAATGCCGATGCGATCGGTCTGTCCGGCTTGCTGGTCAAGTCCACTGTGATCATGCGCGAGAATTTGGCGGAGATGGCGCGGCAGAACCTGACGGTGCCGGTGTTGTTGGGCGGTGCGGCGCTGACCCGGGCCTATGTCGAGGTTGACTGCGCCGAGGTGTATGAGACCGGTCCGGTTGCCTACGGCCCGGATGCGTTTGCCGGTTTGAGTTTGATGGACCAGGTGATGTCGGGCGGGTTCGACGCCTATGCCCGGGCGGCGCATGCGCGGCAGGTGGAGCGCACCCGGGGCCGGGCCCGACGGACGCCGGGCACGACCTCGCGGGCGGCGACCGGGTCGGTCGATCGCGAGGCGGCGCGGGCGCGCCGGCGGCGGCTGACCGAAGGCCGACCGGTGCCGACGCCGCCGTTCTGGGGGCCGCGGGTGATTGCGCGGGTGCCGCTGCCCAATCTGGTCAAGTATTTGAACGAACGGATGCTGTACCAGATGCAATGGGGCTATCGCAAACAAGGCCGCAGCCTTGAGGATTACATGGTGTGGGCCAAGACCGAGCTCAGGCCGGTGTTGAACCGGATGATCGAGGTCAGCATGACCGACAACATCCTGGTGCCGCAGGCGGTCTATGGCTATTGGCCGTGCGCCGGCGACGGCAATGACCTGGTCCTGTTCGATTGTTCGGACGCCGATCGCGAGGTTGCGCGGTTCACGCTGCCGCGCCAGGACCGGGAGGATGGCGCGTGCATTGCCGACTTCGTGTGCGACGTTGCGGACGGCCGTGATGTGCTGGGGGTTCAGGTTGTGACGGTCGGCCAGCAGGCGTCGGACATCGCGCGCGACTGGTTCGAGGAGAATCGGTACCAGGACTATCTCTATTTGCACGGTCTCGGGGTCGAGATGACCGAGGCGTTGGCCGAGTATGTTCATGCGCGGATCCGGAGCGAGCTTGGGTTCGGGCATGAGGACGCGTCGGACATGGCGGAGTTGCTGCAGCAGGGCTATCGTGGCAGCCGTTACTCGTTCGGCTACCCGGCGTGTCCAAGCCTGGAGCATCAGGTGCCGTTGCTGGAGTTGCTGGGTGCGGAGCAGATCGGCGTCTCGCTGTCCGACGAGTATCAGCTGCACCCTGAGCAGAGCACCAGCGCGATTGTGATTCACAACCCAAGCGCCAAGTATTTCATGGTGTAAAGTCAGCAGGGGTCAGCCGGCGTGGCGGGAAGAATTGATCCCGGCTCTTGGGATGTCCGGCGCCGAGGTGGTGGGCAGATTGGGCATCAGGGTAGTACACCGCGGCGATTGAACCGTTCCGTTTGGTCGGAGCAACGCTGGTCGATCGGGGCCGAGGTCGAAAGCTGTGCCGGCCTCACCACCGCAAACCGAGGGCCCGCCAGGTTTGAAGGTCGGCGCGCTCGTCGAGGTCGGCGCGGGTCGCGATCCGGGCGACCGGGCAGCGGCGGGGCAGGGAGGCCAGAGTATCGGCGAGTGCGTCGGGTGACGACCAGCGCACGTCGGCAAACGCGCCGGGAGGCCAGCCGCCGAGGCGGCGCCAGCCGATCAGCCAATAGCCGCCGTCGGTCGCCGGGCCAACCACGAAGCGGGCCCGCCCGAGCGCCGCGAACGCGGTGGCAACATCGCGTGGGGTGAGCGCCGGGATGTCCGAGCCGATCAGGACTGCCTGGGGCCGGGCATGGTCGCGGAGCGCGCGCGCCATCCGCCGGCCGAGGTCGCCCGAGCCCTGGCCAACCGTCGTAAGCGGGCGGCGCGGCCCGCCGGCGATCCGGGTCCAGCGCCGGTGGCGGGCGCGGTCCGGGGTGACCGCGAGCACGGTGCGCCAGCGGCGGTCGCGGGCGAGCGCGCGGACAGTCGCCGCCAGCAGACAACGCGCGATCCGGGTCGCCGCGACCGCGCCGACCTCGCGGCCGAGCCGGGTCTTGACCCGACCGAGGTGCGGCAGCTTGGTGAACAGGACCAGCGTGCGGCGGCGCGAACCGAGGCATCGACGCGCCGGTGGTCGCCTTCGTCGTCGTCGGCCTCCCTTTGGACTGAAGCCGAAACCCACGTCGAAGGTCGTGGCGCTTGCGCCCTCAAGGTCAGGGGGCAGCGCCCCCCGAACGGCCGACAGGCCGCGTGATACCAAATCCGATTGTTTGGTTCCGGTTATCCGCGCCTGAGGAAGCTGTTCACCGATCCTGTAGGTTGGGGCGATCGGCCGGCACGGTTTGCCTGTTTGCATCGCCGGTGGGGGCCGATCGCCCCAACATCGGCGGTTCAGCCTTGCGGCACCGTCGATGTCGGGGCGCGGGCCCGGGACCGGGCGCTCCCGATCGACCAGGGGGCGGCCCCAAGCCCCGACCGACCGGCGTGCTCCGACCGAACGGAACGGTTCAACCGGATTTTGTATGACTGGCTCCAGCGTTGATCAGCCAAACTCGGTTTCATGTCGCGTCAGGGGGCGGCCGCCCGCGGTAGAACGCGACCAGACGCGCCGGCGCGACCCCGAACCGGTAGAGCGCAAAGCACACGAGATTGCGCAAGCCTCGGTGCAGATAGCCGTCGCTGCGGTACCGCTCGGCCGAGGTGACGTTGCGACCATCCAGCGCGACCAGGTGCCGCCGGCCCAGCCGATCGACGATCGCGACGTCCTCCATCAGCGGGATCGGCGGATAGCCGCCGATCCGGTGGTAGAGCGCGCGCGAGATCACCAGGCCCTGGTCGCCGAACGGCAACGCGAACAGCCGGCAGCGCAGTGCCGCCCAAACCTCCACCCAGCGGGCGAACGGGTGGCGATGGTCGAGCGCGAACCGGAAGTACCCGGCGCGGGTCCGGTTGTCCGGCGCGGTGATGAACCGCCGCGCCGCCGCGCAGGCCGCGGCATCGAGCCGGCTGTCGGCATGTTGGAACAAGAGCCACGGCGCGCGGGTCGTGGCCGCGGCGGCGGCAAGCTGCGGGCCGCGTCCGGGTGGGCCGACGATCACGCGGGCACCGTGGCGCGCGGCGATCGCGCAGGTCGCGTCGCGCGAACCGCCGTCCGCAACCACCAGCTCCTCGGCGCCGAGGGGCGCCAGCGCCGCCAGGCAGGCGTCGAGGTGGCGGGCCGCGTTCAAGGTCGGGATCACAACCGCCAACCCGGGTCCTGCCGACCCCGGCCGCGGTTTCGACCCGATCGTGACTCCCGTCACCCGTGCCCCCGCACCGGCCGCCCACATACGGTGGGCGGCCCGGTCGCCGGCCGGTCCAAACGGACGACGGGCGGTGCCGCCAGCGAAAAGGGGGAACCAAGCCTGGGCGGGTCGGTCCTTGCGGCCGGCCCGCCCAGGTGACCAAAGGCCGACATCCCGGGCTTACGCGGCACTGGCGGTGGGCCCGTGCGGCGGCACCGGGGTCTCGACCGCCGGCTCGGCGGCCGCGGCCGCGAGCTGCGTTAAGACGTCGCCGCTGGCGACCTGGACCTGGACATTGCGGGTCGCAAGCCGAATCCCGGCGTGGTCGAGCGCGGTCAGAATGCGCTGATAGGTCTCGCGCCGGATCACCCATTGTTCACCCGGTTTGGTCATGAACTTGACCCCGACCACCATGTTGAACTCTTCCATCCGGCGCACACCCTGGGATTTCACCGGTTCGAGGATGTGTTGGCTGTACTCGGGGTGCTCGAGCAGCTCTTGGCCGACTTTTTTCACGATCTTCTTGAATCTGAGCAGATCGGTGTCGAACGGTACCCGGAACTCGAGCTTCATGATGATCCAGTCGCGGCTGTAATTGGTCAGCGACTTGACTTCGCCGAACGGCAGCACCTGAATCTGGCCGCGGTGGTGGCGCAGTTTGAGCGAGCGGATCGAGATCGCCTCGACCGTGCCGCGCAGCTCCTCGACCTCAATGTACTCACCGACCCGGAACGCGTCTTCCAGCAAAAAGAACACCCCGGCGACGATGTCGCGCACCAGGGTTTGGGCGCCGAACCCGATTGCGATGCCGACCACGCCGGCACCGGCCAAGAGCGGGCCGATGTTGACGCCGAGCGACGACAGCAAGGTCATGCCGGCGACCGCGATCACCACGACCAGGATGAAGTTGCGGATCAGCGGCAACAGCGTGCGTTCCCGCGCGCCCGGGCCGGCCGCGCCACCGCCTTCGCCCGACTCCATGTGGGCGCTGCCGCCCGGCCCGCCGCCGAGCTCGGCGAGCTTGCGATCAATCGCGGTGCGCGCCGCCTGCCACACCAGATCGGCGAGCAGCAGCGTGACGATCACATTGTAGGCGGCGTCGAGCACCATGGCCATCGCGCTCGGCGGCGCGCCCGACATGTCCATTACCTCAAAGCCCCAGGCAACCTGAAGCAGGGCCAAGGCCGCCATCACCACGCCGGTGCGCACGGCGCGGTCGATCACCGGCAAAAAGGGCCACGGCGGCAGCACCGTCGCGTCGGCATCGGCCGACACCGTCGGACCCGTGTCGAGGCCGGTCTCGCCGGCGATCCGGCCCCACTCGCCGGTGTAGGCGGCGGCCGTGATCCGGCGCAGCGCGAAATCGAGCGGCGGCACCAGCGACAGGATGATCATGGTCCACATCGCCGGATGCTCGCCGAGCGCGCACAGGCTCCAGGCGGTCGCGGCATAGGCGGTCGCGAACAACGGCCACAGGTCGGCGGCGGCGGTGCGCAGGCGCGCATAGGGGTCGTCCGCGCTGGCGCCGCCGCGGATCGTCACGTCCATCTTGGCGCAGGTGCGCCAGACGAGCGCGATCACCATCAACGCCGGGACCAGGGTGACGGCGTGGGCGAGCAACAGGCGCGAGGTCGGCAGGAACCCGAGATCCTCGAGCGCGGATAAAAAGAGCCCGCCCAGCGCGCCGACCGTGGCCAGCGCCATGGTCCAGCCATAGAGCTGGCGCGCGGTCCCGGGCGCGATCGGGACCAGACGCAGGCTCGGCGCCCGCGGCGCGAACACGAGAGCGGCGACCAGATCGACCGCCCGGATCACCAACACCGCCAACAACAAGGACGCGACGAACAACTCGACGATCGGATGCCAGTCGAACGCCAGAAAGGCGCCGAGCGAGCCGAGGCCGAACAGGGCGAGCGCGATCAGGTCGATCACCCCGCGGGTCAGGGTCCGGCCGACCGTGGCCGACAGCCCGGCCCGCGGTGCGCGCTCGAGCCGGCGCCGGACGCCGCGGGTGACCGCCCGGAACCCCGCCTCGGTGCCGATCCCGACCACCAGGAAGATCGCGACGAACAGGAGCGAGCGCAGCATCTCGGCCCGGCCCATCTCGAGCTGCCAGATCGTCAGCGCCTCGGCAACCTCGGCCGGCAGCGCGGCGGTGGCACGGGCAAGCCGATCAATCCCCGCGCGCAGGTTGTCGATCGCCGACTGGACCAACCCCGGTTCGCGCATCGGCAGTTTCGGCGACGCCGCCGCGGCGCCGCCGTCGGCTGCCATGGTCTCGGCGGCGCGATTGAGCCACGCGAGGATCGAGGGGTCCGACAGCAGCGCGGTCAAAAGGCGCAGGTCGCGCTCCGACGCCGGCGGCGGCGCCGGGGTCGCGCCCGGCTCGGCACCGCCGCCGTCCGCGGTCGATTGCGACAGCGCGGCGGCCCCGAGCGGCAGGCCGAGGGTCTGGGCCTCGGCGGTCGCGCCGGCGAGCCCGGCGATCAAACCAAGGACGAGCAGGGCGCGTCCCATGGGCGTTCCTTTCCACGTCTGAACCCGTGCCCGCCGTGTCATTGGCCTGCCGGCGCGGCCGGGGCCTCGGGCCAGGGCATGATCGGCACCGTCGAGATGCTGTTCATCGGCGAGCCTTCGATCAGCTTGGTGCTATAGGCGAGATAGATAAGCGTACCGCGCTTGCGATCGAAGATCCGGACGACGCGCGTTTGTTTGAACATCGGCGATGTACCGGCCGAAAACACCGTTTCCTCGTCGTCCAGGCCGGCGGGCAGGCGAATCGGTCCGATCTGGCGGCACGCGATCGCGAACAGCGATGGGTCCTCGGCCAGGCCGAAGCTGCCGGCGATGCCGCCGGTGCGCGCCTGGCTCAAGTGGCAGGTGACGTTGATGATCTCGGGGTCGTCGAACGCCTCGATGCAGATGCGGTGGTCGGCGCCGAACAGGCGCCACGCGGTGGTGACGCAGCCGACCTCTTCGGCGGCGGCCGGCGCCGTCGCCGAGCTCAGGGCGACCAAAGCAACGACGACAACGACGACAACGACAGCGGCGGCGGCGCGCGGACCACGGGGCAACGGCGGACGGGGCATCGGCAAGCTGTCTCCACACCGGGAACCGGAGCCAACGGATAGGCGTCAGGTGTGTCATCGGTTTGGCCGACCCGCCGGATCGGGTCCCGGTTCGGACCGATTGTCGCAGGGGCACACCACCGCATTGCGCCGTCCATGGGCGGGCAATAGGGTCTGATACGAATTGAGACTAAGTCTCATTTGCAAAACAGCGCGGGCGGCCGAGGCGGGAGCAGGCGATGCAGGACGACGATGCCAACGGATTGCGGGTTGATCGGTTGACCGCTGGCGGTCGGTTGATCGTTTGGTCGGTGCGGGCCAGGGCGACCGGTGCCGGCACCGATGGTCAACTGTGCGGCGCCTTCGCGGCGGCGGGGCTGACCGAGGCGTTGGCCGACGGCGCGGCGTTCCTCGCGATCGTCACGGCGTCGGCGCCGGGCGCGTTCACGGCCGGCGCGATCGAGCGCTGTCGGCTCGACGACGGCGAGGTCGCCTTGGTCGATGCGTTGTCGGCGCTGCAGCGCGGGCGCCGGCGGCTGGCTCACAGCATTCTCGAGGGGTCGGTGCCCGCTCACGCGGTCGGGATGGCGATCGCTCCCGGTCAGCGGCTCGCCCGCGCGATGGCGCGGCGCGGCCTTACGATCGGCTTTCGCACCGGGCGCGCGCCGGGCGCGGCAACGGCGGTGCCGTGCGGTGTCGCGGAACTCGGTCTCGCGGTCGGGTGAGGGGCGCGCCATGACCACGACGCCCTCGTCGCCGTCCGCCGCCGCATCGCGCCGTCTCAAGCTGTGGGAGCTTCCGGGCGGGTTTCATTGCTCGATCGTCGGGACCTGTCTGCCGCACGCGATGCTGGTCGGATCTCTGCGCCGGCTCAAAATGCGCCCCGGCGACGACGCCGAGGACTATGAGGTCCATGGCTTTTTCGTCCACAATGCGGGCACCGACGGCCCGGTCGCGCGGTTGTTGCAAAAACTGCTCGACGCCCGCGCGTTCGGCGAAATCCGTCGGTTCGGCCGCGCGACCACCGCGGACCAACTCTCGGCGTTGTGGGACCAGGCGCGCGCCGACGGCCGGGTCGACCGGGCGTACTGGGCCTTGATGAGCCACCCCGCGACCCCGTCGGCGTTGCGCGACCGCGCGCACGGCCACGTGCACATGCTCGCCCATGCCGGTACCGTGGTCAATCGCGAACAGATCACCCGCCGCCAAGCCGCCGAGCGGCAATGCCAGGCGATGACCGTCGCCTATGAACGGCTGCAGCGCACCACCGCCGCGAAGATCGAAAGCCTGCGCCAAACCCTGACCCGGGCTGAGGCCGAGGCGGCGGCCCGGCTGCGTCAAGCCTCGGCCGCATCGCGGACCCCGATGCCGGCCGTGACAGCGACGCCGCCCGAGACGGTGCCTGAGCGTGGCGGCGACGACCGCAAGCTGGCGGCTCGGCTCGCCCGCACCGAACGGCGGCTTGCCGCCGAGCGCGAACGCGCCCGGGCCGCCGAGGCCGAGGCGGCGCGGCTGCGCGCGCAGCTCGATGGGGTGTGCGCGTCGGCGTCGGGCGATCCCGGCCCCGAGGCGCCGGCATCGCCACCGCGCGAAATCCTCTATCTCGGCGGGATCAGCCGCACGGTCAGCCAGCTCGCCGCGGCGGCCGAGCGGTTCGACGCCACCCTGGTCCATCACGACGGCGGGGTCGACGACAGCCCGCACGCGCTCGACGCCCTGGTCGAGCGATGCGATATGGTCTGCTGCCCGGTCGATTGCATCAACCACGTCGCCTGTCGGCGGGCCAAGCAATTGTGTAAGCGCCACCAAAAGCCGTTCGTGCCGTTGCGGAGTTGTGGGGCCGCAAGCTTCTTCAACGCGTTGCGCGCGAACCGGGCGCATTGATCGGCGGCGTGCGGCCTCGTGCAAACCTGCCCCGCGGCGGCTATCGCGGCAGCACGAATTCAGGAAACGCGGCGGCTTGGTCGAGGAACAGGCCGACCCAACCGGTGATCATCGCCTCGGCGGCGCCGCCGGTCGAGGTGAGGCTGAGGTCGAGCGTGGCGTCGCCGTCGCGGTCGAGCGCGGCGCGGGCATAGCGGCGGCTCATGTTCCACTCGTTGATCGCGCCCAACGATACCCGACCGGCCAGCCGGTACCATGCCCACAAGATCGCGCTGGTGCACGCGCCCTCGTCGGTACAGCCAAAGAACAACACCTTCAACTCGTCCGCCGGCACCCGGTGGTCCGGGTCCCGGATCAGCAAGACCCGTTGGTCGTCCGCGCCGGCCACCGGCTCGGTCGCAAACCCGCGCGCCGCCATCGCCATCGCGATCGCCTCGACCGTGAGCGGCGGCATCGCCGACAACGCCGGGGTCCCTTGCGCGGGCGAAGCGTCGGTCGGTGCCGTCTCGCCGGTTGCCGCGTGCGCGGCCGAGTCGGAACCGGTCGGCGCCGGGGCGCGGTCGCGCGGGATCGCGATCCGGCGCTCGAGCTCGGTCAGCGGATAGAACTCCTGGCCCCACACCGGCCGCGCCGGACCGAGCGGACGGGCCAACACCGCGACGGCGAGCCCAAGGGCGGCCCAGCGAACAGGCCCGACGCGGCGGTGGGTGCGTGGCTCCATGGGTTCCCCCCTTTTTCTTGACCTCGGTCGCGTGATGGCGAGCGTGCAGTCTAGCCGACCACAATGGCAACGGCCCGGCCGGGATACCCGGCCGGGCCGCCGAAACGCCGATGCCGGGCCGGGCTCAGACGTCAACCGTCTTGCCGGCCGGGGCCGGTTCGCGCTCGACCTTGGCGATCGTTACCAACGCCTGGGCCCACAGGACAAAGCGGTTGGTCGCAAGCTCGGCGATCGTCGAGACGCCAAGCGCTTCCTTCAGCTTTGCCGCCTTGGCATCGGTGATGCCTTCAAGAACCGCCGGCGACATTTCGATGATTTCCTTGACCGGCTTGGCTTCGACCGGCTTGTCGAGCATGTACATCAGGGAGTCGTTGGTCGGCATGCGTGTCTCCATAACGTCAAGGACGCGGCAGCCCCCAAAGGGAGCGCCGCAAACCGGTGCGCAGGGCGTGGGTGGGTCAACCGGCGGTCGTCACGATCCGACACCCGGCCGGCCGTCGTCCCAGACGAAATGGCCGCCGAGCGCGCCCGCCAGAGTGGTGCCGAGATACATGACCACATCGGGGGCAAGGCCGAACAGATCGACTTCGGGGATCACCCCGAGCTCGACCAACAGCAGGCCGGCGCCAAGGCCGAGCGCGGCGCCGAGGCCGACATGGCGAAGATGCTCGGACGACCAGGGGCCGCTGCCGCCGGGATAATACGTCTCACCGAACGACGGCTCCATCTGGGCGTGCGCCGGCCGCGCGACCGGCAGGGCGGCGATCGTGACGAGGAGCACGAGGGTGACAATGACCATTCGCATCTGAAACCTCTTGCGATTGTGGACCCCAGGCGCGAGTCTGCCGCCATACTGGGAAGGTCTGGCCCGATCGGCGACCGAAAAGACACCGGTTGATCGGATCGAACGGGCGGGCCGGTTTTTTCGCGGGCACCGATCGACGCCCACACGCCCACACCCTGAAACCCAACCGGGTCTCTCCAACTCCTTGAGATAGGGGATTTTATTGATATAGATCAAGAGTAAATACGTTGACGCGCGGTCCGGTTCATTCTCGACTTGCCATCGATCGCGCCCGCTGTCACCCTTGATCGAGACGTCTATCGATCGGCGGCGGCGGTCATGACGCGACGGCAAACAGGTCCGGTCCCGTTCGGGGTGCCCGGCGCCCGTGGGTGGCGTCGCGGCAGCGCGCCGCCTGAGCACGACACGCCTGGGCACCAACAAGCGGGTACGGCGTCGCAAGCGGGTGCGGCGTCGGCGGGTGCGGCGTCGATTGAGTACGCCCTGGTCGCCGGCATCATCGGCGTCGCGGTCGGGCTCATGTTCGCGGGCGGCGATGGCTTCGTGATCGACGCTGTCCGGGATCTTTATCGCAACATTGTGGATGCGTTCTGACCGCGTGGTCCGGTCACCGTTGCGGTGCCGCCAGCGTCGGCGGGATCAGGTCGGTCGGACGGCCGGGCGGCGGCGCGCCGGTTGGCGGTGTCCGGCCGGCGGCGGTCCCGTCCTCGGCCGGCGCGGGCAAGGCCTGGAGCACCGCGTCCAGCGGCATCGCATCGCACAGCGCGCTGCCGGCGACCGCCAAACCGCGAATCGGCTGCAACGCCGCGGCCTCGGCGTTCAGCGCCTCGCGAGTCGCGTCAAGCGCCGCCAGGCGGGCCTCGAACGCGTCGCGCGCGCCCGGGTCGGCCGGATATGGTGTGATCAATCGCGCGCCCGCCGGCAGCGGCACCGGAAAACAGACGAACAGATCGCGATAACGATCCGCCAGGCTGCCGGCGAACGCGGCGAGCCGGAGCGCGACCACCGCGTGACCGGCGAGTTGACGATACAGCGCCCCGCACGCCGGACGGTTGCCCGGGCGCGCGCTTCGGATGTTCCCGATCCGCGCGGCGAGGTCGCGGACCGAGGCGTCGCGCGCCCTGGCATAGTCCGCATGCTCGCGCGAAAAGCTGCGTTCAAGCGTGCGGGCCCGGGCGATCTGGTCCGCGCAGCCGCCGGTCGCCGCGGTCGCCCGGCCGGCGACCAAGCCGCCCGCGGTCACGGAGACGACGCCCGCGAGGGCGAAGGCAGCGAGCAGGCGTACCGGGCGGGCGCAGCGGATCATGGCCGGTCTCGGGGCTGGTTCGGTCGCGAGTGCGAGCCTAGTACAACCGCCGCAGCGTTTCGACCGGATTTGGCCGCGGCGGGCCGTGGCCGGGCCGCGGCGCCCGGCGCGGGCGAAAGCGGCCTTGGCAATTGCACCCGCCGCGCCCGCCGCCTACTGTCGCCGCCGGGTGGACTTGGCGGGACGATCCTTATTCCAGTCAGCCGGCGTTCGACCGGCGCCATCACCGCGACGAGGACCCCGACGCCGCGAAGGGATGACGCACCGTGAGACAGCTGGCCCAAACCCTGCTTTTCCTCCTGGTCCTGGTGATCGGGTCGCTCGCGATCGGCCCCGGCCTGGTCGAATGGACCCGCTATCGCGGCGACATTGCAGAGATCTTAAGCGCCGCCGCCGGTCGTCCGGTCACGATCGATGGCGCGGTAGACCTTGAGCTGCTGCCGACGCCCCGGCTCGGCCTTGGCGCGGTGACGATCGCGACGATCGACGGCGGCCAGGCGCCCCACCTCGTCGGCATCGATCGGCTGGAGGTCGAGCTTGGGCTGTTTGCGCTGCTCGGCGGCCGGATCGAGGTCGAACAGCTCACGCTCGACGACCCCGATCTGCGGCTCGAAACCCTGGCCGACGGCCGGCCGAACTGGCGGCTGGCGCCGGACCCGGTGCTCACGACCGACAGCGAGGCCGCTCGGATCGCGGCCGACCTCGGGCTCGAGCCAAGGGAGCTCGCGGCGTCCGTGCGGCTCAAGGAGGTCAGGGTCGTGGACGGCCGGGTGAGCTGGCTGGACGGGGCGACCGGGGTCGCCCGCACCATCAGCGAGATCGACGGCATGCTGGCGGCGTCGAGCCTGTTCGGCCCCTACGCCGCCGACGCGAGCGTGAAGCACCGAGGCCAGCGGCTGCGGGTGCTGGTCACGGCCGGACGGGCCCGCGACGGCGCACCGATGCCGCTTCGGGTCGAGCTGGCGTTGCCGGACGACGATGCCGAGGCGCGGTTGGTCGGGCTTATCACCGGCAATGATACGGACGGGCTCAGGCTCGAAGGTGATCTTCGGCTCGCCGGCAGCGACCTCGGGCGCGGCCTTGCCGCCGCGACCGCGCTGACCAGCGGCGCCCCCGTTCCGGCCGACCCGGCGCCGGCTGTGCCGGTGGCGATCGCCGAACCGTTCACCGTGACCGCCGCGCTGACCGCGACCGGGCGCGGGGTCGAGGCGCGCGCGCTGTCGCTCGACCTCGGGGTCGCCGGCGCACCCGGGGCGCTCGCGACCGACGATCCCGATCTGCCGAGCCTGAGCGCGACCGGCACCGCCGACCTGTCGTTCGGGCTGCCGCACCGGGTGACCGCCGATCTCGCGCTCGGCACGGTCGCCCTCGACCCGTGGCTGGCGCGGCATCGGGCGACGCTGGTCGCGCTGCTCGCCCGGCTCGGCGGACCGCTTGCCGAGGCGCGGCTGCCCGAGACGGTCGACGGCACGCTCAAGATCGCGCTCGATGCGGTGCGGCTCGGTGACGCCGCGCTGCGCCACGGGCGGCTCGCCGCCGAGCTCGCCAACGGCACGCTGACGGTCGAGCGGCTGTCGGCGCTCGGCCCCGGCAACGCTTCGGTGCGCATCGGCGCGACGCTGGGGCGCGAGAACGACCAACCGCTGGTCGATGCCACGATCGACCTTGGCACCGACGATCTGCGCGCGGTGCTCGACTGGGTCGGGGTCGGGCTCGACGGGGTGCCGGCGGACCGGCTGCGTCGGCTCGCGCTGGCGGGCCGGGTGCGCGGTCGGCCGGCGGCGTTTCAGGTGACCAACCTTGACCTTGCGCTCGACGACACCCGGTTGATCGGCGGCCTCGCTTTTGTCGATCGCGGGCGGCCGGCGTTCGGGGTCCGGCTCGAGATCGATCAGCTGACGCTTGACGGCTATCGCCCGCTGCTCGGCGACCGGGCGCCCGGCGAGCTGGTCGGCCTGTTGGACCGGTTCGATGCCACGATCGACGCGCGGGTCAACACGCTGGTGGTCGGTGGTGTGCCGGTGCGCGGGGTCGCCTGTGATCTGACCTTGAACGGCGGCGCGTTGACCCTGCGCTCGGCCCGGGTCACCGATCTCGCCGGGATCGGCGGCACCCTGCACGGGCGGGTGGTCAAGATCACCGAACCGGCCGGGCTCGATCTCCAGGTGACCGCGCAGGCGCGTACGCTGGCGCCGCTGGTCGCGGCACTCCGCCGCCCGCCGGCCGGCGCCGCGGCGGCCGCGCCGCCCGGCGGCACCGCGGTCGGGACCGCGCCGCCGCTGATCGGCCGGCTCGGCCCGGTCAGCCTGAACGGCCGGGTCACCGGCGACCGCGGCACGATCGGGCTCGAGCTGAAGGCGGGGGTGCTCGGTGGCACGGTCGAGGCCGGCGGCGCCGTCCGGGTGCCGGCCGCGCCGGCCGACGCCGAGGCCGACATCAAGCTGCGCGCGACTTTCCCCGGCCTGCTGCGCCCGGTCCAGGCGATCTGGCCCGACTATCTGCCGCCGAGCGGCGATCCCGGGCCGCTCGACCTCTACACCGAGCTCGCCGGCACGGCCGGCCGGTGGGCGTTCGCCAACAGCCAGGGCACGGTCGGCGGGGTGTCGGTCAAGGGCGACGTCACGCTCGGGCTCGACGGCGCACGGCCGCGGATCGACGCCGAGATCCAGACCGGCACGCTCGGGCTCGACCGGTTCCTGTCGCTGACGACGCCGTTCCCCGGCGGGCTGATCGACACCCGGGTGACCGGCGGCGGCGGCTGGTCGAGCCGGCCCTATGACCTGGCCTGGCTCGGCGCGGTCGACGGCACGCTCGCGATGACCTCGCACGCGATTGTCTGGCAGGGCCACCGGTTGACCGAGCCCGCGGTCGCAGCCCGGCTCGCCGACGGCACGGTCACGCTGAGCGCGCTCGACGCGGGCCTGCTCGGCGGCCGGGTCGCGGCGACCGGCATGCTCGCGGCGGCGTCGGACGGCGCGCTCGAGCTCGGGCTCGAGACCACGGTGACCGGGGCGCGGGTCGCCCAAGCGCTGTTCGGCGCGTCGCTGGGGCCGTGGCCGGTCGATCTCGCCGAGGGCACGCTTGACCTGACGCTGGCGCTGGCGGGCCGGGGGGCAACCCCGGCGGCGTTGGTCGCGGCGCTCGACGGGGCGGGCCGGGTGGCGGTGCGCGACGGTCGGCTGCGCGGCATCGGGCTCGGCCGTGCGATTGACCGGATGGCCCGGGTCACCGACGTCCGCCATCTGACGGACGCGTTTACCCGCGGCCTCGACGGCGGCGACAGTGCGCTCGCGCGGTTCGAGGCCGACTTCCAGGTCGCGGACGGGGTCGCGACCGCGGACGGCGTCGCGCTTGATGCGGAGCGGGCGTCCGGGGTGGGGCGGGTGGTGGTCGATCTGCCGGCCTACCGGGTCGACGGGACGGTGGCGCTCGCGCTCGCCCACCAGCCACCCTTGCCGCCGATCGAGCTCGCGCTGGCCGGCGATCTCGCCGCCCCGCGGCTGCGGTTCGGTCTTGAGGCGCTACGCGCCGCGCTCGATGCCCAGGTTGCCGAGGCGCTGGCCGAGCGGCTTCGGCCCGGTGCCGGTGCCGGGCCGAGCGGCCTGATCCGCGACCTGATCGACGGGTTCCGCCGCTGATCCGGACCCGCCAGGCTCCCGAGGGTTTTGGGGGCTTGGCGCCCCCAAACTCAGGGGTTCCCTCTCCCCCGGTTAGTGGTCGCCCCCTGGACCCCGCTCATTCCCGCTCATTTGTGGGGGTCAAGGGGGGTGTCCCCCCTTGCGGGGGTCGAGGGGGCAGCGCCCCCCGAACGGCCGTCAGGCCGCATACGGCGCCGCCGGTGGGGACCCAAGGACCGGGTCTCGAGTCGTCCTTGCCGAGTCGGCTGGCAGGCGCTTGATATTGCAGGATCGCCATCGCGTGCCAACATTTTGCCATGTCGGGCGGCGCGGTCGGCCGCCGCCCGGCGGGCGGGTGATCGGGTCTCGGCCTGGTCACGGGACGCGTGACATGACGAGGGGTTAGGCGCCGCGACCGCGGTCCCGGTTGGGCCGGGGCAGGCTGCGGTCTATCGGGACGCTGCCGTATATGGTAGGGTCCCACCAGATGTACACAAAATATAGCCGACGGACGATGCCGGCGGCACGACACGGGCGGGCGCGTCGATCGGGACGGGTCCGGTCGCGGACGGGAAAGCGGGTATCGGTCCTTAACCAAAATGAAGGTTTCGACGAACGTGGAGACAAGGCAGATGAGTTGGACCGATGAACGGGTCGAGCGGCTGAAGACGCTTTGGGGGCAGGGCATGAGCGCGAGCGAGATCGCGGACGCGTTGGGCGACGTCAGCCGCAACGCGGTGATCGGCAAGGCGCATCGCCTGGGCCTGTCCGGGCGGCCGTCGCCGATCAAGAAGAAGCCGACCCGCGGTGCCACCATCCTCAATCTGACCGAGCGCATGTGCAAATGGCCGATCGGCGACCCCAAGGACGCCGACTTCCACTTCTGCGGCAAGACGTCGTCGCCGGGTCTGCCGTACTGCGCCGAACATGCGGCGATCGCCTATCAGCCGGCGTCGAAGAAGCGCAACGAGGACCGCAAGGCCGGCGCCGCTTGATCTTGATGTGGTCCCACCCCCGCCGATCGGCGGGGGATGGCACCGCGCGTCACGCAGCACGGCAATCGCGCGAACAGCGGCGGTGACCGGACCGCGGCCGGATCAGGGCAGACGGCCTGACGGGTGACCGGGGCGGGCGGCGATCTGCCCCCGATCCCACACCCATCACCAATCCGCCCGCGGCGGCCGGTCAAGGGCTTGCCCGCCGCGGTCCCGGTGCCTAAAAGGGCTCGGCCCGTTTGGCCGGGCGTCACACGACATCGAAATTGGTCGGGACACGATGGCGCGTTACAACTTCCGCGAGACCGAGCGCAAGTGGCAGGAGATTTGGGCCGCCCGCCGGACCTTTGCCGTGACCGAGGATGCTGCCCGGCCGAAGTACTATGTGCTCGAGATGTTTCCGTACCCGTCGGGACGGCTGCACATCGGGCACATGCGCAATTATACGATCGGCGACGTGGTCGCCCGGTTCAAGCGCGCGCAGGGGTTCAACGTTTTGCACCCGATGGGCTGGGACGCGTTCGGCCTGCCGGCCGAGAACGCGGCGATCGCCAACCGGGTCCACCCGCGCAGCTGGACCTTCGAGAACATCCGGGTGATGGGCGAGCAACTGCGGCTGATGGGGCTTGCCTATGATTGGGAGCGCGAGATCGCGACCTGCACGCCCGAGTATTACAAGCACGAACAAAAGATGTTCCTCGACTTCCTGAAGGCGGGCCTGGCCTACCGCAAGGAGTCGTGGGTCAACTGGGACCCGGTGGAAAACACCGTGCTGGCGAACGAGCAGGTGATCGACGGCCGCGGCTGGCGCTCGGGTGCGCCGGTCGAAAAGCGCCGGCTGGCCCAGTGGTTTTTACGGATCACCGCGTTCGCCGACGAGTTGTTGGACGCGATCGACGGGCTCGAGCGCTGGCCGGACAAGGTCCGCCTGATGCAGGAGAACTGGATCGGCAAGTCCACCGGCGTGCGGCTGACCTTCGACATCACCACCGCCGACGGCGAGCCCGGCCCGGCGGTCGAGGTTTATACCACCCGGCCGGACACACTGTTCGGCGCCTCGTTCCTGGCGTTGTCGCCCAACCACCCGGTCGCCGGCACGCTGGCCGAGACCCGGCCCGAGCTCGGCGCGTTCATCGCCGAGTGCAACCGGATCGGCACCAGCGAGGAAGCGATCGAGACCGCGGAAAAGCGCGGCGTCGACACGGGCTTGCGCGCGGTCCACCCGTTCATCGACGGCCACAGCCTGCCGGTCTATGTCGCGAACTTCGTTTTGATGGAGTACGGCACGGGTGCGATCTTCGGCTGCCCGGGCCACGACCAGCGCGACCTCGACTTCGCGCGCAAGTACGATTTGCCGGTGATCCCGGTGGTGCTGCCGCCCGACGCCGACCCGGACGGCTTTGCGATCGGCATCGAGGCGTACACCGGTCCCGGGCGGATGATCAATTCGGGCTTTCTCGACGGCATGACGGTGGACGAGGCCAAGGCCGAGGCCGGCCGTCGGATCGAGGCGATGGGCCGCGGCACCCGCACGACCCAGTACCGCCTGCGCGACTGGGGCGTGTCGCGCCAGCGCTATTGGGGCTGCCCGATCCCGGTGATGTACCGTCCCGACGGCACCGTGGTGCCGGTGCCGGAAGACCAACTGCCGGTGACGTTGCCCGACGACATCGATCTTGAGACCCCGGGCAACCCGCTGGCCAACCATCCGACCTGGAAGTACGTCACCTGTCCCGAGACCGGCGGGCAGCTGATCCGGGAGACCGACACCTTCGACACCTTCTTTGAGTCGTCGTGGTATTTCCTACGTTTCACCTCGCCGGACAGCACCGACACCGGGTTCGACCGGTCGGCGGCCGAGTATTGGATGCCGGTCGACCAGTACATCGGCGGCATCGAGCATGCGGTGCTGCACCTGTTGTATGCGCGGTTCTTCACCCGGGCGCTTAAGGGCTGCGGCTATCTCGACGTCAGCGAGCCGTTCGCCGGGCTGATGACCCAGGGCATGGTCACCCACCCGACCTATCGCGACGCCGACGGCCAGTGGATGTATCCCGAGGAGGTTGAGGAGCGCGACGGCGTCCTGGTGGGGCGCAGCGACGGCCGGCCGGTCGCGCTCGGCCGGCTCGAGAAGATGAGCAAGTCGAAGAAGAACGTGGTCGGGCTGGAGGAGATCGTCGGCAGCCACGGCGCCGACACCGCGCGGTTTTTATTGCTGTCGGACAGCCCGCCCGAACGCGATCTTGAATGGTCGTCGGCCGGGATCGACGGGGCGTGGCGCTTCCTCAACCGGGTCTGGCGGTTGGTCGAGGAGCCGGCGGTGCCGCTGGCGGCGTCCGGCACGCCGGTGCCGGCCGACCTCGCGGGGCCGGCGTTGGAGACGCGGCGCTTGGTGCACAAGACGATCGCGGCGGTGACCGACGATCTTACGCGTTTCCACTTCAACAAGGCGGTGGCGCGGATCCGCGAGCTTGCGACCGGGCTCGGCGAGCTCGAGGCCGCGGCCGAAGCGCCGGGCGCGCCCGTGGTGCTGCGCGAGGGGGTCGAGGCCTTGGTCCAGCTGTTGGCGCCGATGACCCCGCATTTGGCCGAAGAGGCGTGGCAAGCGCTCGGCCATGACACCGTGATCGCCGACCAGCCGTGGCCGGTCGCGGACGCAAGCTTGGTGGCGGACGACACGGTGACGGTGGCGGTCCAGGTCAACGGCAAGCTGCGCGCGACCTTGGCGATCGCGCGGGACGCGCCGCAGGCGACGGTCGAGGCGGCGGCGCTGGCCGACCCGGCGATCGTCCGCACCCTCGACGGCAAGCCGGTCAAGAAGGTGATCGTGGTGCCGAACCGGATCGTCAACATCGTCGCGTGAGCGCCATGACCGCGTTGCCCCACCGCCGGTTCGCCGTCTTTGCCCTGTTGGGGGTCATGCTTGTGGCTGCGGCCGGGTGCGGCTTTCGCCCGCTCTACGGCGGCACGGACTCGCCGTTCGGCGGCACTGCGGTGCGCTTGAACGAGGTCGAAATCGCGGTGATCCCGGACCGCGTGGGCCAGAAGCTGCGCAATCTCCTGATCGACCGCTTCTATTTGCAGGGCCGGCCGGCGACCCCGGTCTATCGGCTGGAGAGTTCGCTCGGGATCACCAGCACCGACGTCGGGCTGCGCGCCGACGGCTCGGCGACCCGCGCGCTGATGCGGGTGACCGCGGCCTATCGCCTGGTCGATATCGAGGCGCGCAAGGTCGTGTTCACCGGCCAAGCGCGCTCGATGATCGACTATGACATCCCCGACCCGCAACTGGCGGCGTTGGTCAACGAGCGTGACGCGATCGATCGCGGCTTGGTCGATCTGGCCGACGAGATCACCACCCGGGTCGCGGTGTTCGTCAACCAAGAGCTTTAGTTCGGGTCCGGTGAAGCTTCAGGGCAGAGGCATCGACGCGTTTTTGCGTGCACCGGACCCCAAAGTCCGGGCGGTGTTGGTGTATGGCCCGGACGCCGGCTTGGTGCGCGAGCGTGCCGAGCGTCTGGGCCGTTTGGTGGTCCCCGACCTTGGCGACCCGTTCCGGGTTTCGGACTTGGCGGCGCGCACGATCGCGGACGAGCCGGGGCGGCTGGCCGACGAGTTGGCGGCGCAGTCGTTGATCGGCGGTCGTCGGTTGGTGCGGATTCGCGACGGCGACGACAGTGTCGCGACCGCGTTCGATCGGGTCTTGAAGGCGAAGGACGGCGTGCCCGGCGACGCGCTGGCGGTGGTCGAGGCGGGCGAGTTGGGGCTGCGCTCGCGGTTGCGCCAGCTGTTCGAGCAGGTTGGGGTCGCAGCGGCGCTGCCGTGTTATGTCGAGGACGAGGGTCGTCTTGGCCCGATTTTGGCCGAGCGATTGTCGGCGGCGGGGTTTTCGATCGACCGCGACGCGTTGGCGTTGTTGGCGGCCAACCTGGTCGGCGACCGGATGCTGGCGCAGCGCGAGTTGGAGAAGTTGATCCTCTACATGGGCGAGGCGCGGCGGATCACGTTGGACGATGCGTCGGCGTGCATTGGCGACAGTGCGAGCCTCGACTTGGGGGTGCCGGCGTTGGCGGCGGCGAGTGGTGATGCGGCGGCGCTCGACCGGGCGATCGGGCGTTTGTATGCCGAGGGCACCAACCCGATTGCGATTTTGCGGGCGGCGCAGCGCCATTTCCAACGGTTGCATTTGGCGGCGGCCGACGTCGCCTCGGGAGCCTCCCCGGAGGCGGCGATGGAGGGTTTACGTCCGCCGGTGTTTTTTCGGGACAAGGCGGTGTTTGCGGGCCAGCTCCGTCGTTGGTCGCTGGCTGATTTGGCGGCGGCTCTGGCGCGGTTGACCGAGGCCGAGGCGGCGTGCAAACGCACCGGCGCGCCGGACGATGTGTTATGCGCGCGCGCGCTTTTGACGTTGGCGCGCGAGCCGGGCCGGTTGCGGCGGTAGTTGATACCGGCGGCCCTACGCGGTGACCGGTCTGGCCCAGTCTCGGCTCGCGACAGAGGCGATCCTGGCAGGGGCAGCGATCGAGGATGGACTCGTACGATCCCTTTTCATTGAGGCGATGAACCCAGTCTCGCAGCGTTTGCCGATCCATTCCGCATTGGCGCGCGGCGTCGGCTCGCGAGACCCCTTCAATGACCAAAGCGATCGCAAGCATACGTCGAGACGCTACCTGTGTACGTGCACGCGACGCCTCTTTTCGCAGGCCTTCCGGCCGATAGTCCGTACGCGTCACGCATACTGCCATATCTTGTGCTCCCCACCAGATTTGGTGGGAGTGAATCATACCTGAGGAAGCTGTTCACCGATTCTGTAGGTTGGGGCGATCGGCCGGCACGGTCTGCCTGTTTGCATCGCCGGTGGGGGCCGATCGCCCCAACATCGGCGGTTCAG
>JANQHG010000166.1 GCA_028277115.1 Azospirillaceae bacterium
GCACGAAGGTTCGGCACGCCGGCGCGCCCTCGCCGTCGGCGTGTGGCGGCAGCCCGGCAAGACACGCGCGCCCGATCGCGATCACCTCGCCCGCCCCGGGCTCGGCGAGCGCCCGGATGTCCGCCCAGGTCATCGGCGGTCGGCCGCACTGGCTCGCGAAGCTCGCGACCGCAACGTCGGACCAGCCTTCGGCCGCGACCGCGGTTTCGACCTCACGGCGGAAAGCCGAGCAGCAGACGAGGCACAGGCGCCCGGTCATGAGGCCGGCTCGGGCCCGCGGTCGCCGTCAACCCAATCGAGCGGATAGCACCCCCAGCGGTCGACCGCGTCGCGGATCGCGAGCAGAACCTCGTCCGGCACCTGCCAGGGGATCTCCCCGTGGGTATCGGACAGGATGAACCCGCCGCCCGATCCGGCGGCCGCGATCACCCGTTTGACCTCGGCCTCGGCCTCGGTGGGCGACCAGGTGCGCATCGCGACGCCGTTCAGGTTACCGAGCAGAGCGACCCGGCCGGCCGCCTCGGCCTTGAGCGCCGCCGGATCCTCGTGGCAGCTGACCCCGATCACCGCGGTGCCGGTGTCGGCGAGGTCGCCGACGATCCCGGCCGCCCGGCCCGAGGCAAGGTGGGTCGCGGTCGGCCCTGCGATCCGGGCGAGCGTCCGCTTGGCGACCGGCTGCCCGGTCTCGAGATAGCGGGCACGCGGCACGCAGGTGATCGAGGACACCGGGTCGAAGTAACAGATCCCGGTCGCGCCTGCCGTCAGCTGGGCGTTCGCCCACTCGACGCAGAACGCGTGGTTGACCGCCATCAGCCGGGCGACCCGGTCCGGGTCGTTGTACAGGAGGTCGAGATAGGCCTCGAACCCCATCTGCATCACCGGCAGCGAGAACGGTGATATGACGACGCCGACGATCGGCACGGTGTCGCCGACCCGCGCCTTCAGGGCGGCGATCGTGGTCAGCACCCGGGCGAGCCCCGGGCAGTCGGCGACCCGCGGCGGCTCGAGTGTGTCAATCGCGGACGGATCGCGGACCACCGGCTCGCCGGCGTTGGGCGGTCCGTCGTCGATGAACATGGTCTCGCCGCCGAACGCCTCGACCTCGAGCGAGGCGTGGAAAAACGGGTAGAGGCAGTCGCCGCGATAGCGCGCGAGCAAACGGAGCTGGCCTTCGGTGACATGCTCGGCGCGCGCGAAATAGTCACGAATGGACAGCCCCAGCGTCTTGGCGCCGTGCATCGTGGTCAAAAGGAACACGGGCACCCGATCGGGTTCGCGGTGGCCGAGGGTGGTGACGACCCGGTCAAG
This sequence comes from Azospirillaceae bacterium, assembly GCA_028277115.1. Lineage (GTDB taxonomy): Bacteria > Pseudomonadota > Alphaproteobacteria > Azospirillales > Azospirillaceae > JANQHG01. The sequence continues at coordinate 1,309 of JANQHG010000166.1, forward strand.
CGAAGTGGTCATCGCGGGGATTCCGTCCAGCGTTGGACAATCGGGATGGCGTCGGCCGCGGTTTCGCCCATCGCGTCCGCGCCGACCGCCTGCCACAGGGTCGGATCGAACCGGAACGGAGCGCCGCCGACCGCGATTCGCGGCCGATGACCCCGGCGCGCCAAGCCGTCGCGCACCTCGCGGACCTTGAGCGCCGCCGGCAACATCAGGGTCGAAATCAACAAAATGTCCAAGCGGTCGGCGACCACGCGATCGACCAGCGCGTCCACCTCCATCCGGCCATAGTCGCGCAGGGCAACGCCGCTCGCCCGCAGGATCGATCCGACGATCCGTTTTCCGAGCATGTGATAATCGCACAAGACCACGATCGCCCCGCATGGCGCGCCGTCCTGCCCCCGGTCGGGGGTCGGCAACGCCCGCGCGACCATCTCTTCGCACACCCGCGCGCCGATGTAGATCTGCGACAGGGCGATCCGCCCTTCTTGCCACGCCTCGCCGAGGTCGGCCAACACCGGGACGATCAAGGTCTCGATCACCGTGAGCGGCGGCGCCTCGGCAAGCGCCCGGTCAAACGCCGTCTCCGCGCGCAGACGGTCGACCGACGCCAACGCGTCGAACAGTTCTGTCTTCAACTCAACCATTCGGCAATTCTCGGACCGCAACCATGGGCGGGCGCCGGCCCTGCTCGGCGTTCGGTCCCGGCGTTGCGCCCCATCGCATCCCGCGATCGACCCGGGCCATGTCACCTCTGAACAATAGCTCTGCCCGGCTCGGCTCAACCACCGATACGTCCTGTCACAACCGGTGTGAGTTGACCAAAGATCGCATCCTGCCAATTAACAAAGCGTGGACCGTGCCGTCCGCACGACCGTGCGATGGTCCGGCGTTTCTCGCTGGCGGCCGAGATATCTTCCTGGTCGCCCCCCGGAGGCCGGTCAGCCATCGCCGTCCGCGGCCCCGACCGACGGCAGGAAGAACCGAAAGATGCTGCCGAAGCCCACCCGGCTTTCCACGGTGATCTGGCCGCCGTGCGCCTCGACGATGCTCTTACAAATGGCGAGGCCGAGGCCGGTCGACGACTCGCCGCCGGTCGGTTGCACCGCGGCGCGGCGAAACGGTTGGAACAGATTCGGGATGTCGTGTTCCGGAATCCCCTGCCCCTGATCGATGATTGCAACGGCGACCTGGTCGGGACTTGGCAAGACCTCGATCCGGACCACGGTATCTATATGGGAGTACTTAATGGCATTAGATATCAGATTGTTTAAGACTTGATCGATCTTCCGACGATCGATCTCGATCACAATCTTCTGGTCGGTCAGGTCAGCGACCAACTCGATCCCTTTGCGGCCGGCAATGACCGAATTCAATCGGACACTGTTGCGGACCAGCTCGATCAGGTTGGTCTGCTCTCGGTTCAATTTAACTTCACCAAGGTCGGCATCCGAATAGTCCACCAAGTCTTCAACTATTTTTAACATAAAAATACTTGATTCACGAATATTTCGAACGAAACTCAATTCAGTCTCAGTTAATCGTTTCGAAAGCATCAACTCGAGCATTTGGGCAAATCCGGAAATCACGCCAAGCGGATTGCGTAAGTCATGTGCAGTAACGCCCAGGAGCATGCTCTTTCGTCGATTGAGTTCTTGTAATGCGGCATTTTTCTTTGACAGTTCTCTTTGAATATTTGCGAACTCGTTGTTCAACCTCATCATATCTTCAAAACCATCCGACGCCTCAAGCTGGATCGGTGCATTCGCTCGTTGCTTGAAAATCTGCCGAACTTGGCTGACATGTTCGTTGTTGATCCGTTGCATTTCTTCGAACAGGCCGCTGATCGCCTGGCCGGTCCGGCTTGCCACCACCAACAGCCGATCGCGGTCGACCACACCGGAGAAATGCATGGTCGCCGGCCGCCCGGTCAGAGGGACAGTCATTTCCCAATCGAACTCGGCGCCGTTGCGGCGCAATGCGGCGAAGAAGTTGAGCGCTTTGTGGAGATCTTCTCTTTGGATCAATGTCACGAATGGGACACCGATCGCGCCGGCTTCGTCGATGCCACAGTTCTGGTAGATGATCGCGGTAATCCGACCATCCAGCAGGCAATCAAGGACGAATCCGCCGCTGTGCTCGCCCATCGGTCATGCCGGGGTCGATCGGCCGACCAGCCGGTCGGCCACCGCGATCGCCGAAACGGCATCCGGCGCGGTGCCGTCGGCGCCGAGTTCGCGCCACAAGCCGCGGTCGACATTGAACGGATAGCCGCCGACCAGGATCCGCACCGACCGGGTGCGCGGGTCGGCGCGCAGTCCGTCGATCAACGCCCGCACCAACGGCAGATGCGCCGAAATCGTTGCCGAGACCGCCAGGATCGCGGCGTCGAGGGTGACCACCGCCTCGATGACGCCGTCCGACGGAACGTTGGCGCCCAGGTAATGGGTGTCCCAGCCCTCCAGTTCGAACAGGTCGGCCAGCATCCGCATGCCGATCTCGTGCAGCTCACCCGACACGCAGGTTGCAACCAGGACCTTGCCCAGTCGGCGTTCGGCAAAAATATACGGATAGAGTTGAGACATGATCATTTGGGTGACGGCGGTGAAATAATGTTCCTCGGCCACTGTCACCCGGCCGGTCTGCCACAGGCGGCCCACATCGCGCAACGACGGTTGCAGAATGTCCAGGTAGATTTCCCTAATCGGCAACCCGTTGGCCGCGGCGTCCAAAATCAACTTGGCCGCCTCGCGCCGCTGCCGGTTCAAGACCAGGACGCTGTAGGTCCGCGCCAACGCGAAATGGCGATTGCCTTCGCGGACCTCGAAATCGATCGTCCGTGGCATCTGCTCGAAGCTGTCGCGGACTTGACGAAGATAGTCTACTGCAATCGCCGCCTCGGCTTTGCCGAGCCGCGCGTTCAGAACCTCCGGCATCACGTCAAGCAGGACCGAGAGGCGGTCATGATCTATCTTCTTTTCCGAAAAAACTATCTTTGCCCATGAAATATAATCATAAAAAATCCTCAGACTGGCTGAAGAGACCGCTGCGTGCAGATAGAGCAAATGGAACACCACGTCGTCGACGCACTTTTCCGGCGGACTGTCACTATAGTTTTGGGCCAGATGCGGAGATCTCCGATAATGAAGGTCGACGACCTCTTTGGCGAGCTCGCGCTCGCGGCCGCCGAACGCGCTCCCGGCAACATAGGTCATGGACGGCAGCTCCCGACCGTGTCCCACCCGGCCTGCGAAACCCGCCCCCGAAGCCCGCCCCCGAAGCCCGATCGCCCCCGCTGCGGGTGCAGCGCTCAGCCCGCGCCGGGTCTGATCGGCCCGGCACCGGTGTGGCGGCTGGGTTACAATCACGCAAGCCAAGTCAGTGGATACCATCAAATAAGGAGTTTACGTTACACGATCGATCGGCCATGTGCAATCACGCATCTAGCGATGGCCGGCCCGCCGACAAGATCATCGCACGCCGACTCAAGCAGGCACGGCGACTGGCCGGCTTCGCATCCCGTTCCACGCCTATACCTAAAGAAACCACCGGACAGCTCCGCTGGATCGTCGACACCCGGCAAAAAATCTACACTTGATCGATACTGACGTCCTGGGTGGGTCTTTAGGCCGTGCCGACGGTCCCGCCCCCCCTCGCGAGCGGGAAGCGGACCGCGACCGCGGTCCCTTCGCCGCGGCAGCTGGTCACGGTGACGTCGCCGCCGTGGAGCCGGACCAGGGCATGGACGATCGACAGACCAAGGCCGACGCCGCCGCTCTTGCGGTTGTAGTCATGGTCTTCCTGGTGGAACGGCTCGAGCACCCGGCCGATTTGCTCCTCGGCGATCCCGATGCCACGGTCGCGCACCGTCACTTCGAGCCATCCGGCGCTGTCGGCCGAGGGCGGCACCGGGTGCCCGTCGATCGCGATTACGGTGTCTTCGTGGGCGAATTTGACCGCGTTCGACAACAGGTTCAGCATGACCTGCCGGAACGCCAGCTCGTCGGCGTGGATCATCACCGCGGTGGTCTCGCCGACCGCGAGTTTGAGGCGTCGGCGTTCGAGATCGAGCCGCAGCAGGGGTTCGAGTGCCAGGATCGCGCGTCGGGCCTCGAAGCTGCCCCAGCGCAACGCGCGTCGCCCGGCCTCGATCCGGCTGAAGTCCAACAGATCGTTGATCAGCGCCAGCAGATGGCGACCGCTGCCGTGGATGTCGCTGGCATAGTCGCGCATCGCGGGCGGGGTCGCGTCGTCGTCGCGGATCACCCCGGACAGGCCGATCACCGCGTTGAGCGGGGTGCGCAGCTCGTGGCTCATGTTGGCGAGGAACACCGATTTCGCCCGGTTCGCCGCCTCGGCCTTGTCGGCGAGCGCCTCGGCGGTCAGCTTGGCCTGGATCAGCCGTTCTTCGCGTTCGCCGATTGCCTGGATGAAAAAGCACGCGGCTTCGCCGATCTCGGCGATCTCGTCGCGGCCGTCGGCCGGGATCGCCACCGGCTGGCCACGGATGCGGGCCCCGAGCGCCTCGCGCAAACCGACAAGGCGCGACAAAACCCCGCGCCAAATGTAGAGCGACAGGCAGGCAACCGCCACCAACAAGGCGCCGCCGACCGCGGCCAAGCCCAATTCGGTGCGCCGGGCCAGCGCCGCGAACTGACGGCGCCGCGCCTCGGTCTGGGCCACCAACATGGATTGCAGATCGGTCACCGCGCCGGTGAACCGACTGGCGAAGTACTTGTTCTGGTTGAGTAAACCGTCAAGTGCACCCTCAGATCGCACCAGCGCGATCAACCGTGCCGCCACCCCGTCCTCCGAATCGAGCAGATCGGTGATCTGTCGGTCAAGCGCGTCGAGCCGCACGCCGAGTCCGTCCGTGCCCGCGATGCCGTCCGCGACCGGCGCGCTGCGGTCGAGCGCGCGCCGGTCGCGCCACGCCGCGGTCGCGCCCCGAATGATGCGCCGGATCAACGCCCGGTTGCGGTGCTGCAGCGCGTTGCGCAGATCATGGACGATCGTGCCCGCGCGATCGAGCCATATCAAGGCCGCGATCAGGCCTGCGCGCGCGGCGTCCGACGGGTCGGCACCGAGCGCCAGCGCCCGCACCCGTCCGACCAGAGCCAGGATCTCGACGTCGACCGCCTGGGCCGCGCGTGCTTGTGCCGAGACCGCCTGCTGGCTCGCGATCCGGATCACCACCGCTTGGTCGAGCGCTTCGAGGTTGGCGATCAGCGCGCGCCGCTCGGCGCGAATGCGATCGAGCGCCGGGCCGCTGTCGATGTTGAACGCCGCCGCCCGCGCCGCGACCGCGTCGAGATAGCGGTCGAGATCGGCGAACTGGTCGGTCAGTTCGTGGGTGACGGTTCGGCGAGCAAACTCGCTGTCCACGGTGGCGAGCGCCGGTGCGACCGAGGCGATCGCCTGGCTGGTCAGCGCAATCCGAGCGGTGTCGCCGAACTGCGGCAAGGTGTTGCGCGCGAGATGGTCATAGCCGGTCAGCACATGGTTGAACACCATCGCGCTGCCGGCAAGCGCGCCGCACGCGACCACGCCGAGACCGCCGATCGCGGCGATCAGTCGGACCGAAATCAGCGGGCGATGCGCCACACGACGGGCTCGGTCGGTCGGGACGCGCCAAGGCGACCGGGGTTACAGGAACGGCGGGGCATAGATCAGACCGCCCTGGCGCCACAGGGCATTGAGGCCGCGGGCCAGACCGACCTTGGACCCGCGCCCGAGGGTCCGCTCGAAAATCTCGCCATAATTGCCGACCGCTGCGATCACCCGGCGCCCGAAATCGGCGGCGAGGCCGAGCTTGGCCCCGATCTCGCCGTCGAGGCCGAGCAGGCGGCGGACCTCGCGGTTGCGCCAACGATCGGCGCTTGCCCGGTCCGCGGTCGCGCCGTCGCCGCGCGCGGCGAGCGCTGCCCGGGTGACCCCCTGCTCCTCGGCGACGATGGTGGCAAAGGTCACCCACTGGACGACGTCGCGCCAGGCATCGTCGCCCTCGCGCACCACCGGCCCGAGCGGCTCGCGCGAGATCACGTCCTCCAACAGGGTATAGTCCGCCGGATCGGACGCCCGCGTCAGTCGTTCGGACACCAGCGAGATCCGGTCATGGGTGAAAAGATCGCAGGCGCGTGCGAAAAAGGCGCCGTACCCGCCTTTCAGCGAGCGATAGACCCTGATTTCGAGCGGCAGGGCCCGGATGCGCACCAGATCGCGCAGGTTCTGCAACGTGGTCGTGGCGTCGAGGACGCAGACGGTGGCGGGACCGAGCTCGGCGACCCGCCGGGCCCCGAGCACGCCGTGGGCCAAGAAACCCTGGCCGTCGTAAAACAGGGGCGAGGTGAAGGCAAGACCGGCGCTGGCGTCCCGGCTCGCGGTCCAGGTCGAGTTGGCGATCAGGACGTCGTACGCGCCGGCAACCAGCGCCTCGAAGCGCACGACCAGATCGACCTCGACGAAGTCGACCGCGTCCGGTTCGCCGAAGATCGCGGCTGCGACCGCGCGGCAGAACTCGGGAAAGAAGCCCTGCCACTGGCCGTCGAGGTCGATCTCCGACACCCCGACCCCGGCCCGGGTCACCCCGCAGCGCAGAACGCCCCGCGCGCGCACCTCGCCCAGTGTCCCGTGATCCGCCGGTGTCGCGCGGTCAGCCGCCCCGGCAGCGCCGGCACCGATTACCGGCGCACTGACCACCGACACCGCCAAGACCGCCGCCGCGAGCCTGCATTGCCATGCGCCCATCACGCCTCTCCGTCCGCGCGCGACCCGCAGGTCGGTTCAAATCCCGGCCCCGGGACGCGCGAGCGCGACCAGCGCCGCAACCGTCGCATCGGCGCCGTCGGCGATCTGGGCGACCGTCGCCTCCAGCATGTAGCACGGGCTGGTCACCAGCTTACGGGTTTGATCGATCACCACCTCTGCGTGCCCGGTCGGGGTGTGGCGGGCGCCCATCGCCTCGATCGCACCGGCGACGCCGGCATCCTGGCCGATCGTAAGCTCGCCGGCGCCGAACAGCTTGGCCAGGATCACCGGCGCGATGCACAAGGCGCCGACCGGCTTTTCGGCCGCGACCATCGCCCGGACCGCCGCCGCGACGGCGTCGTCGACCGTGCAGTCGGCGCCGTCGACCGCGAAGTTCGACAGGTTCTTGGCCGCGCCGAAGCCGCCCGGCATGATCAGGATGTCGGCGTCGTCGGCCGAAAAGCCGGCCAGATCCTTGATCTTGCCGCGGGCGATCCGCGCCGCCTCGATCAGCACGTTGCGGGTCTCCGGCATCTCGTCGCCGGTCAGGTGGTTGATCACATGGTGCTGGGCAATGTCGGGGGCGTAGCACTGAGCGACATGGCCGCCCCGGCTGATCGCAAGCAGGGTCAAGGTGGCTTCGTGGATTTCCGCGCCGTCATAGACCCCGCAGCCGGACAACACGACCGCAAATCGCAAGGGTTGGTCAGCCATTGTCGACCTCTTCGATTGTCATGCCCCGGACGAGGCCGGTGAGTCATCCCGACGACGACGCCGACCCGCGGGCGACCCGGCCCCACTCTATCGCCGCCGCCTTCGCAATCCCAGCCCCGATGCAACCGACCGGCTCGCGGCAACGCCGTCCGGCACCGCAAAATGGTGATTATGGCGCACCGCACACCCGGGCATACTTATCCCCTTGATCGGCGAGGAGCCATCCGCTTCCAAAGCGTCGAACCATGTTGACCCGAAGGTCACTTTCAGCTGTTTCACCGCCTCCCCCCCGATCCTGGCGCCCGACCGCGAGGTCGTCGGTCGTGTCTGCGGGGTTTTGTGTCGACGGGGTACCGAGTTCTATGGGGTACCGAGTTCTATGGGGTACCGAGTTCGGAATTCAAGGGCCTGTTCGGGCGGCTGGCGTGACTGATCGCCGGGGTCGGCCGGCGAGGCCGAGCGCACCCGCGCGCTCGACGCCATGTCACAGGAGTTCAGCCAAGCGATCGACGAGATCGCTGGCGCAACCGGCGGCCTGCGTGAGGCCGAGGCGCCGAAAACTGGGGGCTGACGCCCCCAAGGTCAGCCCCCCGACCAGGGGGTGCCCCCCTGGACCCCATTTGGTGGGGGTCAAGGGGGAACACCCCCCTTCTCGGGGGTGTCTCGGGGGCAGCGCCCCTGACAACGGCCGTCAGGCCGCGTACGGCCTCGCCCCTTGTCAATCGTCGGTCAAATGCGGCTCCATCCAACCGCTGAAGCCCTGGGTGCGCTCGCGCAACGACGTCCCGAACGCCAAGAGCAGGTTCAAGGTCTTGATCGTCTCCGGATGGCTCAGCTTGCGCAGCACGCCCCAGATCGAGGTCGGGGCGTCCGGCGCGTCGCACGCCCTTGCTGCGTCATACAGCGACAGTTCGGTGTCGCGCGCGAGCTCGGCGATCTCGCGTGTCGCGAGATTGTTCACCAACAGCTCGATCATGTGATAGACGCGTTCGATCATTTCGTCGGTCGCGGCCGACCGGGCGGCATGGATCACCGAGACCAACTCGAGCATGGTGTCGAGCCCGCCCGAGGTGTGCAGCGCCGTGACGCCGTCGATCAGGCGGTGCACCGCGGCCGCGGTGTCCGGGTCGTTCAGCCGGTCCGCGACCTCGAGCCCGGTCGATGCCGTGGTCACCAGACGTTCGACCATGCTGTCGGTCAACGCCGCCTTGGCCGCGAGCGCAACGCCCTGAACTTCGACCACCGCTGATGCGTCGTCGAGCGTCATATCCATGGGTCGTTCCCTTCTCTTGGGCGGCCCCCATTGGGGGGCCGGTTATCGGGTCGGGTGTCGTTCAAGAAAAAGCCGGTCGATCACAACAGGCCGCACGCCGACAGCCAGTACATCCGGTTGTAGGCAAGCTTGAACCAATGGACCATCTGGGTCGGCGGGGTCGGCCGCGGCGGGGTCTTGTAGTTGAACCAAATGTAAGTCCCGCGCGACAGCCCGGTTTCGATAAAGCAGAACACCTTGCCGTCGTATTCGCGCGACCACCGGCCCTCTTGGACCATCATGGTCAGGTTCTCGACCACGGTGTCGGCCTGGAAGTGCGCGGTCGAGCCCGCCTTGGAGATCGGGATATTGGTGGTATCGCCGATCACGAACACATTGTCCGAGCCTTCACGCAAGAGCGTCCGCGGGTTGGTCGGGATCCAACCGCCGGCGCCGAGGCCTGAGTCCTCGATCACCTGGGCGCCGCGGTGCGGCGGGATGGTGATCAACAGATCATATTCGAAGCTGTCGCCTTCTTCGGAGTGGACGACTTTCTTGGCGACATCGACTTCCTTGGTGTTGAAGAAGGTCTGATACTTGATGCCGCGGCGGTCGAACTCGGGCACCGCCCATTCCGCGACCGGCTCGAGCGAATGCAGCCGCCCGATCGGGTAGGTGTAGGTGATATCGAACTTGCCCTCGAGCCCGCGGTCGCGCAGATGCTCGTCGAGCATCAGCGTGATCTCGAGCGGCGCCACCGGGCATTTGTGCGGCGCGTTGACGTTGATTACGATCCGGCCGCCCTCGAACGCGTCGATCGCGCCCCGCAGCTTGCGCGCACCTTCAAGATCGTAGCAATGGTAGGCGCCTTCCGTCAGGCCGGGGATCTGTTCCGGCACCAGGCGCGAGCCGGTCGCGATCACCAGATAGTCGTAGCCGTAGCTCTTGCCCGACTGAGCGACCACCCGGTTGGCGTCGACGTCGATGTGGGTCGCCGGATCGATCACGAAATTGATCCGACGGTCGAGAATCGAACGCTCTTGCCGCTTCAGCTCCTGGCTGCGGACCCGTCCGAACGGGACGTACAAAAAGCCGGGCTGGTACATATGGTCGTTACTGGTACCCAGCACCGTGACATTGACGTCGCCCGAGCGCAACTCGTGCGACAGACGCCGGGCCAAGCCGTTGGCAACGATGGTGCCGGCCATACCGCCACCGACAATCAACAGTCTTGCGGTCATCTCTTGGGTCCTTCCGTCTGTTTGACGTGTTTCCTCCAAAGCGACCACCGTTACGCGGGCTGCGCCGGCGGTCAGGTTTTTTGTCTTGATCACTCTTTTTTCTTGTTGATTTTTCTGGTCCGTGCGCCCGGCACCTGAAGACGTCCCGATCCGCCCGACCGGGGCTCACTTCATCCGACGCACCACGATCGACCAATGGGTGCCGTGGTCGTCGGACGAGACCAGTTGATGGCCGACCTTGCGGGTCCAGGCGGGGATATCATTGGCCGAGCCCTTGTCCGACGACAAGACCTCGATCTCGTCGCCGACCGCGATGGTCTTCAAGGCGGCGATCATTTCCATCATCGGGCCGGGGCAGAAGGCGTTGCGGGCATCGATGGTGGTTCGGTTGGACATGGCGGCGGTCTCCTCTCGATCGCTCGATACGGTCAGGGACGGGTGGGACGGGCATCCGCCGTCCGGCGGACAAAAGCGGCGAAGCGGTCCGGCCAAGGCCGGGCGCCGACGCCGCGCAGGTGGCTGAACGAGGCCAAGGTGTTGGCGGTCACGATGCCGTCGTCGCGGCCGGTGATGCCGTGGCCGCGTGCCACCTGATAGGCGAACCGGGTTTGGGGGCCGAGATTTTCGAGCCGCCCGTAATGGAACTCGTGCGCCGGCGTGGTGGTGCCGACCCCGCCGCCGGGCCAGGGCGCATCCGCGGTCTCGCTGAGCACGACATAGCCCTTGCCCTGGGGCCGCGGCTCGATCACCGCGTCGGCGTCGATCGCGCCGACCATCTCGGCGCGCCGGCCGTCGCGGGCGAGGCTGCGGGAGAGATACATGAGCCCGCCGCACTCGGCATAGACCGGCAGCCCGGCCGCGACCGCCCGGCGGATCTCGGCGCGCAGGCTGCGATTGGCCTCGAGCGCGTCGAGATGGGTTTCGGGAAAGCCGCCGCCGAGGAACAGGCCGTCGAGATCCGGCGGCAAGGCCGGGTCGTTCAGCGTGTCGACCGGCACCAGCTCGAGCCCGGCCGCCTCCAGCCCCTCGAGATCGTCGGGGTAGTAAAAGCCGAAGGCGCGGTCGCGGGCGATCCCGACCCGCCGCCGCGGGCCTGCGTCGGGCGCGACATGGCCGGTCTCGGCGGCCGGGACCGGCGGCGCGCCGAGCGACGCCGCCGCGTGCGCGATCGCCTCGAGACGGTCGAGGTCGACCGCGTCCCTGATCACGGCCGCGATCGCGGCGATCCGCTCTTCGGCCTCGGGCAGCTCGTTGGCCGGGGTCAGGCCGAGGTGGCGCTCGGTGATCGCGAGCGCGGGCGTGCGCGCGACCGCGCCGACCACCGCCAGGTCGGTATAGGCCTCGACCGCCCGGCGCAGCTTGGCCTCGTGGCGCGGCCCGGCGACCTTGTTCAAGATCACCCCGGCAAGCGCGACCGCGGGGTCGAACCGGCGATAGCCGACCAACAGCGGCGCGATCCCGCGGGTGATCCCGGAGCAATCGACCACCAACACGACCGGCACCGCCAACAGCTTGGCCAACGCCGCGCCGCTGTCCCGACCGTCGAGCGCGACGCCGTCGTGAAGGCCCTTGTTGCCCTCGATCACCGACAGGTCCGCGGTCGCGGCATGGCGGGCAAACAGCGCCGCCAACTCGGGCTCGCTCAGCGTGTGGTGATCGAGGTTGCGACACGGCCGGCCGGCGGCGACCGAAAGCCACAACGGGTCGATGAAGTCCGGCCCCTTCTTGAACGGTTGGACCCGGCGGCCGCGCGCGCGCAAGGCCGCGGCGATGCCGAGCGTCACCGTGGTCTTGCCCGAGGATTTGTGCGCCGCCGAGATCATCACCCGTGCCATCCGGTCGTCCGCTCCCCTTCCCTCGCCTCGCCTCGCCTGAATTGCCGGTCCCGATCTGGTCAGCCGCCGATCGCGCGCACACCGGCGCCGGCGCTCGCCTTGGGCAGGATGCGGAACAGCCGGCAGGCGACGATCGCGACCGTGGCGGCGATCGCGAGCCCGCCGACCCCGAACACCCACTCGACCAAGGCCGGCTGATAGGTCGCAAGCGCACCGTCGCCGAACGCCGACGTCACGGTCATGCCGGGCAGGATCGCCTGGGGCAGCACCTGGGCGCTGATCAGGGTGACGTAGACGGTGGCAAAGCCGCCGACCACGGTGGCGGCCGCCGCCGCGATCGGCCGGCCGCCGAACGCCAGCACCAGCGCGACCACGGTGCCGAGGCCGATCTGGCCGCCCCAGAACAGCGCGGTGTAGACCCCGCCCTCGACCAACAGAAACGCGACCACGTCGCGCCCGTCCGGCGCATACAGGTGCACCGCCTGCAGCACCACCGCGAGATAGGCCGAGACCGCGACGAACAGCCCGAGCAGCCGGCCGAGCCGTTGCATCAGGGCGCGGTCGGTGGTGCCGCCGCCGAGCCAGGCCAGCCCGGGCAGCGCCAGCAAAAACACCGCGAGCCCATAGGTCAGGGCGAGCGAAATGAACAAGGGTGCCAAGACCGCCGAGTGGATCAGCTCGCGCCCGACCAGGACGCCGAGGTCGAGCCCGGTGCCGGTGGTCAAAACGAACCGCCAGATGTTCGCCGTGTGCCCGGTGATGCCGCCGAACCAGGCGAACCGGCGGTCGATCACCGTGATCAGATGGGCGACCGCGACCGCCATGAAGCCGGTGTAGAGCACCACGTTCCAAGCGAAGATCGAGCGCGGGTTGGCGCTGGTCATGGTCAGCATCAGCCGGTCGGGCCGGCCGAGGTCGAGCACGAGCAGGCTCAAGCCGCCGACCAGGCACGCAACCGCGATCAACGCCGACAAGGGCTCGAGCGGCTTGTAATCGGCGCGCCGGAACACCGACGCGATCACCGCGACGTTGAGCGCGCCCGACGCCGACAGGATCAGAAAATAGGCGAACACATGGGGCAGGCCCCACGGCACCCGGTTGGTCATGCCGGTGATCTGGTGCCCGGCGAGCGCCATGATCAGCGCCGCGCCGAGCCCGGCGACGATCGCGGCGGCGAACACACCGAGTATCGGCAAAAGCCGCCCCGGGCGGACGGCGATGAGGTCGTAGGCGATCGCGGCCATCGGGGCAGCCCCTTTAGAACGTCAACGCGTGGTTCACAGGTCGCCGTAATGCACGGCGGTGCCAAGGCCGAGGTCCGGGCGCAGCCGCGCGGTCGGCAACTCGGCGAGCGCCGCGCGGATCGGATCGTCCGGGTCGGCAAGGTCGCCAAAGCGCATCGCGCCGCCGCCGGCCGCCGCGCACGCCTCGACGCACGCCGGGATCTGGCCCTGGTCGATCCGGTGGACGCACAGCGTGCAGCCCTCGGCCGTGCCCTGGCCGCGCGGCATGTGCGGGCGCTGGTCGGTCAGCGCGCCGGGCGTAAAGAAGCGGGCGCTGAACGGGCACGCCATCACGCAATAGCGGCAGCCGATGCAGCGGTGGCGGTCGACCAGGACGATGCCGTCGGCGCGCCGGAAGGTCGCGTGGGTCGGGCAGACGTCGCGGCACGGCGGCGCGGCGCAGTGCTGGCACATCAAGGGCAGGTTGAGGGTCCGGCCGTGGGTGTCGTCGGTCGCCGACACCAGACGGATCCAGTGCGGGTCGTGGGCGCCGTGGTCGCCGGCGTGCCAGCCGTGCTCGGTCTGGCAGGCCTCGACGCAACGCGCGCAGCCGTCGGCGCAGTGGCCGAGCTCGATCAACAGGCCCCAACGCTGGGCCGGGCTGGCCGGGGTGCCCGGCGGCCGTGCCGCCCCCGGGGCGGCCCCGGTGATCAGCACCACGCCGGGGGCGAGCATGGTGGCGGCGGCACCGGCGGCGAACGCCGCCAGCGCCTGCCGGCGCGACCGCCCGGCCGGGCGCGGTGCGTCGGTCTCGGCCATCGGGCACGCGGACGTCGGACGATCGGACGTGCGGCGGGGATCGGTCATAGCGCGTCTCCGCTGTGCGCCCGGCCGGCCGGGTGATGGGCGACCGTGTGGCCGTCCGCGGTCTCGGGCGTCGCGCGGTGGCACGAGAAGCAATCGGCGGCGACCGCGGTCTGGTCGTGGCAGCTGCGGCAGAAGTGGCGCGGGTCGTCGTGGCCGACCGGGACCCCGGCGGCGTCGGCGACCGCGTGGCACTCGATGCAGCCGTGAAGCGCCCACTCGGCGTTGCGCCGACCGTCGCGCACCACCTCGTCCCGGACCTCGAACAGCACGTCCATATGGCGCACCCGCATCTCGGGCCCGGGCAGGACACAGCTGCCGGTCTCGGCCGCGGCCGCGGTGTCGGGCAGCTCGGGGGCGGCCTGGCCGGCCCACAGCAAAATCCAGGTGACCGCCAGCACCGCAAGACCGGCGAGCAAGGGGGCCCGGGCGCTCCGTCCCATCAGGGCGCGGGGGCCGATCGGCGGCGGCGCGCTCATTCCCCGAGCCCCATCTGGATATAGCCGGTCGGGCAGACGTCGTGGCAGACATGGCAACCGATACACAAAATGTAGTCGGTCTCGACATAGCGGCCCATCATCCGCTCGGCCTTCGGCACCCGGGCGACCGCCTGCTGCGGGCAGAACACGACGCAGTTGTCGCATTCGATGCACAGCCCGCAGCTCATGCAACGCTTGGCCTCGGCGGCCGCCTCGGCCTCGGCGAGCGGCGACAGGCGCTCACCGAAATCGCCCAGCACCTGGTCGCCCGCGACCTCGCGCTCGCGCCGGTGGTGGCGCGCGGTCGGCGGGAAATGGCCGAGGAACAGGGCCTCGTGCGGGATGATCTCGTGCGCCGAGCGGTCTTCGTAATTGTGCACGGCAAAGCCGGCGGTGTCGGTGCCGCGGGTCGGGTGATCGACCGTGGTCGGCGCACGGCCGACCGCCTCGAGCCGGGCCGCGAGGTCGAAGCGCGGGCCGTCTACTTTGGACCGGCGCGCCGGGGGCCGGCCGGCCAGAAACTGGTCGATGCTGTCGGCGGCGATCCGGCCCTGGCCGATCGCCGCGGTCATCAAGCCGGGGCGCACGATATCGCCGCCGACGAAATGGCCGGACCGGCCGGGCACCGCCTGCTGGCGGTCGGCGTTGATCAGCCCCTGGCCGTTGTCGAGCGCCTTCAGGTCGCCGAGGTCGCCGGTCTGGCCGATCGCGATCACCAACAGCTGGCACGGCAGATCGAAGGTGGTGCCGTCGACCGGGATCGGGGTCATGCCGTCCATCTCGCAGCGGCAGAGACGCAGGCCCTTGACCCGGCCCATGTCGTCTTTGAGGACCTCGAGCGGCATCACGCCGCCGCGGATCTCAACGCCTTCGCGCTGGACCGCCTCGACCTCGCGCGCCGCCGCCATCATGCGGTCGATCGGGAAGATCGAGGTCAAGGTGACGTCCGCGCCCTTGCGCCGCGCGGTGGTCGCGACGTCGTGGGCGATCTGGCCGAGCATCGCGCTCGAGGGTCGGTCCTTGTCGTGCGACTGGGTGACGTGACCGAGCCGGCGCGCCACCGCCGCGACGTCGAGCGAGGTGTCGCCGCCGCCGATCACCACGACCTCGCCCGAGACCGAGCGCAGGCGGCCTTCGTTGAACGCGCGCAGGAACTCGACGCCGGTGATGCAATTGGCGGCGTCGGCGCCCGGGATCGGCAGGGTCTTGCCGGCCTGGGTGCCGAGCGCCCAGAAGATCGCGTCGAAGTCGCGTTCGAGATCTTCGATCGTGATGTCGCGGCCGACCCGGGTGTTGAGCCGAACCCCGACCCCGAGCCCGAGGATGCGCTTGATCTCGGCGTCGAGCACCGGGCGCGGCGTGCGATAGCCCGGGATGCCGTAGCGCAGCATGCCGCCGAGCGCGTCATGGTCGTCGAACAGGGTCACGGTGTGGCCGCGCCGGCGCAGGTGATAGGCGGCCGACAGCCCGGCCGGCCCGCCGCCGACCACCGCGACCTGCCGCCCGGTCTCGGCGACCGGCTTGGGGAACGCGACCTGATTGGCGAGCGCCCAATCGCCGATGAAATGCTCGACCGAGTTGATCCCGACGTGGTCGTCGAGTTCGTTTCGGTTGCAGGCGTCCTCGCACGGTGCCGGGCAGACCCGGCCCATCACCGCCGGGAACGGGTTGGCCAGGGTGAGCCGGCGGAACGCGTACTCCTGCCAGGCCAGACCGTCGGGCGGGATGTCCTGGCCGCGCACGATCGCAAGCCAGCCGCGGACATCGTGGCCCGACGGGCAGGCGCCCTGGCACGGCGACGCCTTGTGGACGTAGGCCGGGCATTTGTGGGACGCGCCGGCCTTGAATATCTCGTCCTGCCACACCACCGGGCGATGATCGCCATCGACGTAGCGTCGGAAGGTCTGGGCGTCCGGCGGCGCTGCGGCGGTCGCGGTCATGCGGTCGATCTCCCTTCGAATGCGTCGTCAACCCGTATTCGGAGGGTCGGCGTGCGGCCGACCCGGGCGCGCGGGACGCGCACCCTCCGTGGCCCGCGGCCGCTCATGCGCCGGCCCCGAGGCGGAGCGCCTTGCCGATCAGCTGATGCAGCGACACCACCATCTCCATCTCGAAGCCGTAGTGCGGCAGCACCGCGGTGAACTGGCTTTTACAGATCGCGCACATCGCGACCATGTGCGTGACGCCGTCGTCCTCGACGACCTGGCGCAACGCTTCGGCGCGCGGCTTGGTCCCCTTGATCCGCAGGTCCATCAACTCGTCGGTCAGAAGCCCGCCGCCGCCGCCGCAACAGAACGTCTTGTCCTTGACCGTCGAAGGGTGCATTTCGACGAAGGTCGGCACGCACGCCGCGAGCAGCTCGCGCGGCAGGCTGAACTGGCCGCCCGGGCGGTCGCCGAGCCGGGCGGCACGCGCGACGTTGCAGCTGTCGTGCATGGTCGCGACCACCCCTGCGTTGGCGTCGCGGTCGAGCTTGACCGCGCCGCGGCTGACCAGATCATGGGTGACCTCGATGATGTGCTGGGGCACCGGGTAGCGCGGATCAAGGAAGTCCCACGGGCCCGCAAAGGTGTTGAGGAACGAGTAGGCAACCCGCCAAGCGTGCCCGCACTCGCCGAACACCAGCCGTTTGACCCCGAGATCGAGCGCCGCCTCGCGGATCCGGCTGGCGACCTTGTGCATCTGGTCGTACGACCCGATGAACAACGCGAAGTTCGCCGCCTCCGAAGCATGGCTGCTGATGGTCCAGTTGATCCCGGCCTGGTGGAAAATCTTGGCGTAACCGATCAGCCCGTCGACATGGGGTTCGGCGAAGAAATCCGCCGACGGCGTGACCAACAGGACGTCGGCACCCTTGACGTCGAGCGGGAACTTGACCGGTACCCCGGTGTCCTCGAGCACGTCTTCTTCCAGACCCTCGAGCGTGTTGCGCAGGGCAGCGGCGGACAGGCCGAGGTTGTTGCCCTTGTCATGGACCTTGGTGATGACTTCGTTGGTGTATTTTTGCCCCTTGCCGATCACGTCCATGATATCGCGGGCGGCCATCGAGATTTCCGCGGTATCGATGCCGTACGGGCAAAAGACCGAGCAGCGCCGGCATTGCGAGCATTGGTGGAAATAGTTGTACCACTCATCGAGCACGTCTTCGGTCAGCGGCCGCGCCCCGGCGAGATTGCCGAGCCACTTGCCCGCGGTGGTATAATGATGGCGGAACACGCTGCGCAGCAGGTCCTGGCGCGCGACCGGCATGTTGTAGGGATCGGCGGTGCCGAGGAAATAGTGGCATTTATCGTGGCAGGCGCCGCATTTGACGCAGATGTCGAGGAACACCTGGAGCGATTGATAACGCGCGACCAGCTCGCCAAGGCGCGCGACCGCGACCTCCTGCCAGCCGTCGACCAACTCGCCCGGAAAGCCGAGCGGCTCCTGGTGGCTGGGCTTGGCCGGGTGGGACCGGCAGTCGCGCATCGCGCCGGGGACCGGCCGCGGCGGCCGATCGGCGGCAAGGTCCGGACTGAGCGTGGGAACAGCGTAGGCGGTCATCTTGGCAACGGGCCTCTCGTCCGGTCAGCGGGGGCGCAGGTCATCGAGCGGGCGGGCCCACGAGACCAGGTGGCGGCGTTCGCGCGCGTTGTCGCACTGGGCGCGGGTCGGGCTGAAGAACACGCCCGCCATGTGCAGAAGCTTGGAAAACGGTGCGACCGCCATCAGGACCGCGGCGAGCACGAGGTGCAGCACCAACACCGGGTCGTCGGGCAGCGGTGCCGGGGCGAACCGCCACAGGCCGGCGAGAAAGATCTTCAGCCCCATGATGTCGGCCGGCGCCGCCAGGGTCATGACCAGGCCGGTCGCGCCGATCGCGAGCAGCAGCACCAGGACCGCGAGATCGGTCGCCCGGGTGATCATCCGGACCGAGGGCAGGAACAGCCGGCGCGCCAGCAGCCCGGCGAGCCCGACCATCATCGCGCCGGCGCCGAGCACGCCGAGCGGCTGGATCGCCTCGATCGGCCACGGTACCGGGTTCAGGACATAGCGCAGATGGCGCAGCAGCACGAGCGCGAGCCCGGCGTGGAACAGGGCCGACAGCGCCCACAACACCTTGTCGGCGCGGAACAGGCTCTCGAACAGCAAGACCTCGCGCGCCAGCCGCCCGGCAGCGCCGAGCCGGGTCAACGGCGCCGGCGTGGTCGGGATGCGCAAGGGCGCCGGGGTCGCGGCATAGACCCAGACCTTGTTGGCAAGACCGAGCACCAACACCCCGACCGCAAAGACCAACAGCGTGCCCACCACCGCGTCGAAAAAAGACATCACGCCCCCAAAGACTGCCCCCATGCGAAAACAAGACCTCGCGGTCCCCGGACCCGCTGGCGTGCCCGGGGATCTCGAGAGGCGGTCCGGTCAGACGCAGCCGGTCGGTTTCGGCAAGCCGGCGATCTTGCACGCCTGCTTCGCCGGGCCGTACGGGAACAGCTCGTACAGATACTTGTTGTTGCCCTTCTCCGCCCCGAGCCGCTTGCCCATCGCCTTGGTCAGGACGCGGATCGCCGGGGCGATCTGGAATTCCTGGTAGTATTCACGCAAGAAATTGACCACTTCCCAGTGTTCCGGGGTCATGGTCAGGTCTTCGGTCTGGGCGATGTGGTTGGCGAGGTCTTCGCTCCATTGCCCGATATCTTCCAGGAACCCTTCCTCGTCATGCTCGATGCTGGTGCCGTTGAACTGATAGGCCATTGTTTCCTCCTTTATTCAGCTCTTGTGGCTGGGATGGCTCTTACGAGTCCCTTCCCGACCGGCCTGTCGGCCATATGGGGGACGGTGCCCCCTTGAGTGGGGTCCAGGGGGCAACCCCTGGTCGGGGGGTGTCGGGGGGTGAACCCCCCTGACCTTGGGGGCGCCAGCCCCCAAATCGGCGGACCGTCCGTCCGCCCCCGTCCTAGAGCCAGGCCTGGACGCTCGACGCCTTCTCGGTCAGATCGACGAAGCCGCCGTAATCGACTGGCCGGACCCCGGCGATCAGCCGATCGGTGCCGAGGCCGCGCGCGGCCAGGTCCGGCTCCAGGACGTGGACCGCAAAGGTCCCGGCGGCACCGGTCATGGTGTCGGTCACCGCGGTGCCGGTCAGCGCGGCGTAGACCGCGTCTTCGTACAACAAGATCGCCGACCCCGGCTTGGCGTGCTTGAGGCAGGCGTCCAGGTTCTTGCGTTCGAACGGGGATTTGTTGACCAGGTGCAGCATTGGATCGGCCTCCTCATGCGCTCAACACGACATCCATTTCGGCCATCAGCTCGGTCATCGCTGCGCGCCCGATCACCTCGACCGGGATCACCAAGTCGGCGGCGGCGAGCCCGCGGTCGTCGAGCGACTCCTGCTCGACGTAGATTTTCTCGATGCCGTAGCCCTCGAGCGCGCGATAGGTCTTGGAGAAGTCCTTCATCTCGAGCCGGCCGGGGTCCTGGTTCTTTTTCAACTGGAACACACCGTCGTCGAGAAAGGCGACATGGACGTCTTGTTCAAACATTGCCGAGATCAGCACCATCTCGAGCACTTCAAGCGCGTAGACGGTGCCGTGCGGTGCCTTGCGGTTCACGTACATGAACCGCTTGACCACCTGCTCTCCGGCAGCGGGATCGGTTTCGGTGAGATCGGTCATTTGGAGCTCATATCCTCAATCGCCGAAAACGACGGTGCGGTCGGCATCGATGCAGGACTCGATCAATTGTCCGAGCCCGGTGATCCGGAACCCGGGCGCGATCACCTCTTCGGTAATGCCGCGGCGCAGGCCGGCGGCGACGCAGATCGCAAGATCGACCGGGTGTTGCTCGGCCAGGCCGGCCCAGCGCTTGACGATGTGGCGGTCGTCCGACTGCGGCGCGACGAACCGGCTGCCGTTGAAGACGCCGTCATAGTAGAAAAACACGCGCAAGACTTGGTGACCCTTGTCCAGCGCATGCTTGACGAACTGGTAGGCCGAATCTGCCGCCTGATGATTGTACGGTCCTTCATTGACCACGATCGCGTATTTCATCTGGTGGCGTCCTTTTCTTGGTCATGACCATGTCGGGGCTGTCGCCCCGACCTACGGGGGCAAGAGGGCCGTAGGCCGTAGGTCGGGGCAACCGCCCCGACATTCCGACTAAAAATACAGCTGAGCCGACGCGTTCAGGCTGGCACGGGCGCCGCGCCAGTTATCGACGTGGTATTTGGTGAACGGCATTTCGGTGAGTTCGAAGAACCGCGGCCAGCCGATCCGCCCGACCCATTCGCTTAAACGTTCCCAGGGCCGGCCGCCCTCCTTGTAGGCCGCGAGGACTTTCACGACGATCTCGGTGACTTCCGGCCACCGCGGCGGATTGTTGGGCAGCCCGGCGGCGACCAGCTTGTGCAGGGTCGGGCGCGAGCGGGTCGAGGAGTGCTTGCCGCCGACCCAGATCGCGAGCTTGCTGTGCTCCGGGTCGTTGATCTGCATCGGTGGGCACGGCGGGAAGCAGCCGCCGCAGCACACGCATTTGCGTTCGTCGATCTCCAGGCTCGGCTTGCCGTTGACCACCGCCGGGCGGATCGCGGCGACCGGGCAGCGCGCGACCACCGCCGGGCGCTCGCACATCTTGGCGACCAGGTCGTGGTTGATCACCGGCGGCTTGGTGTGCTGGACGTTGATCGCGATGTCGCCCTGGCCGCCGCAGTTGATCTGGCAGCACGAGGTCGTGATCTTGACCTTGTTCGGCATCTCTTCTTGGACGAACTCGGCGTGCAGCACGTCCATCAGCGACTTGACCACGCCCGAGGCGTCGGTCGCCGGGATGTCGCAGTGGAGCCAGCCCTGGGTGTGCGAGATCATCGACACCGAATTGCCGGTACCGCCGACCGGATAGCCCTCGGCCTCGAGCCGCGCGATCAGCGGCGCGACCTTGGCCTCGGCATCGACCATGAACTCGACGTTGTTGCGCGTGGTGAAGCGCAGGTGACCGTCGGCATGGGCGTCCGCGATGTCGCAGAGCGCGCGGATGGTGCCGACATCCATCTGGCGTTGGGTGCCGGCGCGCACGGTCCAGACCGCTTCGCCGCTTGCGGCGACGTGGTGGAGCACGCCCGGGCGCAGCCGGTCGTGCCACTTCCACTGGCCGTAGTTGCGGGCGAGCAGCGGGTGCAGGTGTGGGCGCGGATCGGGCACGCCATGTTCGACGGGGCGACGCAGCTGGGCCAACCTTTCCTCCCTCGGTCTTGGGTTCGACGTGTCGCGGCGCGGGCTCGGCGGCTCAGTCGGCCGCCTGCGGCGCGCGCGCGGTCGCCTTGGCCGCTTGGCGGGCCCGCCACTTCGCGACCTCGTCGTCCCAGTCGTCGGTCCGGACGTAGGAGTTGGTCCGCGGGTGGATCACCATGTTGGGGTCGGGGTCGATGCCGAGGCCCTCGAGGAACGGCACCAGGCCGATCCGCTCGATCATCTCGCCGATCCGCTCGTGCTCGAGCGCGTTCTCGGCAAAGAAGTCGATGACCCGGGCCGCCAGATCCTTCAGCGCCTCATAGTCCTCGTCGGTCTCCATCTTCATGAAGGGCACGACGACGCTGCCCATCAAGTCGCCGATCTTGAGCGTGCGCTTGCCGCCGACCAGGACGGTCACCCCGCGCTCGCGCCCGGGCGCCAGTGCCTTGGTCATCGAATTGATGCAGTGCATACAGCGCACGCAGCTCTTGTTGTCGATCTCCAGCGTGTCGTCGTCGTTGAGCGAGAGCGCCCGGGTCGGGCACATCGAGATCACCTGGTCGATCATGCCCTTGCGGCCGCGCTCGGCGACGTAGTCCTTGACCTTGTCCTGATCGACCTGGATGTCGTCGCGCCAGGTCCCGAACACCGCGAAGTCGGAGCGGTGAACCGCGTTGGCGCAGTCGTTGGGACAGCCCGAGAACTTGAACTTGAACTTGTAGGGCAGCGACGGCCGGTGCACCTCGTCGAGGAAGGCGTTGACCACGATCCGGGTCGCCTTGGCCTCGTCGTAGCAGGAGTGCTCGCAACGCGCGGCGCCGACGCAGGTCACCGAGGTGCGCACGCCGGCACCGGCGCCGCCCAGATCGAGCCCGAGCTCCTCATTGACCGCATCGAAGCACGGCTGGACATTGTCGGAGCTGCAGCCCTGCAACATGATGTCGCCGGTCTGGCCGTGCAGCGCGATCAGACCCGAGCCGTACTGCTCCCAGATGTCGCACAGGCGGCGCAGCAGGTCGGTCTTGTAGTGCGTCGCCGGCGGCGGGATGATCCGGAGCGTGTGGAACTCCGACGACGCCGGGAACTCTTCGGCGATCTCGGAAAAGCGCGGGATCACGCCGGCGCCATAGCCGATCACGCCGACCACGCCGCCTTTCCAATAGCCGCGGCGGGTCTGGTAGGACCGCTCGAGCTGGCCGAGCAGGTCCTTCATCATCGGCGCGTGCTGCTTGTCCTCGGCCGCCGCGAGCCGCTTCAACCCGGCAACGAAACTGGGCCACGGGCCGCTCTCCAGCTGATCGAGCAGCGGCGTCTGAGGCATCTCTTTCGACATGAACCGCGTTCCTCCCGAACACTTTCCGCATCCCGCCGGATCACAACCCCAGCCCGGCGCCCGAGCCCGCGCCTGGTGCGGTCGGCGGGGCGGTCTCCCGGGGTCGAGACCCGTCGGACGGGTCCTTTGATCCGATGGTGTTGCGCGTGGGGCGATGCCGGCCCGGGTCGGGTGTCCCGACCGGACCGGCATCGCCCGCGTTTCCTCCCTGACGCGGCCGCGGTTGGCTCCCCGGCCGGCTTTGGTGCGGGCGTCGCCCGTCACCCCTGTTGACGACCGCCGTCGGCGGCTAGATTAAGGTTCGCCGGCCCGGTGCACCGGGCACCACCGACGGGGACCTTTCGCGATGGACACCACCTCGACCCGGGACGAAACCGGCCACGGGACCTTGACCGAGATCGCGCGCCTGGACGCGCCGTGGGGCAAGGAGCTGGTGGTCCAAACGGTGCACTTCGACAGCGGCCTTGCGCTCGCGCGCCTGCGCATCCGCGAGGGCCGCCGGTTCACCCTGATCGACCTCGACCGGGCGACCGCGGACTGGCTGGCCGCCGCGCTCGACCGGGCACTGGCACCCGACGCCGCCGATCACCCGGCCGCCCGGTAGGCAGCCGCGGCCGCCGGCCCGGGATCGCACGCCGGCACCGGGATCGGCAGCGGCGCCGGTGGCGGCATCGGCATCGACCCCGGCAGCGGCGCGGTTCTGGGCCAGGTCTCGGCCCGCCAGTCGAGCGCGCCGGCCAGCGCGACCACCTGTCCGATCACCACCAGGGTCGGCGATGCCAAGCCCGCCGCCGCGACCGCGTCCGGCAGCTCGGCGAGCGGCGCGATCACCCGGCGCTGGCTGTCGGTGGTGCCGTCCTGGATCGCCGCCGCCGGGGTGTCGGCGGGCAGCCCGGCGGCGAGCAACGCGGCCGCGATCCGCGGCAAGGTGCCGAGCCCCATATAGACGACCAGCGTGCTCTCGGGATCGGCGAGCGCCGCCCAGTCATAGTCGAGCGCACCATCGTCGCCGGCGTGGCCGGTGATCAGCCGCACGCCGTGGGCGTGGCCGCGATGGGTCAGCGGGATGCCGGCGTAGGCGGTGCAGCCGGCGGCCGCGGTGATCCCGGGCACCACCTCGAACCGGATGCCGTGGCGCGCCAGATGCTCGGCCTCCTCGCCGCCGCGGCCGAACATGAACGGGTCGCCGCCCTTGAGCCGGACCACCCGGCGGCCGGCGCGGGCAAGCCGAAGCAGCAGGCCATTGATCTCGGCCTGGCTCAGATGGTGGCAGCCGGCCTGCTTGCCGGCGAAGATGCGGCTGGTGCCGACCGGGATCAGGTCTTGGATCTCGCGGCCGACCAAACGATCAAGCACGACCACCTCGGCAGTCTGGATCAAACGCAAGGCTTTGACTGTCAAAAGCTCCGGATCCCCAGGTCCGGCGCCGACGAGGTAGACGCATCCACGAGCCATAAATCCCCCCAAACCAGGTCCCAACCGCGTTTCGCCTTTACACGTCGGCGAGAATACGGTCCCCTGGTCGGGATCTATAAGGTTTTTTTCATTTTAGCCCGTTCGCATATGCTCTATTGCATTGCGATACAACCATTCTAAACCAGACGGTGATTTCGCGCCGCGGACCGGCCCAAACCCTTAATCGGACTATGGTTATCGCGGAATGATGCACTGCCCACGAGCAAGCAACCGCCGCGGCGCGGCAGGTCGATGCGACAAGGCGGTTGAGGTTGCAACCACCAAAGGACTCTTGGCCAACGCGGGGGGACACATGAAATTGCTCGAAAAACCGGCCGGCGGCGATCGGCGCAGCGACGATGTCGTCTTACCGGCTGCGGCGCGGTCGCGGTCCCGACCTGCTCAAGACCAGCTTTCGACCTTCATTTCGACCGGGTGGACCCGGGTCGGGCCTGGTCTTGGGTTTTCCCATTGTTTACCTGTAGTTCTTTTCGACCAAGCGATCGATGCCCGAACGCCCATCTTCTTCGCTGTGCGAGATCCAGTGCGACAAGGAGTCGCGCACGGGCGCCGACCGATATCGCTTGACGAACCTCGGGAGACGTACACCGTCTGGCGGACCTCTGCCCCACCATCGGCGGTCAACCGAACGGCGGCGGCGCGCCGGGGTCGAGGGCCTGGCTGTGCGGCCGGCGGTGCCCGCAAATGAGGGCGCAGCCTGGCCTGTTGCCGGACGGCCTGTTGCTGGTCGCCCATGGCAGCCGGTTCGGCATCGACCCGACGCTTTTGCGACTCGCAACGCGTCTGTCACAGCGATATGGCGAGGTCGGGCTGGCGGTGCTGCGCGGGCGACCGACCCCTGAAGCGTCGTTGTCGAGCATGGCGGCGGCGCGGGTCGCGGTGATGCCGTTGTTGATGGCGCGCGGCGAGGTCGCGGCGCGCCGTCTGGTCACGGCCCTGCCAGCGGCCGAACGCCGACGCCTGACCCTCCATCCGCCGATCGGCGACCACCCCGGGCTGGCGCAGCTGATCGCGCGGCTGGTCGCGCATGCGCTCGACGACGCGCCCGGCGGCGGTGCCCCGCGGACTCGGGTCGGGGTGATCCTGGCCGGCCACGGCCACCCGAGCGACCCGGCGCCCGCCACGACGCTGGACCGGCTGGCGGCGCGGGTCCACGCGGTGATCCCGACCGCCGAGGTCCGGACCGCGTTTTTGGCCCAGGCGCCGTCGCTGACCCACTGGCCGGCGCTGACCGCTGCCGACACCGTGGTGATCGTGCCGTGCTTTCTGTCGGCCGGTCTGCATGTCCGGGTCGATCTGCCAGCGCTGGTCCACGGCGCCGCCGCTGCGGCGACACGTGCGTGCGTCCTGACCGAACCCTTGTCCGGACGGTGGCGCGACCTCGCCGATCTGATCGATGAGCAGATCACGGCCACCGGGGCTGGACCGGACGCGGACGCGCGCTATCTCGCAACGGTATGAACGATGCGATGTCTCCATCGCCGGCCGGTCCAGCGGCGCCGATCCGCGCGGTGGTGATCGGTGCCGGCGGCGGCATTGGCGCCGCCCTGGTCCGGCGCCTGCTCGATGCCCCGGCGGTCGCCGAGGTGCTGGCGCTGGCGCGCCGGCCGCCGGTGTCGCCGCCCGATCACCCGAAGCTGCGCGTGGGCCCGCTCGAGCTCGGCGACGAAGCGACGATCGCCGCGGCCGCCGCGACCGCGGGTCCGCGCGAGTTGGTGATCGTCGCGACCGGCCTGTTGCACGACGAGCAGGTCAAACCGGAAAAGAGCTGGCGCGACCTCGACCCGGCGGCACTGGCGCGGGTGTTCCAGGTCAACGCGATCGGCCCGGCGTTGGTGGCCAAGCATTTCCTGGCCTTGCTGCCGCGGCGCGGTCGGGCGGTGTTTGCCGCGATCTCGGCCCGGGTCGGCAGCATCCAGGACAACCGGATCGGCGGCTGGTACGGTTATCGCGCGTCCAAGGCGGCGCTCAACCAGGTGATCCGCACCGCGGCGATCGAGCTCGCGCGCAGCCGGCCCGAGGCGCTGTGCGTCGCGCTCCACCCGGGCACGGTCGACACGGCCCTGTCGCGCCCGTTCCAGGCCGGGGTACCCAAAGGCGTGCGACAGACCCCGGACACCGCGGCGGCGCATCTGTTGGACGTGCTCGCGCGGCTGACCCCGGCCGACACCGGCGGCCTGTACGCCTGGGACGGCCGCCGCCTGCCCTTCTGACCCCGACCCCGGGCGCGGGACGCCAAAGACGATCGATGACCACGCTCGTCCTCGTGCTCGGTGACCAGCTGTCGCCCACCGTCGCCGCGCTGCGCGCCGCCAACCGCACCGATGCGGTGGTCCTGATCGCCGAGGTCGCCGCGGAAGCCGGCTATGTTCGGCACCACAAGAAGAAACTCGCCTTCGTGTTCGCGGCGATGCGCCACCACGCCGCGGCGCTCACGGCCGACGGCTGGCGGGTCGATTACGTCCGGCTCGACGATCCCGAAAACCGCGACAGCCTGACGGCCGAAGCGAGCCGCGCGGGCGCCCGCCACCGGGCGACCCGGGTGCTCGCGACCCATGCCGGCGAGTGGCGGGTCGCCGATGCGGTTGAGCGTTGGGCGGCCGACGCGGGCGTCCCGGTCGAGATTCTGGAGGATGACCGGTTTATCTGCCCGCGCGCGCGGTTCGACGCCTGGGCGGCCGGCCGCAAACAGCTCCGGCTCGAGACCTTCTATCGCGAGATGCGCCGCGAGACCGGCCTGTTGATGAACGGCGACCGGCCGATCGGCGGGCGCTGGAACTTCGACGCCGACAACCGCAAACCGGCGGCGGGCGGCCCCCGGTTCCCGCACCCGCCGCGCTGTGACCCCGACCCGGTGACCGACCAGGTGCTGGCGCTGGTCGAAAACCGGTTCGCCGACCATCCCGGCGCGCTCCACCCGTTCTGGTTTCCGGTCACCCGAGACCAGGCCGGCCGCGCCGCCGACCATTTTTTCGCGCACACCCTCGCACACTTCGGCGATTTTCAAGACGCGATGCTGCGCGGCGAGCCGTTCCTGGCGCACTCGGTGCTCTCGATCGCGCTCAACGTCGGCCTGCTCGACCCGCTTGATCTGTGCCGCCGCGCCGAGGCCGCCTACCATGCCGGGACGGCGCCGCTGAATGCGGTCGAGGGCTTCATCCGCCAGATCCTCGGCTGGCGCGAGTTCGTCCGCGGTCTGTATTGGCGCGACATGCCCGGCTACCGCGACCGAAATGCCCTGGGTGCGACCCGCCCCCTGCCCGATTTCTATTGGACCGCCGACACCGACATGGCGTGCGTGCGCGAGGTGGTCGGCCAAACCATGGCCGAGGCCTACGCCCACCACATCCAGCGCCTGATGGTCACCGGCACCTTCGCGCTGTTGGCGGGCATCGACCCGATCGCGGTCCACGAATGGTACCTCGCGGTCTATGCCGACGCGTATGAGTGGGTCGAGTTGCCGAACACGCTCGGCATGAGCCAGTTCGCCGACGGCGGTGTCGTCGCGTCGAAGCCCTACGCGGCGTCGGGCGCCTACATCAACCGCATGTCCGATTATTGCCGGTCTTGTGCCTACGACGTGCGTGCCAGGACCGGCCCGCGCGCCTGCCCGTTCAACCCGCTCTATTGGGACTTTTTGGTCCGCCACCGCGGCCGACTGGCGCGCAACCCGCGCCTCGGCCCGGTCTACCGCACTTGGGACCGCATGGCCGAGGACAGCCGCGCGGCCGCGCTCGCCGCGGCGGCGGCGCTGCTTGCCCGGCTCGACGGCGGGGGACGGGTGTGAGGCGGTGACGCGCCCTCGGCGCGGTTGCATTCATCAAAGGAGCCGCGCGGGCAGATTGATCGGAAGGGCGGTGGTGGCCCGAGGGCCGTCGCGGCCGTGAATGCTGATCGTGCCGCCGTCGCTGACCAGCCAGACCTCATCGGCGCCGGCGGCCAGATAGAGCGCCACCTTCTCGGCCATTTCGGCCGTCCGGTTGGACGGCGAGACCACCTCGACGCAGAGCTCGGGCGCGGCAGGAAACGGCGTGGCATCGATGTGGCGCGCCACGAACGCCGGCGAGGCCCAGGCGACGTCGGGAACCCGGACGCCCGCCGGCGTTGCCACTGAGCATTCTGTCAAGGTTTCGCCTTCGCTGAGGGCGTGCGCCAGCAGGCGGAACACCCGGCTCTGGAGCCGGGCGTGGCGGTTCGACGCCGGTGTCATCAGGATCCGTCCGCCGTGATCGAGTTCGATCTTGTAAGGCAGGTCGCGCAAGCTGGGATCGGCCAGCACCTCGCTCCACTCCATCGGCGGTCTCCCTGAAAGGCAAAGGGCGCGCCCGTTCACGGCCCCTGTTCGCGCAGTTTGCGCGAGCGGTATTGCCAGGGCTTTTCCACCTGGCCTGCCCACAGACCGAAGCGGCGGCGCTGGGCATACACCTCGGCGGCGGCGTAGCTGTGGCTGAGGCTGCGCCAAGCGAACGCCCAGCCGCGCGCGACCATCGCCGCGCCCAGATCGACCCCGGCGACCCGGCACACCCCGATCAGCTGGCCCGTGCGGTCGGTGTCGACCGGACGGCAGGTCACGGTGCGGCCGGAGATCAAGCTCTCGAGCACCCGGGTCGCGATCCGGTCGCAGTCGAACGGCCGGCCATAGCGGTTGCGGCACATTTGCCCCGGCTCCGGTGCATCGATGCCCTCGAGCCGGATCAGGGTGCCGCCGACCGTCAGCTCGTCGCCCGACATCGGGATGCCGATGCCGGTGATCGCGCCCGCCGGCCCCGGCGGCGCCTGGGCCGCGCCCGCGAGCGGGACGATCGCGACCAGGACCGCCAGCACCGCGCCGGCCCGGATCATCCGCCGACCTCCGCCCGCACCCGGGAGACATAGGCGTCGATCGGGAATTTGCGCTTGACCCCGGCCGCGGTCATG
Source organism: Azospirillaceae bacterium (assembly GCA_028277115.1). Taxonomy (GTDB): domain Bacteria; phylum Pseudomonadota; class Alphaproteobacteria; order Azospirillales; family Azospirillaceae; genus JANQHG01. The sequence continues at coordinate 30,586 of JANQHG010000166.1, forward strand.
GTGCGCACGGTGCCGAACACCGCGCGCTCCGGCCACGGCCGGTCGTGCAGGCCGAACAGCCAGCCGACGCTGGCGTAAGAGTTGACGTCGCGGCCGTCCAGGAAGTAGCGGTTGTTGAAGGCGAGCGTCCAGTCGAACGCGGTCTCCGGGTCCGGACACCATTCCAGGATCTTCTTGCCCCAATACATGCGCAGATAGTTGGGCATGCGGCCGCGGTGGGTGAGCTCGGTCATTGCCGCGTTCCAATAGGGATCGTCGGTCGCCGCGACTTCGAGCGTCGCGCGGTCGTAGAGCCGCGGGCGCCGGTCGGCACGGTGGGCGTCCAGGGTCGCCCGCGCCCACGCCGGGACCGCCGCGTACCGATCGTAACCGTCCGGCGAAAAGCGCACGAAATTGGCCGCGAGCTCGCGCCGGACGATCAGCTGTTCGAGCACCGCCGCGCGGTCGTTCGGGCTGCCGGCGCGGCCGGTCGCGACCGCGCGCGCGACCTCGAGCGGCCCGATTTGGCCGAAATGCAGATACGCCCCGAGCTCGGACCGGCCCTGGGTCGCGCGGTCGACCCGGCCCGCCGCATAGCCGTCGATGCCGCACGCCAGGAAATCGGCCAAGCGGCGCCGCGCCGCGGTCAGGCCGCCCGGCCGGTCGGCGACCGGCGCCACCGTGCGGTCGATGTCAAGCCGGGCCAGCGTCGCCGCGGGCGCGCGCGGGTCGATGTCACCGCCGAGCCCGAGCGCCTCGGCGGTCGCGTGATGGGCGAGCGGCGTCTCGGCCAGCGGCGCGAGATACCCATCGAGATGGCGGTGGATCTTCGGACGGATCGTCCGGGCGGCGTACTCGGCCTTGGCCGACACCAGATCGACCGGGACCACGACGTCGCTCTCGATCTCGACGACCCGACAGCCGGCCGCCGCCGCGACCGCGGCGCGCCAGGCGATCTGGTGGCGCAGATAGCCGCGGTCGCACACCACCAACGCGGCCACCCCGGCCAGGCGCGCGCAGACCCCGGACGGCTCGCCGACGCGGACCACGAACACCGCGCCGCGCGCGTTTAAACGATCCGCGACGTCCGCCAGCCCCTCGAGCAGAAAGGCGAAGTGGCGCGCGTTCGCCTCAGGATAGCTCGGCATCAGGCCGAACCCGACGACCAAGGGCACCCCGAGCCGGTTGGCCGCGCGCACCGCCCATTCGAGGGCATGGTTGCCCTCGGCGCGCTGGGCCTGTTGCATCCAGTAGAGCACGTAGCGGCCGTCGCCGCGTTCGGGCGCGGGCGTGAGCGCGCGCACCCGGGTCGTCTGGATCATCGGACCGGTGCCGGGCCGAAGCCGACCGCACGGTCGAGCAGGGCGATCACCTCGTCGTCCTCGACCTGGCTGAAATCCTGGTAGAAAAAGCCGATCGCGCCGAACGCCGCCGGGGTTGCCAGGCACACCGTCTCGTCGACCTCGCGCGCCAACCGGGCGAGCGAGTCCGGCGGCGCCACCGGCACCGCCAGCACCAGGCGGCGCGGGCCGGCGGCGCGCACCCCCCGGATCGCCGCGCGCACGGTCGCGCCGGTGGCGATCCCGTCATCGACCAGGATCGCGGTCCGCCCGGTGACCGGGGTGCGCGGTCGCCCGGCGAGATACTGGGCCCGCCGGCGCGCCATCTCGGCGAGCTCGCGGGTCTTGACCGCCTCGATCTCGGCCTCGGCGAGACCGAGGGCCACGATGATCTCGTCGTTGCGCACGGTGACCGGCGGGTCGCCCTCGACCACCGCGCCGACCGCAAGCTCGGGCTGTATCGGCGCGCCGAGCTTGCGCACCAGGACGAGGTCGAGCGGGGCCCCGAGCCGGGCGGCGATCTCGAACCCAACCACCACCCCACCCCGCGGCAGCGCCAACACCACCGGCGCCTCGGTCGCCAGGTGATCCAGCCGTTCAGCCAGCCGGCGCCCGGCATCCGATCGATCGGCGAACATCTCGTCTCCCTTCCCCGCGACCGATACCGGCCCAACCCTACGCGGGTGCCCGGGTTCGGGTCCAGCGGGTGCGCGGTTGAGCGCGGCACCACCGCCGCCACCCAGGCCCCCATCGACGACGGCTCCCCTTCGCTCCATTCGGTATTTCGCCCCATTCGGTATATGGTGCGCACAACGCCGGCCACAGGCGGGGGATGGCCCTTGGACCAGCATGCGGAGCAATCGGGGAGCGGCTTGGCCGGCGTCGTCGATGCCTACGTCCTGTGGTTCGCCCGCTGGCATCGGCTGGTGTTCTTCCCGACCGGCACCGCGGACGGCGCCGAGACCCATGAGACCGCCGCGGCGTCCAAGTTCCGCGACTGGGTCGCCGCGACCGATCAGGCGGCGCTGACCCGCCAGCCCGCGGTTGTTCGTTTGGTCAGCCTGAACGAGCAGTTGCATCGGCTGGCGCGGATGATCCGGCTGCGCACCGCGGCCGACCGCACCCCGCCGAACCCCGAGGAGTACGACGCCCTGGTCGCCTGCTACGAGCGGTTCTTCCGCCTGTTGCGACGGGTCGAACGCGCGTTCGCCGCCGCGGCCTCGGGTCTCGACCCGTTGACCGGCTTGCGCACCCGGCGCAGCCTTGCCGCGGTGCTCGACCGCGCGGTCGCGCGGCTGCAGCGCAGCGGTCGGCCGTTCTGCGTCGCCATGGTTGATATCGATCATTTCAAGGTGATCAACGACCGCCACGGCCACGACGCCGGCGACCGGGTGCTCGCCGCGGTCGCCGGCGCGATCGACCAGGGGGTGCGCGCCACCGACGAGGTATTCCGCCACGGCGGCGAGGAGTTTTTGGTCTGCCTCGACGACCTCGGGCTCGACGAGGCGGGCGCGATGCTGGACCGCCTGCGCCGGCGGATCGCCGCGCTGTCACTGCCCGCCCTGCTCGCCGGCGATGACGACGCCCCGCCGCCGCCAAAGCCGACGCCGAACGCAGACACCACGATCACCGCGTCGTTCGGCGTGGTCGAGGCGACCGCCGACGCCGATCCGAACCAGTTGATCGCGGCGGCCGACGCGGCGCTCTACCGCGCCAAAGCGGCCGGCCGCAACCGGGTCGAGGCACTCCGGCCGGGAGCCCCGGCGAGCCGCCCCGACGCGCGGTCGCGCCGCCGCCCCGATGCGGCCGGCGCGCCGACCGACCCGACCGTCCCAGCCACGCAGACCGACGGCGACGGCGACCCGGGCGCGACGCCGTCCCCGTCGCCGCGCCCGCGGCCGCCCCTGAAGGCACCGCGCTCGGCGCTGCCGGGCACCGGCGGCCGACGGCCGCGCTGACCGGTGCCGGTGCCGGACCGGTCGATCACCGCGACAAGCGCAGCTCGCTCAGCTGGCGGCCGATCGTGCGGAACACCGCCGCCAGGTCGGCCTCCCCGGCCTCGAAGAACATCTCGGGCTGGGTTGCACAATCGCGCATCAAGTTCTCGATATTGGAGTTGTTGAGGTCGTAGACGATGGTATAGACCAGCACACCTTCGTCCTTGATATTGTCGCACACCGCGGTCAGGCGTCGATCCAGCTCGCGGCTCGCCCGCCAGCCGCTGGTGGTGCCGAGGCGGCCGTCGCCGCGATAGCCATAGGCGGTGTAGACCGAGTTGCTGGTGGTATTGGCACCGTCGGTCATGATCACCACTGCTTTTTGCCAGTCCGGATGGTTGTAGGCGACCCCTTCGTCGAACGGCACTTTGGGCGAGATCAGGCGCCACGCCCACGCCGCGCCGATGTTGATGTGGGTGTAACCCTGGGCCCACATCTGGTCGATCCGGTTGAGCAGCAATTGTTTGTTGTTGGTAAGAGGGGTGACTTCGCGCGGGCAGTATTTGTTCGGCCCGCGTCCGCTCGGTGGCGAGTGGTCGATCGAGCTATAGGATGTGAACTGCCAATCCTGGTTACACTGGGTGTCCCAGGGTGTCTCGCACCAATTGTTGCGGCTTTGATGGGTCGCCCAATAGAACGGGGTCCATGCCTCGGCGGCGTCGTCGATGCCGACCGTGATGTCCTGGGTGTCTTGCGGGCTGGTCCTGGCCTCGACGCAGCCCCACCAGCTCGAATTCGGGCCCCAGTTGTGGACATCGGGATCGCCGACGTACGCGGTCTGCGCCGTGCCGATATTGACCGAACCGGCAAACGGCACCAGCCCGACCTTGACGCCGTCCGGGGTTTCTTCGTCGCCGAACAGGATCTCAATCAAATCGCGGGCCGAGGTTTTCAGCTCGCTGATCTTGGAGCCGCCCATCGAGCCGGTGTTGTCGAGCGCCATCACCAATTCGACCCCGGTGGTCTCGCGGGTGACCTCGCTTTCGAACGACACGGTCAGGTGATCGATCCCGATCAGGCCCAGGAACGCGGTGTCGACGTCGACGCTCGCCCAGGCTGTGATGACATTGTCGTCGATCCGAATATCGGCGTTGTAGGGCGTCCCGAACCGGTCGGACGGGAAGTTGGCCTCGAGAAACCGGTCGTAGATCGGTTTCAGGTCGTCGTAGGTGCCGTCGGCGCTGCCGATCGCCAGGTTGGCGGCATCGACCGCCTGGCCGAGCCGGGCCCGGGTGACATACGCGCTCGAGACATCGACCGCGAGCCCCGTGAACAGCACGAGCGGGATCGCGCTCAAGCCGAAGATGATCGCGACCGCGCCCCGCCGGTCGCTGCCGAGGCGGGTCAGTCGCTGGAACTTGGGTCCGATCCTGATCATCGCTGCCACCCTTGTCTGCCGGCCACCGGGCGGCGCCTCGAGGGCCGCCCGGACCCTGGTTCGCGCACGCGGTCTCTGTTCAAGGACAATCGTCGGCCGTGCGGCGGACCGCGGTGGTGATGCGCGGCCGGAACACGGCGCTTTCGGAAAAGGTCACGGCACCGGTGATCACGCCGGCGAAGATCGGCTGATAGGTGTAGGTCACGGTGCCGACCACGACGCTCTCCCCGGGACCGCCGAGACCGATCACGTCGTCGGCCAGCACCCGATCGTCGGCCTCGGGAATGTTGCGCAGGTCGCGCCATTCGACCGCCGGGCTGCCGTCGTCCGGGTCGAACTCGACGCTGGCGAGATCATAGGTCGCGCCGGTGTCCGGATAGGGGTCGAGCACCAGGGTCAACGCCTGGAAGACATCGGCGATCTCGCCGTCGTCGAGACAGGTGTCGCGGGAGACCAGGTCGGCGCCGGTCTGAGCGGCGGCCACCACCCGGCTGCTCAACAACAGCATCTCCGAAACCTCGACAATCCCGGCCAGCATGACAAAGAGCAAAGGCACGACCAGCGCGAACTCGGTCGCGACAACGCCGCGGCGGTCGCGCACGACGCCGCGCACCGCGGCCGCCGCGACCCTGAGCCCCCCGCCCCGCCTGCCTGCCGGCGCCGCCATCACCCAACCTCCCGTCGTCGGCCTAAAACGGCTCGTTGCGGAACACCGTGGTCGAGGTGATCCGGATCACGTTGGTCCCGTCGGCGACCAGGAGCTCACCGACCAGGGGGGTCAAGAAGGTCCAGGCAAACCCGACCCGCGCGATCACCGTCTCGCTGCCGGTGCCCGGCTGGAACCCTTGGTTGATCGGTTCGCCGTTCTCATCGAACAAAGGTTGGACCGTCAGGTTCAGGAAATCGCTTGCGGCATCGACCGAAACCGCCAGATCCCCGCACGAGACCACGTCGAGCAGGTTGTCGCACATGGTGGTTTCGAACAGGCTGGCGGCGTCGCCGCTGCCCTGGGCCTGGCCGGTGCGGATCAACCGGGTCGCCTCGCGCACCGCGCCTTCGACCACGATCGCGCGGAAGTAGACCAGCGACACTTCGATGATCGCAAACAGCATCAAGAAATCGCAAACAGCATCAAGAAAAAGATCGGCCCGACCAGCGCGAACTCGATCGCCGAGGCGCCGCGGCGGTCGAGCCGGCCGCGCCGCGCCCCTCGGTCGCAGCGGCCGTCTGGCCCAAGATCGGCTTCGGTCGTGCCCATCGCTGGCCCCTCGAACTCAAGGTCTTGGTGGGTAAAACCGGGGTCGGCACCCGACCCCGCGTCATCATGACCGATGTTAACCGGTTGCCGACAGACCGCAGTGCGCGGCATCACAGAAAACCCAATTGCCTGGACGGTCGATCGGCGCGGCGGTCACGCGCGATCGCGCGCCGCCGAGCGGCTGGGCCCACTTGACGTAAATCATTGTTGATGAAGGCGCCGGTCTGACACACGGGATCGACATGGCCGCGGCAGACGCGGCGGATCGCGGGGACGGCGGGCGTGATGTCTACGCGCCGCCGCGGTCTCCCGAGTCGGCGCGAAACCGACCAAGACGACGGGCAGCGGCCCCGGGTCACCCGGTGGCGCCGCCCTGCCCATGAGGGCCGAGCGGGGGGAAATGTGGAACATAACACGACCGACACCGACACCGTGATCCTGGCCGGTCGGGCCGCTGCCGCCACAGAGGACCGGACCATCGACGACCGCTCCGACGACCGCTCCGCCGACGACGTGGTGGTCCGCCCGGTGTCGCGCACGGCCGATCGTACGGTGCGGCCGCTGACCGGCAACGAGGCGATCGCCCGCGGCGCCTGGGAGGCCGGGGTGCGGGTGGCCGCCGCCTATCCGGGCACGCCCAGCACCGAGATCCTGGAAGCGCTCGCGACCTACCCGGCCGACGACGTCCACGCCCAATGGTCGACCAACGAGAAGGTCGCGCTGGACGTCGCGATCGGGGCGTCGTTCTCGGGCGTGCGCGCGCTGTGCGCGATGAAGCATGTCGGCCTCAACGTCGCGGCCGATGCCTTGATGTCGATGACCTATATCGGGGTCAACGGCGGCCTGGTGCTGGCGGTGTGCGACGACCCGGGGATCCACAGCTCGCAGAACGAGCAGGACAGCCGGCTTGTGGCACGGCTCGGCAACATCCCGTGCCTTGAGCCGACCGACGCCGGCGAGGCGCGGGCGTTCATGCATCTGGCGTTCGAGCTGAGCGAGCGGTTCGACACGCCGGTGATCGTGCGCGCGACCACCCGATTGTCGCACACCCGCAGCCTGGTCGAGATCGGTGAGCGCCACGAGGTCGCACCAAAGCCGTTCGTCGAAGACCGGCGCAAGAACGTGATGATCCCGGGTCATGCCCGGGCTCGGCACCCGTTGTTGCTGGAGCGCGAGGCCGCGGTCGCGGCCCGGCTGGCCGAGCCCGATCTGGCCCGGATCGACGAGGGCGAGCGCACGGTCGGCGTGATCACGGTCGGCCTGCCTTACGCCTATGTCAAAGAGGTCCTGCCGACCGCCCGGGTGCTGAAACTGGCGGCGTCCTACCCGTTGCCCGAAGACCGGATCGCCGCGTTCTGCCGCTCGGTCGAGCGGGTGGTGGTGGTCGAGGAATTGGAGCCGGTGATCGAAGACACGGTGCGCCGGCTCGGCTTTGCGGTCGAGGGTAAGGCCGTCGTGCCGCGGGTCGGCGAGCTGTCGCCCGAGCGGTTGCGCCATGGGCTGGCCGAGATCGGCGTGCTGGGGCCGGTGACCCGGCCGGCGCCGGTGGTCGAGGCGGCGCCGCTGGTGCGGCCGCCGGTGTTGTGCGCCGGCTGTCCGCACACCACCAGCTATTTCGCGCTGCGCGCGCTCGGCGCCCGGGTCGCCGGCGACATCGGCTGCTACACGCTCGCGACCATCGAGCCGTTGCGCGCGATCGACACCTGCGTGTCGATGGGCTCCAGCATCGCCAACGCGGTCGGCATGGCCAAGGCCGGTCAGGAGACCCGGCCGATCGTCGCGACGATCGGCGATTCGACCTTCCTTCATGCCGGTATCCCGCCCTTGATCGACGCGGTCTACAACTCGACCGACATCACGGTGATGATCCTCGACAACCAGATCACCGCGATGACCGGCGGCCAGGATCACCCGGGCACCGGCCGGACCCTGCGCGGCGAGCCGGCGCCCAAGGTCGATTTCGAAGCGCTGGTGCGCTCGACCGGGGTTGCGTGGGTGCGCCAGATCGACCCGTACGACGTCGGCGGCCTGTTCCGCACGTTGCGCGAGGCGATCGCGCACCGCGGCGTGTCGGTGGTGATCGCGAACCGACCGTGCGTGCTCGACCCGGTCAAAATCAAGGGGCCGCCGCTCGAGGTGCGCGAGGACGACTGCATCGCGTGTCAGTCGTGCATGAACCTCGGCTGCCCGGCGATCGGGTGGAGCGACGGCTGGCACGACGGCCACCACAAGGTGCGGATCGACGCCGAGAGCTGTATCGGCTGTACGATCTGCGCCCAGGTCTGCGTTGCCGGCTGCATCGTGCCGACCAAGACGGCGGCGCACTGACGCCGCGTGCACCGCACAGCGCACTCAATCGGGCCCTCGTCCCCGTTTCGAAGACGTTCGCGTTGCGGCGGCCGGGGGGCCGCCGACCGGAGCCGCCGATGCTTGTCAACCGTGCCGACAGCCGCCCGATCAACGTCCTTGTCGTCGGGGTCGGCGGTCAGGGCGTGATCATGGTGTCCAAGGTCCTGGCGCAGCTGTGCCTGGAGCAGGGCTATGAGGTAAAGCAGAGCGAAGTGCACGGCATGGCCAAGCGCGGCGGCTCGGTGTTCAGCCACATCCGGTTCGGCGCGCGGGTGTGGTCGCCGACCATCCCCGAGGGCGAGGCCGACGTGCTCTTGGCGATGGAGTGGGCCGAGGGCTTGCGCTGGCTGCCGTCGCTCGAGCCCGAGCGCGGCATCTTCATCGCCGACACCCGGCGGATCGTGCCGCCGTTCGCGTTCCGCAACCGCCGCCGCGGTGCCGATCCGGCCTATATCACGACCCGCCCCGACGAGGTGTTGGACCGGGTGGCGGGCGGCTATGCGATCGATGCGACCCGGGAGGCCGAGGCGCTCGGCAACGGCCGCGCCGCCAACACGGTGCTGTTGGGCGCGCTGTCGACCGCGCTCGGCTTTCCGGCCGAGGACTGGCTGGCGGTGATCAGCCGGTTCGTGCCGTCCAAGACGATCGAGACCAACCGCCAGGCGTTCCACCGCGGCCGCACGGTGATCGAGGCCGGGGATTTGCCCGATCTCTCGGCACCGCCGGCCGCGCCTGCGGCCGCGGCCCCGGTGGCGACGGCGACGCCGGCGACCGATCGGGTGACGTGGCGGATCGAGCCGAGCTGGTGCAAGGGCTGCAACGTCTGCGTCACGATCTGTCCGGAGCGATGCCTGGCGCTTGACCAGCGCAAGGTCGCGGTGCTGGCGGCGCCCGATGCTTGCACCGGCTGCCGGTTGTGCGAGTATCTGTGCCCCGACCTTGCGATCACCGTGAGCGACGGCGCGCTCAGCGTCGCGATCGAGGGCGCGGCGTCACCGCAGCCTGCCGCCGCCGACCCGGGGAGCCGACGATGAACGCGATCTCGGCCGAGGGCGAGCTGCGCATCCTTCAGGGCAACCAGGCCTGCGCGTTGGGGGCGGTCGCGGCCGGGTGCCGGTTTTATGCCGGCTATCCGATCACGCCGTCGTCGGAGATTGCCGAGCAGATGGCGCGCGAGCTGCCGAAGGTCGGCGGCGTGTTCATCCAGATGGAAGACGAGATCGCGTCGATGGGCGCGGTGCTCGGCGCCTCGATGGGCGGCGTCAAGGCGATGACCGCGACCAGCGGCCCCGGCTTTTCGTTGAAACAGGAGAACCTCGGCTATGCCGCGCTGGCCGAGGTGCCGTGCGTGGTCGCCAACGTGATGCGCGGCGGTCCCAGCACCGGCATGCCGACCCGGCCGAGCCAGGGCGACGTGATGCAGGCGCGCTGGGGCACCCATGGCGACCACCCGATCGTGGTGGTCGCGCCGGCCTCGGTCACCGAGGTCTATTTCGAGACCGTGCGGGCGTTCAATCTGGCCGAGCGGCTGCGGGTGCCGGTGGTGGTGGTGTTCGACGAGGTGATCGGGCATTTGTTGGAAACCGTGCGCCTGCCGGCGCCGGGCACGCTGGAGCTGGTCGACCGGCCGTGGGCCGAGGGGTCGCCCGCCAACTTCCGCCCGTACGCCGAGACGCCGGACCTGGTGCCGCCGATGGCGCGCCCGGGCGACGGCTATCGCGCCCACACCACCGGGCTGACCCACGCCGACACCGGCTTTCCGACCCAGGACCCTGCGGTTGTCGAGCGGATGCTGCAGCGTCTGCTCGGCAAGCTCGACCATCACCGCGCGCTGATCGAGCGGGCCGAGCAGGTGGCGACCGACGACGCCGAGATTTTGGTGGTCGCCTATGGCATCACCGCGCGGGCGGCCAGGCGCGCGGTCGCGCTGGCACGCGCCCGCGGGGTCAAGGCCGGGCTGTTCCGGCCGATCACCTTGTGGCCGTTCCCGGAGACGGCGTTCCGGGCCGCGGCGGCGCACGCGTCCGGTCTGTTGGTCGCCGAGATGAACGCGGGCCAGTTGGTGCTTGAAATCGAACGGCTGGTCGGCGGCGCCAAGCCGGTGTCGCGGCTTGGCCGGATCGACGGCGAGCCGATCGTGCCCGCCCAGCTGCTGGCGATGATCGAGCGGATGGCGTCCGGCGGCGAGACCGCGGCGGCAGGGAGGCAAGCATGACCGCGATGACCAAGATCGACGACCGCTTCGATGTCCGGTCCTGGCTGCGCGAGGCGTTGTTCCCGCATTTCCTGTGCCCCGGCTGCGGCCATGGGATTGCGTTGCGCGCGCTGGTGTGGGCGTTCCACGACGCCGGGATCGCCAGGGACCGGCTGGCGATCGTCTCGGGCATCGGCTGTTCGGGGCGGATCGGTGCCTATATCGACACCAACACCTTTCACGTCACCCATGGCCGGCCGCTGGCGTATGCGACCGGGCTGAAGCTGGCGCGGCCGGATCTCGAGGTCGTGGTGATCACCGGCGACGGCGACTGCCTGGCGATCGGCGGCAACCATTTGATCCACGCTTGCCGGCGCAACATCGATCTGACCTGCGTGATGTTGAACAACGAGATCTACGGCATGACCGGCGGCCAGGTGTCGCCGACCACCGCCGAGGATCGCTGGACCACCACCACCCCCGCCGGCAACATCGAGCCGGCGTTCGACGCCTGCCGGTTGGCCGAGGCGGCCGGCGCCGGTCTGGTCGGGCGCGAGATGACGCTGCATTTGCCGGCGTTGCGCGATCTGTTGGTCGAGGGGTTGATGCATCCCGGCTTTTCGTTCATCGAGGTGATTTCCGACTGCACCGAGATTTACGGGCGCAAGAACGACCTGGGCCTGCCGGCCGAGATGATGCTGTGCCAGACTGGCAGCCTTCGGCCCGACGTTTACACCAGCACGGTGGATCAGCCGTTTCGGCCGAACAGGTTGCGCACCGGGGTTTTGGCGCGCTCGGACCGGCCGGGCTATCTGGCGCGGATCAGCCGGGTTTCGGACCGATGATGACCGGGGGTGTGCGCGACGGTTTGGCCGGTCGCGCGTGCGAGCTTCGGCTGGCCGGCAGCGGCGGCCAGGGGTTGCAGTTGGCGGCGCGGATGCTGGCCGAGGCGTTGATGCATGACGGCCGCCGGGTGGCGCAGTCGCAGAGCTATGAGCCGACCTCGCGCGGTGGGTTGAGCCGGGCTGATTTGGTGGTCGCGGCGCCGGGGGCCGAGGTTGATTATCCGTTGGCGACGACGGTGGATGCCGCGGTTTTGTTGGACCAGCCGGCGGTCGAGCCGACCGAGCCGTTGTTGTCGTCGGTGGCGCAGGTGATTTTTGACCCGCTGCGGGTGTCGCGGGCGCCGGCGGTCGGGGATGTTCGGGCGGTGCCGTTGACCGAGACGGCGCGGCGGCTTGGTAATGAACGAGCGGCCAATCTGGTCGGGCTGGGGGCGTTGGTTGCGGTGACCGGGGTTTGTGGGATGGATCGGTTGCGGGCTGCCGTTGCGGCATTGTCGCCTCCGGCGTACCGCGAGGTCAATCTTGAGGCATTGTCGGCTGGCGCCGAACTCGGCGGCGCTGCCCCCGCCCCCCCGCAAGGGGGGTGACCCCGGGGCTGCCCCCCTTTAAAACGGGCCACGCCCCCAGGCGGGTGCGGGCGGCAGCCCGCGCGCGACGCGCAACCTGGAGATCAAGGACCGGCGCTGTTCACCGATCCTGTAGGTTGGGGCGATCGGCCGGCACGGTCTGCCTGTTTGCATCGCCGGTGGGGGCCGATCGCCCCAACATCGGCGGTTCAGCTTTGCGGC
>JANQHG010000106.1 GCA_028277115.1 Azospirillaceae bacterium
GTTGCCCCCCGACACCCCCCACCAGGGGTTGCCCCCTGGACCCCATTTGTGGGGGTCAAGGGGGGTGTCCCCCCTTGCGGGGGTCGAGGGGGCAGCGCCCCCCGCACGGCCGAAGGCCGAACGCCGACGTCCCCGGTCGCTCGACCGACGACCAGCGGGGACCGGATTCCATCATCCTTTTGCAGTCGGAGACTTTGCCATGGCGACCCCGGAGCTGGTGTTCCGCGACGACCCGTATGCGCGTCTCTGCACGACGACCGTGGTTGCGGTCGAACCGGGCGGCATCCGGCTCGACCGCACGGTGTTCTACCCGATGGGCGGCGGCCAGCCCGGGGATATCGGGGTCCTGCGCCCGGCCGACGGGACCGAGGGCGCGGTGGTCGAGATCGCCGACACGGTCAAGGGCGACGGCCCCGACGATGTTGTGCATGTCCCGGCAGCCGGCGCGCCGGTGCCCGCTGTCGGCGCCCGGATGATCGCCGAAATCGACTGGCCGCGCCGCCACCGCCATATGCGGATGCACAGCTGCCTCCACCTGTTGTGTTCGATCGTTCCGGGTTCGGTCACCGGCGGCCAGGTCGGCACCGAGCGCTCGCGGCTCGACTTCAACGTCCCGACGGCGAGCCTGGACAAGGAGACGCTGGCCCGGGCGCTCAATGAGTTGATCGCATCCGACCATCCGATCGGCGCGCGCTGGATCGGCGACGACGAGCTTGCGGCGCAGCCGGATTTGGTGCGCACCATGTCGGTGGCGCCACCGGCCGGATCGGGCCGGGTGCGGCTGATCGAGGTCGCCGGGGTCGATCTCCAGCCGTGCGGCGGCACCCACGTCGCGCGCACCGGCGAGATCGGCACGGTCGAGGTGGTCAAGATCGAGAACAAAGGCAAACAAAACCGGCGCGTGGTGGTTGCGCTGGTCGGGGAGGAGAAATGACCGACAAAAAGGCACAGCCGCACCCGGGGGTGCAGTCCGGGCCGCCGGCGATCGGCGAGGACCGGCCGGATGCGCTGGTCGGCGCCGCCTGGCTTGCGGGCAACCTGTCGCGTCCGGACGTGAAGGTGCTCGACGGCACCTTCCTGATGGCGACCTCGGGCCGCGACGCGCGGGCGGAGTTCGACGAGGAGCACATCCCGGGCGCGCGCTTTTTCGACATCGACGACATCTGCGACCCGTCGGCGACGCCGCCGCACATGTTGCCCGACCCGGCCCTGTTCGCGGCCAAGGTCGGCGCGCTCGGCATCTCCAACGACGACCAGGTGGTCGCCTACGACACCCATGGGCTGATGTCGGCGGCGCGGGTGTGGTGGATGTTCCGGGTGTTCGGGCACGACCGGGTCGCGGTGCTCGACGGCGGCCTGCCGCAATGGACCGCCGAGAGGCATCCGGTGACCGATCAGCCGACCGAGATCGCGCCCGCCACGTTCCGGGCGGCCTTTCGGCCCGAGCTGGTGCGCGACATGGACGCAATCGCGCTGGAAGCGCGCGGGATCGGCGGGGTGCAAGTGGTCGATGCCCGCTCGACAGCGCGGTTCGACGGCAGCGTCGAGGATGTCTGGCCCGGGCGCCGACGCGGCCATATTCCGGGCAACCTCAACCTGCCGTTCTCCGACCTGCTCGACCCGGTGACCAAGGAGCTGCGCCCGCTCGACGAGATCGCGGGTCTCTTGCGCGGTGCCGGGATCGACCTCGACCGGCCGATCACCATGACCTGCGGCAGCGGGGTGACCGCGTGCGTGGTCGGGCTCGGCCTTTACCTGCTCGGCCGCCCGGACGTCCCGGTCTATGACGGCTCGTGGGCGGAGTGGGGCGTGCCCGACGGCCCGCCGGCCGAGACCGGCCCGGCGCGGCTGCCCGATCGCGAGCGCGAGCCGCAGCCGTGATCGGCGAGGCGGCGGTGGCTCACGGTCAGCTGAGGGTGATCGTCACCTATCTGATGATGGACCCGATCGCGCCGGCCGCCGCGACGCCGCTGCCTCATCCCCCGGTCTCGGGCGCCCGCCTGTCGCACCGCGGGCGGCCCGAGGTTGCGTTCTACCGCACCCTTTACAACGGGGTCGGCGAGGACTGGCTGTGGAGCGACCGCCGCCGGCTGTCCGACGCGGCGCTTTGGGATGTGTTGCGAGACCCGCGGGTCGCGCTGTGGGTGTTATGGCTCGACGGCGAGCCGGCGGGGTTCGCCGAGCTCGATGCGCGGCGCAGCGATGCGACGGATCTTGCCTATTTCGGCTTGATGCCGCGGTTCATCGGCCGCGGCCTTGGGCCCTGGATGCTCGACGCGGCGATCGCCGAGGCGGTGGCGACCGGGGCACGGCGGATGACGGTCAACACCTGCACTTTCGACCACCCCTCGGCGCTTCGGCTTTACCAGAGCCGCGGCTTCGTGCCGGTGCGCCATGTGGTGCGCCAAATCTCCGACCCGCGATTGACCGGGCTCCTGCCCGAGACCGCGGCGCCGCACATCCCGCTGGCGGGCCTCGGCTGACTGCCCCGCCACGCGCCGACCGGAGCCAATCCCCGATGCCGCAAACCGCCGATGCCACGCCGCTGGCCCTCGACCGCACCTTCACCTTCGGTGACCAGTCGGTCGCCTGGGGCACGGTCGGTTCGGGTCCGCCGATCGTCTTTGTCCACGGCACGCCCTTTTCGGCGCAGGTATGGCGCCGGATCGTGCCCTGGGTCACGGCGGACCGGTCGGCGTGGTTCTTCGATCTGCTCGGCTAAGGCGCCTCGGAGAAGCGGCCGGCCAGGACGTCTCGCTCGGTGTTCAGAACCGCGTTCTGGCGGCGTTGACGCCTGGATTCGGTCGAGCGAGGCGAGGCCTTGGCCGCCCGTCTTGGCGGCGCGCCGCTGACCATAGTGGCGGGGGCCGGGCATTTGGTCCAAGAGGATGCCCCGGACGCGGTGGTTGCCGAGGTTTTTCGATCGGCGCAGCTATAGCCTCAGGAATCCCCTCATTTCGAGAAAATGGCGCAAAATCAATGGGTTACCGAACTTCGCCCGATTACGTAACTCTCTGATTTCGCTAGGCTTTTCTGAAATGGGGGGATTCCTGAGGGCCCGGGCGGGCGTACGGTGGTGCGATCCACTTGATGCACCGGCGATTGGAATTCGGTACATTGGCGACTTCCAAGAGGCGCAAAAATGGAAATTGGTTGTTTGATTCTGAATTAGTATTTGGTTATCAGAATGTTAGGTATGCTACCATCAGATGCTCTGTCTTACCGATCAATCAGCGTGACATCGGCGAAAGTGCTGGCTCAGAATCGGACGGTCAGAGGGGACCTACGGCGGGTCGGCGAACGGGGTGGCCGTCCAGGTCAACGCTCTGGCCTTCCCATTTGACTTCTTCTGCTTTTTTGTGGAATTGGTGGAAAACTATCGCGCCATTAATCATCATCGAAGATTGGAGTCCCGAATTTTTTAAGCGTCGCAGTATTTATCAGATTGAAAATGATCTTAGGAAATACAATTTTAGCCATAGTTTTACAAGACATAGCTAATCATGATTCTTTGATTGGTCATTGGTGCTACTAGTCGAGGAATTTTTTAATAAAAAGGGGAGTCTAGCAAACTGCGATACGCTATAACGGAAGTAGGGAGAGATCGGCCATCTCATCAGCTTTCCGTTGGTGCTTAAGCGAATGTCAACAAACCCCAGTCAGTCAGCCGCCACAGGGCGCCGCCCAGATCATGACTCCCACCAAAACGAGTGACTTGAACAATGACCGATTCTGAGACGAAACTTGAGCTAACTCTTGAGCAAATCCAAGAAATATTTCCAATTGCCCCCAGTGATCGTCGGCAGAATGCCGACCTCTTCCGGCCGTGGATCGATGGCGGCACGATCAAGGATGATAAACGTTTCTACGCTGTTCTCGCCACGCTGCTGACCGAGCCCGACCCGGAGGTATTGCGCCAGTATGACGAGCGGATGCGACGCAAAGGAAAAATCACCAAGCAATTCGGTGTTCGTGCAAGCCGATTCCTGCAGTCAAGGTCCAACGAGCCGATGGACTTTGAAGAGTTATTCTGTGGCACCGAGGCTTTTTTCATTCCCGGTACACCTCAGGCAATCGTACTTGACTTCGTGCGTCGGCTCTACTCGTCTTACTCCAGCGAAGAGATCGATGCGGACCAAGTCGATCACCCCAGCGCCACGCCGCCCGGTGACTGGCAGGCTCTGGCGGTGGATCTGTCAGAGCGTGCCGGCACGTTGTCCGGCCCCGACCCGGTTGCCGCTGGCGAGATAGTCGCATTGGCGGAGCGGTTGCTCGTCGCCTGCAAGGAGGGCGAGTTCACGAAAAACGTCCGCACGGGCTTCGCAGTCCGTCTTGACGCGCTGGCACCGGCGCTGGGCGAGCGGCTGCCCGAAACGATGAGCGCCGGGGAGATCGACAATCTCGGACTGTTGATCGATCGGGCAGAGGCTGCCGGGGCAGCCTATGACGCGGCAAGAGGCGCTGCCGAGGCTCTTGATCTTCAGTTTCAAGACGCGATCAAGGCAGACGATTACGACGCCCAGGAGAACCTGGTCGCCGAACGTAGACAGGCCGCCGAGAGGCGCAGAGCGACCGAGGCGGACCGGAACGCCGCGCTCGCAGCGTTGCGCGATTGGCTTGGGGTGACGGGCGAGCCCGCCGAGGCCGTGCCCGCGGCCGCCATGCCGGCAGAGGCGCCGACGCTTGCGTCGGTGCCGCTCGGCAACTCGGAGGCGGGCACCGGGGCAGTGGGCGATGCCACGACGGCGTCCGACGGACCGACCGGCGAGAAGGTATTCCCCGACCGCTCATCCACGGACGGCCCCACGCCCGCTGGCGCGCCGTCCGAGGATTGGCAGGCCTCGGACCCGGCCGATGCGGGCGTTTCCATCCAAGCCGATGCACCCGCGCCTCCGGCACCCGACGTCGCGGCGGCGTCCGACCGGCCTCACGATCCGCAGAGTGCGGTGCCTCGGGCGGAGTTCGTGGCGGACGACCGTGCGCCGATCGATGCGCCGGCCACGAAGGTGCGCCTGTCGCCGGAAGGGGCGCTGGCCCACCACCTCGCGCAGGGGGACATCGCGCTGGCGTGGCATCTGGCGCGCATCGCGAGTGAGGCCGGACCGGCGCCACCGATTCCGCCGGCCGTGATCGAGGCACTGATCATGGCCCCGACCGTCCATGGTCCCGAAGACTTGGTCGACCCTCATTACTTGGGGGTGCTGGCCGAGATGATGGGCGCCCTGCCAACGGCAACCGACCTCGACGCGGCGGCCACCCTTGCGCTTGCCGCGCTGATCCGCCCGGCACTGTTCGGTCCGGATTCGTCCGCGCGCGAGCATGTCGGCAACCTGCCGCGCAGGGGCGACTTGGCTCCCTGCGCCGGTTTGATCGATGCTCTGGCCGCGCTCGAATACAACGTACGCGTATCGGCCGGAGACTTGGCCGGCTTGGCCGGGGTCGAGCGCATGAAGCGTGTTCCGGTCGTGACCAAAGAGTTGGAGGAATGGCTGGCAACCACTCGCAATCGAAAATGCAACCATCAGCCGACCTACCGCATCTTGCACTCGGTGCTGGCACCCAGGGGCGAGATCGGCCGGGTAATCGAAGCGGCAATCGACAATCGCCCCGGTACCGACAAAGATGCCGACGCGCTGGTGCTGCGTCTTTCCGGCACCTTGGACCGCGAGGACTTCGTGGCCAAGTGCGAGCGCCGCGTCGGCCGGCCGGCGCGGGACCGAATTGAAGGCACGGCGCTCGGCTGGATCACCGCCCGCCTCGCCGAGGCGGGCGATCTCCTGCGCAGCTGGCTCGACGCGCACCGAGCCGATGCGCAACCCGACCCCATCGACGACCGCACGTGGTTGGCGAGCAGCCTGGGCCCGTTGCGCAAGGCGGGCAGTGCGGCGCGCAAGACGCTCGCGGCGCCATGCCAGGCCGGCGATCCGCTACGGCACGCGGTCCGTGCCCGGTTCCGAGCCGCGATCGACGATCTTAGCGCATTGCTGGAAGGTCGAGACACCTCGGCCACCGCCCCGCGGACCCGCACAGCGCTGTTCGAGGCGCCACTCTTACGGTTGCCGAGCGGGTGCCAGGATTGGACCGGCGGCGACCCGTCCATGGACGCAGAGCGGGCGGCGCGAGACAAGCGCCTTTTTCAGGTACTTTTCATACCGGAAGATATCGCCCGCGATGATCGCACTGCATTCAAAAGGCACCTGCTGTCGCAGGCTATCCTGCCGGCCAGTGCTCTCCTAAAAAAAATGCGCTCTGAAGGTCTGAAAAGTGCTGATGTCCGTGTCCTTGATCAGGAACTCGAGGAGGCGAGCAGTTCGGCGCGGGCGAACGCGGTTGCCAGGATTGCACGGCTGCAGCAGGAACTGACGTCGCTGGCTTATCTCGACGTCGAGGCTGCCGAGCGACAGCGCAGCGCAATCGCGCAGCTGGCAGGGATCGCCGCGGCGTTGACCGAGCCCCCCCAGGATCACGAGATCGCGCTGCCTGCGCTGGACGGCCTGCGCACCACCGCGGTGCCGCCGGACTTCCCCGAACTCGATGTCTTGTTGACGCGCCTCGAGGACGAACGGGACGACTTGCGCGCGCGCATCCGCGATACTCAGCTTCGCGCGCTCAGCGATCTGTGTGCCGACCGGCGCGTAGGCGACGCGGCGCGCAGGTTCGCCGAAGCGATCGATTGGCTCGATCCGGTGATGATCGACGACGCGTTGGCCGATCTGCGCAGCGGTCGCGCGGTGTCGTTGCCGACGGCGGTCGATGACGACGGTTTCGCACGTTTCTTCCCCCGCTTCGTGGAGACCATCGAGACGACGCAGCCGACCCGCGGGGCGGCGATTTCAGCGGCGCGGTCCGGAGACAAGACCGATTCGATCGATTTTTCCGCCCTGGACCCCGCGGCGCGCCGTCGATCGTTACAACTGCTCGAAACCTGGGCCAAGGCGGCCAATGCTCTTCGCACCAGCAATTCGGCAGGACTGTGCGAAGCGTTGGCCGAGCTTTTCGGACTTTTCGAACTGAACTCGGTCCAGATCGATGTCAAACGAGAGTTGATCCCGGGGCGGCTGGGCAGCCTGCAGCTGACCTGTGACGTCTGGCGCAGCAAGCCATGGTACATCCCCCCGGCCTACGGCAGCGGAGCCGGTGGGCACTACCCGCTTCTTGTTGCGCGCGACATGGTTTTGCCCGACAAAATCGAGGCGCAGCTGGCGGAGATCGGCCGCGACCAGCCGTGTCTGGTGCTGTTTTTCGGACGGCTTGGCGTCGCTCAACGACGCAGCCTGGCGCAGTTGCTGCGCCGCGAGCGCCAACAGGCACTTGTGCTTGACGAGACCCTCTTGTTCTACGTCACCGCCGAGGTGGCACCACCGCTCAAGACATTCCTGACCGCGGCGCTGCCCTTCGGCTGGTCGCAGCCCTACGACACCAGCGCGGGACGCGCCGCGCCCGAGATGTTCGTCGGCCGAAAGGAGGAAATTCGCACGATCACCGCCCAGGCGGCGGGTGGGTCGCTGATCTATGGCGGTCGTCAGCTCGGAAAGTCGGCGCTGATGGACCGCATCCGCCAGGAGAGTCACAACCCGGCCGACGGCAAGATGGCCTTTCTGATCGAAATCAAGCCGATCGGCGGCCCCGGGCGCCCCGCGTCGGATCTGTGGGCTGAATTCGCCAACGCTCTGCGTCAGGAACGGGCGTTCGCCGGGATCGCCGCCCTGCCCGACAAGGTCATTGGCGCCCTCTCTACATGGTTGTCCGAGAAACCCGATCGACGACTCATCGCCATGTTCGACGAGGCCGATAATTTCTTGCGGGCCGAACACGCAGCCGATTATCCCAACCTTGGTTACCTCAAACAGCTGATACAGGCGACAAACTGGCGCTTCAAGGCTTCGTTCGCCGGGTTGCACAATGTTCGCCGGATGGCGCGGGCGCCGAACTCACCTCTGCCGCATTTGGGTGAACCGATCTGCGTCGGCCCGATGAACGAGACGCCCGAGAACCGCGCCGCACTACGCCTGCTGGCAACCGAGCCTTTACGCGCCGCCGGGTTCGATTACGAAGAACCCAAGTTGGTTGGTGAAATGTTGGCGCGGGTCAACTACTATCCATCCCTGGTTCAGGTATTCGGACAGCGCATCATCGAAACCATGGGCCGGCGTACGCCTGCCCCCAGAACAGGGCCGCGTTGGTGCCTCGGTCGTGATGTTCTTTTCGAAGGTGAGGCGGCCGAGCGAATTGCCGAAGATATTCGCAATCGTTTCCAATGGACACTCAACCTCGATCTGCGATACGAATTGATCGCAAAGAGAGTGGCGCTGCAACGGCTCGACCTCCCGGGCGGTGATCGTGATGTTCTGGGCAAAGGTATGACGCTCGCGGAGATCGAGGCGCTGGTTGCAGATTGGTGGCCGAAAGCTCTGCCCCAGCTCGCCCCCGATGACCTGGCCGAGCTTCTTGCCGAAATGATTGATCTGGGCGTACTTGCCCGCTACGGCGTGGATCGGTTTGGCTTGCGAAACGCCCAGGTCGCACAGATGCTCGGCGACCGCGATCGACTGGAAACAGACATTATCAGCCTTGTCGAGCATGACGAGGCGATCGACTACGATGCGGGGTTGTTTCATCGCAGTCTCGCGCCGGAATTGGCCGGGGAGCGCGCGCCGCTCTCCGACCGAAAGCTCGAAGCGCTGTTCGATCATGCCAAGCCGGGTTTGCGTCTGGTCTGTGGTCGTCCAGCTGTGGTCGGTGACCGGCTCGCTACGCGACTTGCCGCCGTTGCGCGGCAGTGGCGGCCGCATTCGACCGTCGTGACGGTGACGAACCGCGCGGCCATGCGCGACGCGATCGAGAAACCTGCAAGACCCGCCGGCGTGGTGATCTTGGACCTGCCTTGGGACAAAGCGGCTGCCGAGTGGCTTGCCGCACAGTCTGCGGTCATCAAGGGTCGGGTCTTGCCGATCTGGGTCTTGTCGGACGGCGTGCTCCCGGCGGACGGACCGGCAATGACTTTCCGTCCTGGGGCATGGAGCGAACCGATGCTTCGGCACTGGCTCTCCGAGGAAGAGTTGGTTGTGTACGATGTTGGTGAGACGCGTCGCACACTGTTGAAGGCCACCGGTGGGGCACCGGCGCGAATCAAGGCGATCAGGCCGGTTCTCATGGGCCATGCTGCCGAACCGCTTACGGAACGCCAAAGGGCGATCAATGAGTGGGCAGAAAAGAACCCATTGACACCGACCGAAGTCGGGCTCGACGGGCACGTCGTTCAGTCGTTGCAGTTGATCGTCGTGGCCGGGGAGGACGACCTGCTGACAGCCGATGAGATCGACGCGGATTGCACAGACGCATCGTGCGCGCTGCTGGCGCTCGATCTGGTGGTCTCCGACAGCCACGGCCACCTTGCCCCGACGCCGCTCGGGCGATTGGTTGCGGCGGCGGACCAATGACACCGTGGGCCCTTCCGGCAAGCGAGGCGTTGTTCGCGGCGGCCGAAGGGCAGTTGGGGTTGGGTTTAGCGTTGTTCGCGGCCGATCCGGCGGCACCTCCCGGTTTCGAGGCGGCGCTCAAGTCTCGGCTGAGTGGGTTTTACCAGTGGGAAACGATCGACCCCGAGGCGCGACCGCCCGCGACCGCAGTGGCCGAGTGCTTCGGTGCGCTGCCGCGCGTGGAGGCGCTCGCCGCCCCCGCGCTGGATCAGATGGCGGCCTTGATCGACGCCCGCCGCATCCCCGACCAGGCGCTGGTCGATTGGGCGACGTTCCTTGGTCGGTTCGTCAAGGCCCGGTCACGCAGTGGCTGCGGGCTGGTCCTCGCGGTGATCGAAGCGCCGGACACGCTCGATCGGGAGGCGTTGCGCTGGTCGGCGTACCTGCGCCGTCTGGACTGCGTGATCTGGGCCGAAACCCATTTGCCCCGCGGCCTCCAGGGCTTGGCGGCGGCGCTGGCCCCGGCACTGGCGGTGGAGCTTTGCGGTTGGCGGCTCGATCTGGCGCAGCAACTCGTTCGGGCGAGCCGGGACGATCTGGCAGACCCGTTGGGCTGGCTTGCGCGCAGACTGGAGCCGGCCGTGACGGACCCCCAACCGCTCAACGGCACGCCCTTCGCATGCCCGCTCTCCCTGCGTGAGCGGGATGAGGCCACTTTGCGTCGGCGCGTCTGGCAGGCGCATCTGCCGGCGCTGTTTCCGCTTCTGGAGGACGCGCGGATCGAACTGATCCAACAGTATCGCGCCGATCTGCAAATCGACGAGCATCTTGCTGGTTTGGGCGTGGGCGGTGTGGACGAGATCGAGTTGGGCGGGTTGCGATGGCAACTGTCAAATCGGCTGAGACAAAGCGAGCGGCTGCATCTCGACCGGCTGGTCGCAATCCGAAACCGCTTGGCCCACCGACAGCCCGCCAACCCGGTCGACCTGCTGCCATTCTTGAAGGGTTGAGCTCTCCCCCGATACCGCGGCAGGCTTTGCAATGAAAATCTGGGGGCCTACAGCCACGCCGTCTCATCGCCGACGGTCACGGCCGCCGCCGCAGGGCGGCGCGGGACGACGGTTGTCCTGGTCCAGCCGATGCCGAGTCGGGGGACGCCGACGCCGATCAACGCCGCCTTGAAATGTCGGTCTATGTAATTGGTTCATCCTATGGCGTCATGGTGCGACTAGAGAGGAAGTGCCAGAGCCCCAAAGCCAACGCCGCAACCACCGAAGCATGGAAGTAAAAAATCGAGAATGAAAACAGCGTGCGGTCCCAAGGTTGAACATCGCGCGCAAACGGTGCGGTGTTCATGGTAAACGGGTCCTCGGGGTCGGGGTCGCGGCGGACTTTGTCGTAGAGCTTGCGGAACAATCGCTCCTGGCGCAGGTAATAGGCGTCAAGGCCCCAAAACACCAGGGTCGGTCACAGGCCGATCATCAACGACGCCACCGGCTCCTGGCTGCGGACCGCGAGCAGGACGATCGCCGAGACCAGCGTCACCGACCAGCCCTTGAGCAAGAACGAGCTGCGGGCATGGCGGTCAACCACCGCCTGGATCAGCTCCAGGTGTTTCGGCAGATGGTCCGGCAGATCGGTCATCCTCGCCCCTCTTCGCCCGACCGCCGCCTCGACCGACTGCGGGCGCGATTGGGACGAGGGACCGAGGCGGGACCGGCCCGGTCCGGCCGACCCCGCCTCGGCGCGCCCCGCGGGTCAGCCCGGCAGGCGGCTTGCGACATACTCCCAATCGACCATGTGGTCGAGGAAGGCCTTGACATAGTCCGGTCGGCGGTTCTGGTAGTCGAGATAGTAGGCGTGCTCCCAAACGTCGCAGCCGAGCAGCGCGACTTGGTCGTGGACCAGCGGGTTCTCCGCGTTCGCCGTGTTGGTCACCGCGAGCTTGCCCTTGTCGACCACCAGCCACGCCCAGCCGCTGCCGAACTGGGTGACGCCGGCGTTGATGAACGCCGCCTTGAACGCGTCAACGCTGCCGAAGCTGTCGACCACCCGGGACTCGAGCTCGGACGGCATCGCGCCGCCGCCCTTGCGGCGCATGCACTGCCAGAACAGGATGTGGTTCCAGTGCTGGCCCGCGTTGTTGAAAATGCCGCGATGCGCCGACTTGCCGAACGAGCCGACCACCACCGCATCCAGGCTCTTGCCTGCATACTCGGTGTCCTTAACCAAATCGTTCAGGGTGTCGACATACTTCTGGTGGTGCTTGCCGTGATGGAGCCGGACCGTGTTGGCCGACATGTACGGGGCAAGCGCGTCGGCGGAATACGGCAGCGCCGGAAGTTCGAAAGCCATGATCTCATTCCCTGTCGTTGGTGTTGGTCTTAGGGTTCAGTGCGGCGACGATGCCGGTGCCAGTCGAAACCTCTGTGCCGGCGTTGGGGATCGGGACGGTTGATCCGGACGAACCGACACAAGCCCTCCCATAAACCCGATCCCGTGGGTCGGTCAAATGCCAGGCCCGTGAGCGCCGTGCCGATCGAACGTGCATAAGGTGTCCGGGCCGGCCGGCACGTGATATGGGTTGGCGAAACCAGGATGGCGATGACGATGGCAGGGGCGACCGCGGCGCCAACCGCTCAAATGTCTTCTCACACCGCGGGGCTTTCGGTCGGCGAGGGCGCCGGCCTCGCGGGTCGGGTGGTTTTGATCACCGGCGGCACCGCCGGGATCGGCTACGAGACCGCGCGCGGGCTGGCGCGCCGCGGCGCCGAGTTGCTGCTGGTCGGCCGATCGGTCGGGCGCGGCACCGCGGCGGCGGCCGCGCTCGACGCCGAGACCGGGCGCACCGCCGCTCGGTTTCTGGCTGCCGACCTCTCGGTCCAGGCGGAGGTGCATCGGCTCGCCGCCGCGGTGCGCGACGCGACCGACCGGCTCGACGTGCTGATCAACAATGCCGGCGCCCTGTTCGGGCAACGTCAACTCAGCGCCGACGGCATCGAAATGACCTGGGCGCTCAACCATCTGGCGCCGTTCCTGTTGACCCACCTGGTGCTCGATCTGCTCGACCGGGCAGCCGCGGTGGCGGCGCCGGCGCGGGTGATCACGGTCGCTTCGGCCGCGCACAAGGGCGCGCGCATCCGCTGGGCGGACCCCCAACTTCGGCGCGGCTATCATGTCTGGCTGGCCTACAAGCAATCGAAGCTCGCCAATCTTCTGTTCACATTTGCGTGTGCGCAGCGGCTCGACCCCGCCCGGATCACCGCCAACGCGGTCCACCCGGGCTTGTGCGCAAGCGACATCGCGACCGCCAACGCCGCGGTGCCGATGTTCCTGTGGCGGCTGGCCGCGCGCTGGTTCGCGCGCAGCTGCGCCGACGGCGCTCGGTCCCCGATCGCGGTCGCGAGCGACCCCGGGTTCGCCGCGGTGACCGGCGCCTATGTCGTCGACGAGCGGCCGGTCGCGCCCGACCCGGCCGCGCGCGATCAGCAGGCAATGGCGCGGCTGTGGGCGCTCAGCGCCGCGCAGACCGGGATCGACCCCGCGGCCGCGGCCGCGATCGGGAGTGCCACGGGTGGCGGGCGCGGCTGACCCTGGCCTGCGCTCGGCGCTCGCGACGCTCGACGCCGAGCTGCGCCAGCTATGGGACCTCGGGCGCAACTCGGTGGTCGGCTGGCGGCCCGAAGGCTATCAGGTCGTGATCGTCCACGGGCCGGTCGAGCGTGCGATCGCCCTGTTTTCCGACCGGCCCCGGGTGTTCTCGGGTCCCCGTCGGCTCGACGACGCCGAGGTCTCGGCGCTGGTTCGCGGGCTCGGGGTGCCGGCGGCGGTGGTCGAGATGCCGCGGCTGATCGGCACCGCGTCCGGCCTGATCCACCCGGCGACGATCGACAACCTGATCCGGCGCTACACGGTCTCGCACACCGCGCACCGCGCGGTCGCGTTGTTCGACATCGTCGGGTTTTCGCGCGGCTCGCCGCTCAACCAGCTCGGCCAGCTGACCCGGCTCGAGACCGCGATCAACCTGTCGGCGACCCGGTTCGAGAAGGCCGGCCAGCCGATCGAGATCGCGCGCTCGACCACCGGCGACGGCTTTTACGTCTGGAACCGGCGCGCCGGGCTGGTCGAGGACGCCAAGACCTTTGCCGCCTTCCTGTTGACCCTCGCGCACCTGGAAGCGACCCGGGCCGAGGGCGCGCCGGCGCCGCCGGTGCGCGCCGCCTTTTCGATCGGCGCCCATTTCTCCTACCATCAGGTCGAAGGCACCGCGCCGCGCGGGTACGAGTACATTGTCGGTGACGTCACGATCACGCTTGCCCGGATGATGCAGGTCGCCCACGACGGCCAGATCCTGATCGGGCGGTTCCGCCGGCCGGTCGACCCCGGGGCCCGCGGGCTTGCGCTCGGGCCGACCGTGAATGCCATCGATTTCCTGGCGGTCGCCGAGCGGGCGCTGGCCCGGGTCTACGGCATCGTGCTCGACCGGATCGCGATCGAACGGGTCGACCTGATGTTGACCGCGGTCCGTCCCCGCCCGGGCCAGGACGACCGCGCCGGCGTGCGCACCTTCGTGTTGCGCGACAAGCACGGCTTTCGCCATTCGGTGCACAATCTGGTCGCCGCGCTGGCGCTGGCGGGCCGAGCGGAGGTCCGGCTCGGGCTCTCGGGCGACGATTTGGACGGCTTTCGCGCTGCCTGCGAGGCCGAATGACCCGCCCACCGCCGCCCGGCGCGCCCCTGGCGTCGCCTCATGTCTTGATTGTCGACGACGACGCCGAGATCCGCGATCTGTTGTCCGGGTTCCTCGCCCGCCACGGCTTTCGGGTCTCGGGCGCGCGCGCCGCCGCGGAGATGGACCGGACGCTGGCGGCCGGGCCGATCGATCTGGTGATCCTGGACGTGATGCTGCCGGGTGAAGACGGGCTGTCGATCTGCCGGCGGCTGCGCGCGACCACGGCGTTGCCGATCGTGATGCTGACGGCGATCGGCGACGACACTGACCGGATCGTCGGGCTGGAGCTCGGCGCCGACGATTATGTCGCAAAGCCGTTCAACCCGCGCGAACTGCTCGCCCGGGTCAAGGCCGTGTTGCGGCGCAGCACCAGCACCGACGCGGCGGCGGCGACGCTCCGCGGCCCCGGCCCCGGCCCCGGCCCCGGCCCCGGCAAGGTCGCGGTCGGCGGCGGCCGGTCGGCGCCGCGCGCGCTGCGGTTTGAAGGCTGGCGGCTCGACCTCGCGCGGCGCGCGTTGACCGCGCCCGACGGCGCCCTGGTACAGCTGAGCGCCGGCGAATACGACCTTCTGGTCGCGTTCGTCGAGCATCCTCAACGGGTGCTGACCCGCGACCAGCTGCTCGATCTTGCGCGCGGCCGGGCGGCGGTCGCATTCGACCGCGCGATCGATGTCCAGGTCAGCCGGCTGCGGCGCAAGATCGAGCCCGACCCGCAGGAGCCGACCTTGATCAAGACCGTGCGCGGCGGCGGCTATCTGTTCACGCCCACGGTGGTCGCGGAATGACGATGCGCCGATGGTTCGCCCGGGTCGCGCGGCCGTGGCCCGACACGATCGCGACGCAGATCGCGCTCGCCGTGGTGATCGCGCTGATCACGGTCCAACTGATCGGCGCGGGGGTGTACGCGGCATTGCGTCCCGACGTCCGCGCGAGCCATCATCCCGGCGAGTTGGTCCGGCGGATCGGGGCGATCGTCACCTTGGTCGAGGCGACCCCGGCGGCCGAGCGGGCACCGGTGATCGCTGCGCTCGACGACCCGTTCCTCGGGGTATCGTGGCAGGCCGAGCCGCCCGACTTTCCGGCCGCGCCCGGGATGTGGCCGTTGGAACGGCTGCGCCGGCGGCTTGCGCATGAGCTGCCGGGCGTGCGGGCGGTCCGGATCGGGCTGATCGGGCCGCTGCCGGTCCGACCGCCCACCGACGTCGAGCCGCCGCGCCGACGGCGCGACCGCAGCTGGCCCGCGCGGGTGCGGATCGCGGTCGGGCTGGCCGACGGCACCTGGCTGGTGTTTGCCGGCAACGACCCGTACGACCCGCGCCAGGCGGTCGCGCGCTTCTTGTTGCACATGGGTCTGATCGCGCTGGCGGTGACCGGGCTGTCGTGGTGGGCGGCGCGCCGGCTGACCCGGCCGATCAAGCGGTTTGCGGCCGCGGCCGCCCATCTTGGGGTCGACCGCGCCGCCGAACCGTTGCCCGAAGCCGGCCCGCGCGAGCTGCGTGCGGCGATCCGCGCGGTCAACCAGATGCAGGCGCGGCTCCGCCGGTTCGTCGAGGACCGCACCCGGATGCTGGCGGCGATCGGCCACGATCTGCGCACGCCCTTGACCCGTCTGCGCCTGCGCGCCGAGTTGGTCGCCGACCCTGCGCTGCAGCGCAAGATGCTCGACGATCTCGACGCGATGCAGGCAATGCTGGCGGCGACCCTGTCGTTCGCGCGCGATGATGCCGCGGCCGAGCCGCGTTCGCCGGTCGACCTTGCCGATCTCTTGCAGAGCATCGCCGAGGCGCGCCACGACCAGGGTCACGACGTCACCTACGCCGGCCCGCCACGGCTGGTCTGCCCGTGCCGCCCGCTGGCGCTGCGCCGGGCTTTGGAAAATCTGGTCGACAACGCCGTGGTCTATGGCGAGCGGGCGCGCATGACGCTGGCGGCCGAGCGCGGTCAGGCGACGATCGGCATCGACGACGACGGCCCCGGCATCCCGGACGAGGCGCATGAGCAGGTGTTCGCGCCGTTCTTCCGGCTCGAGGCCTCGCGCAGCCGCGAGACCGGCGGCACCGGGCTCGGGCTCGCGGTTGCGCGGTCGATCATCCGCGGCCATGGCGGCGACGTCCAGCTCGCCAACCGCACGCCCGACCCAGGGCTGCGGGTGATCGTGACCTTGCCGCTGTGAGCGTTGGCCGGTCGTTCCCGCCCCACCCATGCGGCGTTATGCCACAGATGAGGCACCGCCCCGGTGCGATAAGAGGGTCGGGTGAAATACCAGTTATTACGGTCTTTAGGTGTGAAAATTGGACGTCCGGCCGAGAGACGCGCCAAAAGAAAGAGTGGGGAGGACACGGGGATGATGGTGTCAGCGGCCGCGCGCGCCGCCACGGTCGGCGCGATCACGCTCGTTGGGTTGGCGGTCACGACCCAGGTGATCCCGGGCCCGGGCGCGGTGGTTGACGCGGCGGCCGGCGTCCCGGTGGTGGCCGCGGTCCACGATCGCGACGGACGTGCGCTCGGGCAGGTTACGGTCACCGACACCGTCGATGGACGGTGGCTGCGGCTCGACCTTGCCCGCATCCCGGCCGGCCAGCACCGGCTTCACCTGTTGGCGGACCGCGGCTGCGGCCGGATGGTCGCAGCGTCGGCGACCGGTGCCGGTCGATGGTCGGCCGCCGCGCGGCCGGCCTTGGTCCATGTCGGGGCGGACGGTCGGCTGCGGGCGGCGGTCCTGGTCGACCATGACCGGTCGGATCGGGCGACGGACGGGTCGGCGCTGATCCTGGCCGCCGACCCCGGTGGCCGACTCGCCGAGGGCATCGCGATGGCCGACCGGACGGGCGAGGTGATCGGCTGCGCAGCACTGCCGGTGTGATCGCCCGGCGGCCGACATCCCCCGCGATCGGCGTTCAGCGCAGGTAGCCGAGCATCTCTTCGTACGCGCGTTGGAACCCGGTCAGGGTGAAGTCGACGTCGCGGTGCCCGATGCCATCGGCGAGGATCAGGCGAACCAGCACCGCCGCGCCGTCGCGGAACTGGTCGTCGAGCGTGCCGGCCTGGAAATGGCTGAACATGCACATGTTGAAGGTCGCGACCTCGGTCTCGACATGGGGCCGCCGGTCGACCCGGAGCGCGCAGCCGGACAAGACGCCGAGGTCGGTGGTCACGAACAGGTGCAGGTTCTGACCGGCCGGGACGACGCTGAGCGCGACCACCTCGGGTCCGGTCTCGCCGCCGCCGATCTCGCGATGGATCATCAGGCGGCAGCGTCGGACATCGGTCATCCGGTCAACTTCGCAGTTGACGGCCCAGGTGCCGGCGGCAGTTCCAAGGGTGCGCGCGCCGTCGGCGAGCGCGCCGCCCGCGGCGAGCCCGACCATCAACCCCATGGCGGCCGCCAGCCACCCCTGCCGTCGCAGGGACGTCGCGCCGGTGCGCTGCGTCCCGGTGCGCTGTGCGAGCATGTCTCACCGCCCGTCGTCGTCCGTGTCGATCGATCGGTCCGACGGGTGCGCCCGTGCGCCGCCCGATCGGACCGTCTGACCAGTACCGGGCCGACCCCGCGGCGGACAAGTTGGTTCGTTGGTCCGGGCCCGGACGCGGGCGCGCTTCGCCGGGAACCGTTGCGGCGTCGCATCGGGGGCGGCCGCGGCGGCGTCGGCGCGCGCGCCCTGGACCCGCGGCGCGCGGCCGGCGTATAGCCTGCCGGTGCGCATGAGACGTGTGGCGGGGAGGATTGGGGCGGATGTGCGGGATCGTCGGCATTTTGGGGGATCGGCCGGTGGCGCCTTTGTTGGTCGAGGCGCTGCGTCGGCTCGAGTACCGCGGGTACGACTCGGCCGGGATCGCGACCCTGGTCGATCGGCGGATCACCCGCCGACGGGCCGAGGGTAAGCTGATCAATCTCGAACACAGGCTCGCCGAGGCGCCGCTCGACGGGCTGGTCGGGATCGGCCACACCCGCTGGGCGACCCATGGCCGGCCGACCGAGGTCAACGCCCATCCCCATGCGACCGACCGGGTCGCGGTGGTCCACAACGGCATCATCGAGAATTATCAGGCGTTGCGCGACGAGTTGGCCGGGCTCGGCCACCGGTTCGAGACCGAGACCGACACCGAGATCGTGGTTCATCTGATCCACCGCTATCTCGACGACCAGGAACCGCCGGTCGCGGCGACCCGCCGCGCGCTGGCGCGGCTTGAGGGCGCGTTCGCGCTCGCGATCCTGTTTGCCGGCGAGGACGATCTGATGATCGGCGCGCGGCGCGGCTCGCCGTTGGCGGTCGGGTACGGCGACGGCGAGATGTATCTCGGCTCCGACGCGCTGGCTCTCGCGCCCTTGACCAACCGCATCTGTTACCTGGAAGAGGGCGACTGGGTCGAGGTCCACCGCGGCCGCGCGATCGTGCGCGACGCCGCCGGCACCGAGGTGACCCGCCCGATCCGCCAAACCGCGACCTCGGGCGCGCTGATCGGCAAGGGCGGGTTCAAGCATTTCATGTTGAAGGAGATTTTCGAGCAGCCGACGGTGATCGGCGACACGCTTCGTCCGTTCGTCGACCCGCAGGCGCTGAGTTTGACCCTGCCGCCGTTGCCGTGCGACTTCGCGACCGTACCGCGGGTGACCGCGGTTGCCTGCGGCACCGCCTATTATGCCGCGTGCGTCGCCAGATACTGGTTCGAACAGATCGCGCGGCTGCCGTTCGACGTCGATATCGCGTCCGAGTTCCGCTATCGCGAGGCGCCGCTGCCCGCGGGCGGTCTGACCCTGGTGGTGTCGCAGTCGGGCGAGACCGCGGACACGCTGGCGGCGCTGCGCTATGCCAAGGGCCAGGGACAGACGGTGGTGTCGATCGTCAACGTGCCCGAGAGCACGATCGCGCGCGAAAGCGACGGCGTGCTGCCGACCCACGCAGGTCCTGAGATCGGGGTTGCGTCGACCAAGGCGTTCACGACCCAGCTGACCGTGTTGGCGTGTTTGGCGCAGGTGGCGGCGCGGGCGCGCGGCGCGGTCGATCCGGTGCGGGCGGCCGAGCTGGTGCGGGCGCTGGTCCAGCTGCCCGGCCTGGTTGCCGCGGTGTTGAACGAGAACGACCGGGTACGCGCGATGGCGGCGGTGGTCGCCGAGGCGCGCGATGTCTTGTACCTCGGCCGCGGCGGCGCGTTTCCGATCGCGCTCGAGGGCGCGCTGAAACTGAAGGAGATCAGCTACATCCACGCCGAGGGCTATGCCGCCGGCGAGATGAAGCATGGCCCGATCGCGTTGATCGACGAGAGCGTGCCGGTGATCGTGTTGGCGCCGCGCGACGCCGTGTTCGACAAGACGGTGTCGAACGTGCAGGAGGTGGTGGCGCGCGGCGGCAAGGTGCTGGCGTTTTCCGACCGCGACGGGGTGGCGCGCCTGGCCGATGCCGCGGTGGACGCGATTGCGCTGCCGGCCGTCGATCCG
Organism: Azospirillaceae bacterium; assembly: GCA_028277115.1. GTDB lineage: Bacteria > Pseudomonadota > Alphaproteobacteria > Azospirillales > Azospirillaceae > JANQHG01. Next base: position 19,589 of record JANQHG010000106.1, read on the forward strand.
GTGGTGACGCCGATCTTGTATGCGGTGCCGGTTCAGCTGCTCGCCTACCACACGGCGGTGTTGAAGGGCACCGACGTCGATCAGCCGCGCAATCTCGCAAAAAGCGTGACGGTCGAGTAGGGCAGAGCGCCGCGGTTCAGCGGCGGCGCGCGAACGGCCACAGCTGTTCGCCGTACCACCAGTCGCCGACGACGCCGCCCATGACCATGCCGACGAAGGTGAACAGCCCGCCGTCGAGGAAGGTCTCGACGATTGAGGCGCCGATCAGCGCGCCGACGCCGATCGCGAGCAGGTGTTCCGAGGTCAGACCGCGCAGCTGGTCGGCGGCTTGGTTGGCGATCTCGCCGTAATCGCGGTCCAATTGCGCGGTTGCCGGGGCCGGCGCGACGGTTGCGAGCGAGACGGCGAGGATGAGGCAGGCGATGAGGCGCATGGCGATGGTCTCTTCGGCGGGTGGCAATCGTCGAAATGTCTTTATCACGAATGTGTTCTTGGGAGAACATAAGAAACGGTGTGAGTGCGGGTCCTTCGTCTCCGTGTCTGTTCCTTTGAGGCCAGATTAAATGGGGTCCAGGGGGCTTGGCCCCCTGGCGGGGGTGCGGGGGCGGCGCCCCTGCTTTCGGCCGCAAGGCCGACTTCCGGCGGTGCCGTTTGCGAGGAGTTCGCCCGAGTTCGCTGACGGTTGGAGCGGGCCCGACCGTGGCACCGGCTTTTCCGTTCAGCGGTGGTTCGGTCCAGCGAGCGAGTGATGGGTAGTTGCCCCGAGGGGTTCGCCAATGGACTCAGCGTCAAAAATCGGGATAGGGGGCGCCTCGCGGCGTTCCCCCTCCCACACCACCGCGCATGCGGGTCCGCACACGGCGGTTCGGCGGCTTAAGCGGACGGGAGTGGTTCGAGGAGGGAAGGGTGTCCCAGTTTTTCGAGGGTGGCGTTGTCGAGCGCGCTATGCATGGGCAGGGATCAGCTGAGACGCCACGGCCCCCGGCTGGAGCCTGCCGCCGGGGCGGCGAGGGCAGGGGGCACGCCTCGGGACGCGAGTTGGGCAAAGCGTCGGCGCCGGGTTTTCCATTTGACGACCACCCGGCAGACCAGGAAGCTGAAGCCGAGGAATTTGCGCTTGGATGGCTTTCCGACCGCGCTCTTTTCCGGATTGACCTTCAGTTTCAGCTTTCGCGTCAAGAAGGCGGTGATGCTCTCCATGACGCGTTGACCGGCCCGCAAGGAACGGACATAGATGTTGCAGTCGTCGGCGTAGAAGAATTTCTCCAGATCGATGTCCACGACGATCCCGTATCCTTGCTCGATATGGGATTGCGCGATGGCCACTGCCTGATGGGCCGAGCGGCCCGGGCGGAAGCCGAAGCTGTGGTCGGAGAACGTGCCATCCCAGCGGGGTTGCAGGACCTGCAGCACCGCCTGTTGGATGAGCCGGTCGAGAGCCGTGGGAATGCCGAGCTTGCGGACGCCGCCGCCCGGCTTGGGTATCTCGACGCGCCGCACCGGTTGTGGCCGGTAGGTTCCAGCCAAAAGCCGGGCGCGGATGTCCGGCCAGTGTGTTTCCAAGTGCGCGGGCAGGTCTTCGACCGCCATGCCATCGGCACCGGGCGCGCCCTTGTTGCGCATGACGTGGGCGAGCGCGGCCTGAATATTGGCCGGGTCGCACACCTTGTCCATCAGACCATCGTCGTCGGCCGGGGTCTCGCTCGTGCCGGTCGTCGCGGGCGTTTCGGTCCCTCCAATGC
>JANQHG010000147.1 GCA_028277115.1 Azospirillaceae bacterium
GCGGCGGCGACCGCCCCGGCCGGCGCGCCGCCGCCGCGCCCGCGCCCGCGCCCGGCGGCCCGGCCCAGCCGCCACGCCACCACCAGGGCGGCGGCGACCACGGCGACCCCCAAGAGCGCCAGCACCACCGCGGCACCGATGGACCACAAGGACAAGTCGCCGCCGGGCACTATGAAAGGTCTCCTCAGGGGCGCGGGTCGGCCGTCGGCGCGCGCCTCGGGGTGGTTTTGCCGAAATGAAACGCGATGCTGCGGTCGAGCTCGACGATCGCGCGCTCGAGCTCGACCGTCGCCGACCGCCACAACTGGAGGCCGCCGACCAGGAACAGCCCGACCACCACGGCGAGCGCGGTCAGCCAGCGCCGCAGCCCGGGCAGGCGCACCGCCCGGCCCTGATCGACCGTGCAGCGGTAGCTCTGGTCGAACAGGCGCCGCCCGACCCCGACCGCATCGGGGATCGCGCGGGTGACGATGCGCGCGAGCGCGGTTCGGTAGGTCCGCAGCTGCACCGCATCCTGGTCGCGCCAATAGCGCCCGCGAAAGCCGAGCGCGAGCGTGATCAGATAGAGGGTCGCAAGGCTCGGATGGGCGCGCGCGGGATCGACCAACAGGGTGTCGAGCCGTTCGAACACCCGCTCGCCGGCCAGGCTGGTGCCGAACAGGGCGGTTTCCAGCAACTGGCGCTGCCAGGCGTCGCGGCCTTCCCACTCGACCCGCAACAAGAGGGTCTCGTCGGCGAGCGCGGCCATCAGATACTGGGCCTCGGCGAACAGGGCGACGCCGTAGGCGCCGCCCATCTGGCGCGCCTGCGCCTCTTGATGCGCCAAGAGCTGGAGCAGGGTGCGGTGGACGGTCGCCGCGACCTCGTCGGGGCTGAGGTTGTTCGGGATGCCGGCCGGCCGGCCGCCGGCCGCGAGCGCGGACTTGATCCGCAGCAACTGGCGATAGAACTCGCCGAACTGGGCCTGCAGCGGATCGCCGCGGCCGGTCGGGCCGGCGAGCGCGAGCGCGCCCACCCGGCCCGCCCCCGGCCAGCCGCCACCCGACCAGCGGTCGTCCGACCAGCCGTCGTCCGCTGGGGTCATGGCGGGGTCTCGGCCGGTGCGCCGGGCGCGGCGACGTAGAGCACGATCTCGGCGGGAAAGCCGGCCTCCGGCCGCGGGCCGGGGCCGACGATCTCGAGCGTCTGGTCGGGCAGGATCAGTGCGGGCTCCTGGACGACCTCGATCCGGTAGAGCAAGACCCCGGCGTCGGGCAGGACGCCCAGGCGATCGTCGCGGTCGACCCGGCTGCGCGGCGCACCGCGCAGCCGGCGCCAGCGCAGCGACCCGATCTGGTCGGCCGAGGCGATCACGGCTTTCTGCACCCAGTCGTCGGTCTCGGCCTCGGTCCGGCCGGCGGCGTGCCGCACGCCGATCAACAGGCCGGTGCCGTCGACCCAGGCCGGCAACAGGGTGAGCCGGAAGCCGTCGTCGTGGCCGGCAAAGCGGATCGTCATGTGAGTTTCGGCGATCGTGTCGATCATCCGCCCGATGAACTCGATCACCGGGCGGAGCGAACGCTGGATGTCGCCGTGGTCGTAGGCCTCGAAGATCGGCGGCACCAGACCCGGGCCGAGGGTCGCGACCGCGCCGGCGATGTCGCTGAGCGCGGTGTAGAGCGCGAACGGGTGGGCGGCGCCGATGCCGATCAACGCCTCCAGCCGGGGCAGGCCGGCGACCAGGCACTGGACGGCGTGGCGGGTCTCGGCCAGCGTCGACACCTGGACGACCTGGGCCGGCGCGCGCAGCCGGCCGGCCAGGAAGGCGGCTTTCTCGCGCATGCGCCGGGCGATGCCGCGGCACTGCTCGGCCAGGCCCGAGTCCGGCGCGGTTGCGACGGTCGGCGGGGTGTAATCGGCGAGCCGGAACGCCTCGTTGCGATAGATCACCCGCGCGAGCGGCACATGGACGAACTTCTGCGGCACCGGGTCGGCGACCAACAGCGCGAGCCGGGGCTGGAGCCGGGGGATCGCCTGCTCGTTGTCGCCGGTGTTCTCGTCGACCACCGGCGCGGTCTCGACCGAGCGATAGCGCGCAAGCTCGCCGCCGGCGGCGGCACCGGGCTTGTGCACCGGCACCACGGCATGGACGATGATCGGCCCGTCCTTCAGCGCCTCGCCGAACGCGGTGAGGTCGATCTGGAGGTCGTCGCCGCGGTCGCGCGGGTGGGTGACCAAAAGACCGTCGGGCAGCACCGCTTCGAGCGCGAGCACCCGGAAGGTGCCGACCACCAAAAGGGCCTGGTCGATCTCGAGCCGGGCCACCCCATAGGAGAACGGGGCAAGCCGGGCGGTGTGGTAGTGCAGCAGCTGGTCCTGACGCAGCCACCCCTGCTGGAAATGCTGCGGGGTCAGCAGCATTCCTTCGTACCATTGGATCGGGTCGGGGACGGGGGGTGTGGTCCGGGTCATGCCGCGCACCGGGCTGTCAGGTCGGCGGGGGCGAGACGGTGAAGGTCTCCCGCCCGAGCTCGACCACCACGTCGCGCAGGGTGTCGATCCGCGCGCGGTGCGGCCCCGGGCTCATGTAACTGGCGAACAGGAACGCGCCGACGGCGTCTTCGCCGCGGTCGCCGACCTCGACCGGCACGCGGGGTTGGCCCGGGATCAATTCGAACGACTGGACCTCGAACCCGGTCGGGTTGGCGAGCAGGATCTGGTCGCGGGTCATGAACCAGGTGGCGGCATCGATCCCGCCGACCTGGTCTACAAGCGCGATGTCGAACACCAGCACCAGATCGACCGCGATCGCATTGTCCTGGTTGGCATCCGGGGTGATCGTGAGATCGAGCGCTCTGGTTTCAATCTCGGGAATGTCCGGCCCCGACGAGCAACCGGTCAGCAACGCCAACAGCAGCCCGACCGCGATAGCCCCGTTCGACCCCATGCTGCCACGGCGTCGGTGGGCCACTGTGTTCCGTCGTTGCGACAACTCTGTCCACCCTGGTGTATTGGCGACACGACCCAGTAGTCTGAGTTAATGATAGCCACTAATCCCGACCATAATAATCTGTCCAACCGTCGTCAACAGCGCCTGTGTCGAGCCCGTCAGGTGAAATGTTATGTGACAACACAGCGAGGATGAAACCGATTTTACCCCAGATCCGAATACGTCAGTATTCCACGGCCGACGGGATCGACCGGGTCGCTCAGACCTGCGGGTGGTGCCAGATTTGGTGTGTGCCGACGTCCGGACCCGCGATTTCTATTGGTCGCCCGCCCAATCCGAAAGATTTGAACGCGACCGAGCGGGTTTTTCGACGCCTGTTGCACCGATGACTGACGAGGTCGGCGGCACAACCATGAGAAGGTCGGTTCGGCGCGGCCTAATCGGCGCCGACCGCCCGGCGGAGACTCGGCACGCCCGGGGTTGTTGACCGTCTCGGCTGGTTTGCCGCGGTAATCAGGACACCGGGGATCGGAAACCGTCGGTCAGCTCCCGGTATCTGTGTCCCCGGTCTCCCCGCCCGTCAGTCCGGCTCCGGCGTCCCAGCCTTCGACCGTGTAAAGGCCTCGAACACGCGCCTCTTCTGCAGCCTGAGCCAGGCGATTTCGGATGGCGTCAACGGATGGTCCACGATAGAGAAATCCGGCTTCGGCTTCCGTGAGCCGGTCGAGGCCGTACCCGAGTTTGTCACGGCAAAGGTCTTCGAGGTCTTGTCCATGTTTTTCCCATAAACTGTCGAGGGTTTTCTTTCGGGGCGACAGCTTCTCGCTGTTCCTGCTCGCGGTCAGTGTGGTAACGCCAACGACATGACCGCCATGCTGTTCCAGGAATCCTTTAAGGTTCGCAATCGTCCCACCAAGACCAATATGATCGTCAATGACAAAATATTCCATACCTTTTGTCACAGTGCCGTCAAATCGGGCCGGTGTTACGATCCGATGCGCCGCACTCGCCCGCGTGTGTCCCGTCTTGTTGACTTGGCAAATCTCCGGTTCGACTATTAAGTCAAGATCTTGGCCCAACGCCTTTGCCATCGCGTCCGGAATCGCGTTGAAGCCAGCGCGTTCTATCGCAGATACCGCAACCAGGATCGGCCTTCTGTGCCCGAGCAGGGTGCGGATACACGCGACGGCGTCGCGGTTCAACAGCGCTTGCGCCAAGGTCCTGGCCGCCTCGGCGTTGCCGGATTTGGCGTCTACATAGGCCGCGTGACCATCGCGCGCCTTGACGTCGGTATGGACGATGACATCTGGAAAGTGCGCCAGCCACGGTGTCCGCGTCGGCGGTGGTGGGTCTTGACCTGCCAAGTCGTTTTTTTCCTCAAGGTCGAATGCCCGATTGATCGCGGCGGGCGGACGTCCAAGAGTGGGCGTGGGGGGCGCACCGCATCGGCCATCCGCCCTACGAACCGGGCCGGCTCAGCTGGACGACCCGCGCGACGTCGTCGCACAGCGGAGCGGGGAGCGCCGCCGGCGCGCACCACGCGGCCTCGCGCGCATCGTCGGCCGCGCGGGCCTCGCCACGCTCCGGGAAGACCCGCACGGCGACCAGGACATAGTGGACGCGCAGGGCGCCGGCCGGGTCGCGATCGATCAGGTCGAGCGCGGTGACCACGCCAGACGCCCGCCCGGCGACCCCGGTTTCCTCCCGCAGCTCTCGGACCGCGGCGTCGGCGAGGGTCTCGCCCGCCTCCACCGAGCCGCCGGGGAAACCCCACATGTCGGCCTGGGGCGGATTGCGTCGCCGCACCAAAAGGACCCGTCCGTCCCGCCAGACCACCGCGAGCACCCCGACCCTGGGTCCACGCGATCGGCACGAAATGTCGGCGGCATCGATCAACGGCGGTCTCCATCTCCCCTGGTCTCGACGAGCCGTCCCGCCTCCGCGACGAAACCCTAACGCATGCGGCGCGCCGAGCGGACCGAAAGGTCGGTCACCGCCCCCGACCGCCCTGGTTTCATGTCGACCCGGCAGCCGGTTTTCGGTATCGATCAAACACCATGGACCGTCCGGTCCAGCCCCGTCTCAAGCCATGGCGATCATGACCCCACCCGACGACGGCGCCGACGCCCGCACCCTTCGCCGACGGCTGCGGCGGGCGGAGCGGCGGCGGCGGATCGAGGCGGTGTGCCTGGTCGTCCCGCTCCTGGCCTTTCTCGCCGTCACCTTCTTCGTGCCGATTGGCGGCATGCTGTGGCGCAGCGTCGAGGACCGCGAGGTCGCGCGCGCGTTGCCCCGGACCCTGGACGCGCTCAGCGGCTGGGATGGCAGCGGGCTGCCGGACGAGGCGGCGTTCCGGGCGCTGGCCGCCGAGCTGCCGGCCGCCGCCCACGCCGGCACGCTGGCCGCCGCGGCGCGCCGGCTCAACTATGCGCGGTCGGGCACGCGCAGCCTGGTGATGCGCACCGCGCGCCGGCTGGTGCGCCGGGTCGACCCGGCCGAGGTCGCCGCG
>JANQHG010000169.1 GCA_028277115.1 Azospirillaceae bacterium
CCGGCGGCCGGCGCCGCGGCGGCGGCGGCCAGGCGCCCGCGATCCACCGCGTCGTCGCGGCACGCGGCGGCGACCAGCACGCGGTCGGCGGCGTCGCCCTCGGCGCCCGGATCGTCCGCGCCGCCGGCGTCTTCGACCGCGACGTCGAGCGTGCGATACACCGCCGCGATCGCGCGGCCAAGCCCGCCGTCGCCGGCGCCCTGATCGTGGGCGGCCAGGATGCGGGCAAGCCGGCCGCGCTCGCCGCTGACCTCGGCCAGCAGCTTGCCGAACGTTTCGGGCGTGTTGTCGGCGGTCAGGTGGCGCAACGCCCGGCCAAGCGGCGCGGTCGGGTCGGCGCGCGCCGCGGCGAACACCGCAAGCTCGGCCTCGGCGAGTTGCTCGGACGCGGTGCGCTCGTCCATCACGTCGAAGTTGGGCGCAAGCCCGGCCTCGAGCGGGAACCGGCGTAGCAGCGACTGGCAGAACGCGTGGATCGTCTGGATCTTGAGCCCGCCCGGGCAATCGACCACGCGCGCAAACAGGCGCCGGGCGTCGCGCACAGATGCCGGGCCGGGCGGCATCCCGGTCAGGTCGGTCAGCCGCGCCACCAGGTCGGCGTCGCCAGCGGTCGCCCAACCGGCCAGCGTGGTCGCCAACCGGTTGGCCATCTCGGCCGCAGCCGCCTTGGTGAAGGTGAGGCACAGGATGCGCGGCACCGGGGTGCCGGCGAGCATCAACCGCAACACCCGGTCGGTCAGAACCTTGGTCTTGCCGGTGCCGGCCGACGCCCCGACCCAGACCGAGTGCGCCGGATCGGACGCTCTCCGTTGCGCGATGCGCGGATCGTCGCCCGCCGCCATCGCCGGCGGTCCCCCCCCCTGCCCGCTCGCGCCCTTAGGCCGCCTTGTCCTTAAGATCGCCGAAGAACCGACACAGCTCGTCGGTCGTCAGGTTCGGACGCTCCAGCGTCGGCGTGTGACCGGCCGCCGGGATCAGCAAAAGCCGCGCGTTCGCCATCAATCCGACCAAGCGTTCAGCCGCCCCGGGCGGGGTCGCGCGGTCTTCATCGCCGACCATGACCAGCGCCGGCTGGTGCGCCTGGCGCGCGTCCTCGACCGCGTCCTCGCGCTCGATCACGCCGTTGACGGCGCGCCAGATGGTCGGGCGCAGGCGGCGCAACCCGATCTGCCAGGCGACCACCTCGGCGGCGCGCGCCGGCGACCGCAGCACGGTCCGGCCGAACATACGCCGCATCACCGGCCCGATCACCAGGCGCGGGCTGATCCAGCGCGCGACCGCGGCGAGCAGCCGGTAGCGCGACTTGTTGGCCGCCGGTTCGGGGTCGGCGGTGGTCGAGATCAACGCGAGCGAGCGCACCTGCTGCGGCCGCCGCGCCGCCAGGCGCAACGCAATGAAACCACCCATCGACAGGCCGACGACATGGATCGGCCCGAGCCCGAGATGGTCGATCAACGCGACCATGTCGTCATACAAAAGCTCGATGTCGATTTTCGGGCCGTCATGGTCGGCGCTCCGACCCTGGCCACGCAGGTCATAGGCGATGCACCGGTAATCGGCACGCATCGCCGCGATCTGCGGTGCGAACTGGCAGTGGTCGAACAACAGCCCATGGATGAACAAGATGGTCTCGCCGGTCGCCCCCGGACCGGTATCGAGTACGCACAATTCGGTGCCGTTGACGGCAAGATCGGTCAGCAACACAGGCGGCCGCCTCCTTTGGCTGGCCCGGGACGCCACGGTGAACCGTATCCTCGCGATCCCGCGCGTGAACCGTTGGGGGTGTCACCCCAACACCCTCTGGTTCTTCCCCCGCTGCAGGTGCCGGTCGGCGCCGCCGTCGGCCCCCTCTCTGACGGCCCCCCACATGCCGTGGGGGGAGCACTGTCTATCCCCCCAACTTCGATGGGGGATTTTTCCTTAAATCCCGCGCCCCAGGCGAGGCAAGGTGGCCGCGCCGGCGTCCGGATGACGCCAGCCGCCGCCCGCTCAATTCACCACGGTGACCGCGCGGCGGTTCTCGGCCCAACTGGCCTGGTCGGACCCGGCGACCGACGGGCGTTCCTTGCCGAAACTGGTGGTGTCGATCCGGCTGCCGGGAATCCCGAGCGCGACCAGATAACTCTTCACCGCCGTGGCACGCCGATGGCCGAGCGCGATATTGTACTCACGGGTGCCGCGTTCGTCGCAATGGCCTTCGATCGTGACCGCCACGTTCGGGAACTGTCGCAGCCACGCCGCCTGGCGGTCGAGCGTCGCGCGCGCGGCCGTGGTCAGGTCGTATCGATCGAACCCGAAGTAAACCCGGTCGCCGACCCGCGACGACAGATCCGCCTGGCTGCCGGGCGTCACCCGCGCGTCAACCGGCCCGAGCGGTGCGCGGCCAAGGCCCCCGGCATCGGCGCCCGCCCCGGGGATCGTGGTGGTCGGCCCGTCGCCCGAAGCATCGTCGCCCGGCGTTTCACAGCCGGCCAACACAAGGGCGACCCCGACCAACACTACAACCGCTGCGCGCATTGCGCCACTCCTCTGCCGCGATTCCGACCCCGTCCCGCCGTGTCCGTGTCTTCTTGTTGTCCGGATTTCTACCCGGTTCGGCTGCCGCTCACCACGGTGTCCGGTTGCCGACGCGTGTGACACAATTTAGCCATGAAGTAACCGGTCGCGATCAGGGAATCAAGGGGGACCACGCTGGATCCGAGGCGTCCATCGGGGTTACGACCTCCCGTTCCCGACGGCCTTCGAGGTCGATGACATAGAGCCGGGCGCGCCGCCGAAGCCCGCCGTCGATCGGGGTTTCGCGGAAGAACATCAGCATGCGGCCGTTGGGCGCCCAGGTCGGGCCCTCGACATGGAAGGATTCGGCGAGAATCCGCTCGCCTGTGCCGTCGGGGCGGATCACGCCGATCGAAAACCGGCCGCGGTGGATGCGGGTGAACGCGATCAGGTCGCCGCGCGGCGACCACACCGGGCTGGCGTAGCGGCCGTCGCCAAAGCTGATCCGGCGCACGCTGGCCCCGTCGGCCGCCATCACATAGATCTGCTGGGTGCCGCCGCGGTCGGATTCGAACGCGATCCGGTCGCCGTCCGGGGCATAAGACGGCGAGGTGTCGATCGCCGGGCTGTCGGTCAGCTGAACGATCACCCGGGTCCGCAGATCAAGGGTGTAGATGTTGGTGTGGGTCCCGGTCGCCAGCGACATGATCACTTTGTTGCCGTCGGGTGAAAACCGCGGCGCGAAAGTGATGCCCGGGAAGTCGCCCAGCACTTCCTGGCGGCCGGTGTCGATGTTGAACAGATAGGCACGCGGCTTGTTGGTCAGGAACGACAGATAGGTAATTTCCTGCGCGGTCGGCGAGAACCGCGGGGTCAACACCAGGGTCCGCCCGTCGGTCAGATAGCGGTGGTTGTGGCCGTCCTGGTCCATGATCGCCAGGCGTTTGACCCGGTTGGTCGGCGGTCCGGACTCGGCGATATAGACGATCCGGCTGTCGAAATAGCCGGGTTCGCCGGTCAGGCGGGCGTAGACCGCGTCGGCGATGATGTGGGCGACCCGGCGCCAGTTGTTCGGCCGGGTGTAGTAGGCAAGTCCGGTCAACTGCTGCTCGGCGAACACATCCCACAGGCGGAACGCGACCTTGAGCCGACCGTCCGGTTCGCCCGACACCTGGCCGGTGACCAGCGCCTGTTGGCGTAGCGCAACCCAGTCGCCGAACCGCGGCGTGTCGGGACGGCTCCCGGCCTCGGGCGGGAACCGCGCGGGCGGCAGCGGCGCGAACAAACCGCTGCTCTCGAGATCGGCCGAGATCACCTCGGCGAGCCGCCGGCCGACCGCGGGCGCCGACGGCGGTGCCCCGGCCAAGCCGGTGATCGCAATCGGCACCGGCTCGGCCTGGCCGCGGGTGACGTCGATCCGCAACTCGGCGGCGACCGGCCGGACCAGGCCGACCGTGACCAGGGCGACGGTGATCAGAGCAACCGCGATCGGGGCGACCGGATCGGCCAGCCCGTGGCACCGTCGCGACCGGGACGGAGGACTTGACGGCGCGGCGGGCCGACGCGGTCGGCGGTCGCACCGGGGCGCGCTGATCGGGGACGGGGTCATCGTTCGAACATGTCCTCGGGGCTGAAGGTGACCGTGATCTGCTTCCAGCTCTCGTACTTCGCCGGCGGCAGCGCGAGCGGGCTGCTTTTCAACACGGCACGCCAGGCGCTTTCGGCAAAGGCGCGGAACGCCGGGTCGCGGCGCATCCGCGGCACATGGCGATCGAGCACCCGGGCTTCGCGCACCTTGCGGTCCGGATCGACGTCGATCCGGATCTCGACCGAATAGCCGGCGATCCCGGGCGCCCCCGGGTCGATCAGCCAGTTGCCCGACAGTTGCGCGATCAAGGCCTGCTGCTCCTGCAGGGTCAGACCGGCCGGCTCGGCCCCGCCGTCGGCACCTGCCCCGCGGTCGCCGGTCGCGCCGGTGCCGCCGAGCTCGGTCATGGTCCGCCGGACCAGGTCGGTGATCGGGTCGGTGCCGGCGCCGTCGGCGGTCGGCGGCGCCGGCGTGCGGATCGGGTCGGCCACCGGTGGCGGCGTCGGGCGCTCCGGCGGCGGCGATGTCGTGCATGTATTGATGGACCTCAAAGGCGTAGTTGTTCAATGGAT
>JANQHG010000214.1 GCA_028277115.1 Azospirillaceae bacterium
CACGATCTCGACCGCGCGATCGAACTCAAGCAAAACGCCCTCGACCGCACGCCCGACGATCACGCCGACCGACCCAAGCGGCTCGCAAATCTCGCGAGCGGCCTAGGGGACCGTTTCCGCCTGCGCGGCAACCCGCACGATCTCGACCGCGCGATCGAACTCTTACAAAACGCCCTCGACCGCACGCCCGACGATCACGCCGACCGACCCAAACTGCTCGCAAATCTCGCGAACGGCCTAGGGGACCGTTTCCACCTGCGCGGCAACCCGCACGATCTCGACCGCGCGATCGAACTCAAGCAAAACGCCCTCGACCGCACGCCCGACGATCACGCCGACCGACCCCAACGGCTCGCTAATCTCGCGATCGGCCTAGGGGACCGTTTCCACCTACGCGGCAACCCGCACGATCTCGACCGCGCGATCGAACTCTTCCAAAACGCCCTCGACCGCACGCCCGACGATCACGCCGACCGACCCCAATGGCTCGCTAATCTCGCGATCGGCCTTGAGGACCGTTTCCACCTGCGCGGCGACCCGGACGATCTCGACTCAAGCATTGATCTTCTTGGTCAGGCGTCAGTCCGAACAGGCGATGGCCACACCGACAAAGCTTGGATCGAGACGACCCTCGCCCAGTGTCTCCTGACCCGCTATGCCACGACGGGCGAAGCGGAGTCCGCACAGGCCGCGGTCGAGCATGCCTTGGTGGCCGTCGCGGTCGCGCCGCCGACCTCGATCAATTTCCGGCCGGCTCAGGAGGTTCTGGTCCGCGCCTTGTCGCGCGCCGGCGCCGGCGGGGCGGCGAACGCGGTACCGCCCGAGTTGGTGCTGCGGGTGGCGCGGGCGTTGATCGATGGCCAGCCGGCAGTGGCGTTGACGCTGGCGGCGGTCGCGGCCGAGACGCCGGCGTTGGCCGCTGCGGCATTGCGGTGCATGGTCGAGGCGCGCGAACGTTTGCTCGCGCTCGACCCGCGCCTGGAGGCGGCCGACGCCTGGGCCGAGGAGACCGCGCATCTGGGGCCGCGCGCCGCGCTGGCGATCCTTGCCGGCGGCGGTGCGGCGGCCGAGGCGGTCGAGGTGCTGGAGCGCAGCCAGGCCGGGCTGCTGGCGCAGCGGCTCGACGGGGTTCAGGCGCACTTGGCCGCGCTGCGCAGCCGGCCGGACGATTCGGCGAGGTGGGACATGGCGTCCCGCTACCTCGGTGCCGCGCACGAGCTGCGCGAGCTGGTGCGGCGCGAGCGCGATCCCGAGGTGCCGACGCCGCCGGCCGACGAGGTCGCGGCCGCCCGGGCGGCGTTCGATGCCGCGGTGGCGGCGATCCGCGCCGTGCCGGGGTGCGAGGATTTCCTGCATTTCACCGAAGACTTTGCGGCGATCGCCGCGGTCGCCGACCCGCTGCTGGTCTATCTCGGCGCCGGCGAGGCGACCGGGTTCGCGCTTGTGGTCGGCGCGGCGGCGCCGCCGCACCATGTCGATCTGCCCGGCCTGACCGTGTCCGAGCTCGGCCTCGTGGTTCGCCAGCTGTCCGATGCCGCCCGCGCGCAAAAGGAGACCGGCCGGGTCGATCGCGCCTGGCTCGCTGCGCTCGACGAAGTGATCGCCTGGCAGGGGCGGGTGGTGGCGCTGCTGCGCGATGCGCTGGCCGCGGCCGCGCCGCGGCGGGTTCGGGTGATCCCGACCGGCTTGACCGCGCTGTTGCCGCCGCTGTCCGCCGGGCTGACCGACCACCCCGAGGCGCCGCCGCCGGTGGTCGGCCATGCCCCGAGCGCCCGCGCCCTGGCGCGCCGGCGCCGCGACCGGGGCACGGACCGTGACGAGGCGGCCGGCGCGGCGCCGCTGTCGGCCCTGGTGGTGTACGACACCGAGGGGCTGGCGCACGCCGCCGCCGAAGCGGCGATGGTCGGCCAAGCGTTCGACGGCGCGACCGAGGCGCACAAGAGCGGCGGGCTCGACGTCGAACAGCTGCTGGCGCGGGTGCCGGCGCACCCGGTGGTCCATCTGACCTGCCATGGCGAGGTCGATCACCGCGATCCGCGGCGGAGCCGGATCGCGCTCAACCATCGCCAGCGGGGACCGGCCGGCGGCGGCCGCGCGATCGGCGGGCCGTGGCTGACCGTCCGGCATCTGCTCGACCGCCCGCTGTTGCTGCGCACCCGGCTGGTGGTGCTGTCCGCCTGTTCCCAGGGGCTGCCGAGCCGCGCGGCCGCCGCGCGCGACACCATCAGTCTCGCCGCGGCGTTACATTATGCCGGCGCCGACGCGGTGCTCGCCGCGGTGTGGGACGTCGATGAGCGGGCGACCTTTTTGCTGATGTCCCGGTTCTATCACGCCTGGCGGCGGGACGGGGCGTCGTTGGCCGAGGCGCTCGCGACCGCTCAAGCCTGGATGCGGCAGTCGTCGGCCGCCGAGAAGCTCGCAGCCTACACCGCCCAGTTGGCCGAAGCCCGGGCCGCGCCGACCGGGCTGTCGCGGGTGCGGTCGTTGATGGGTCTGCGCGCGGGCGGCCCCGGGGCGCTGCCCGGGGTCGGCGAGGGCGATTTCGCCGCCATGGACCACCCGGCCTATTGGGCCGGCTTCGTGCTTTACGGCGACGGGTGACCCGGCGCGTCGGCGGGCTATGTTAAGAGCTGGCATCTCCCAAGTGGCGGCAGTTCGGCCTGGCGGCCGTGGCGGGGGGCGCTGCCCCCTCGACCCCCCCAAGGGGGGGCACCCCCCTTGACCCCTGCTAATAAGTGGGGTCCAGGGGGCAACCCCTGGTCGGGGGGTGTCGGGGGGTGAAACCCCCTGACATGGGGGCTTCGCCCCCAAACCGTCGCAACAAGGGACACGCGGATGAACTGGATGCGCGGCGAGCTTGAGTGGGACCGCGACGGCGCCGATTGGCCGAACCGACCGCACAGCCGGTTCGTGCGCGCCGGCGGTCTGCGCTGGCATGTCCAGGTGATGGGCACCGGCCCGGTCCTGCTGCTGGTCCACGGCACCGGCGCGTCGACCCACTCGTGGGCCGGCCTCGCGCCCTTGCTCGCCGAGCGGTTCACCGTGGTCGCGCCCGATCTGCCCGGCCACGGCTTCACCGACCGGCCGCTGCCGTCGCGCATGACCCTGCCCGGCATGGCCTGGCTGGTCGAGGAGCTGCTGGGCGCGCTCGAACTCGCACCGGCGCTCGCGGTCGGGCACTCGGCCGGGGCCGCGATCTTGGTCCAGATGTGTCTCGACGGACGGGCGCCGCCGCAGGCGCTGCTTAGTCTGAACGGCGCGTTGCTGCCGTTCCGCGGGGTCGCGGGCCAGGTGTTCCCGCCGCTCGCCAAGCTGATCTTCCTGAACCCGTTCACGCCCCGGGTGTTCGCCTGGAGCGCGCACGACCGCAGTCGGGTCGCGCAGCTGATCCGCGGCACCGGCTCGGCGATCGATGCCGGCGGGATCGACCGCTATGCGCGGCTGTTCCGCACCTCGGGCCATGTCGCCGGCGCGCTTGCGATGATGGCGAACTGGGACCTCGACACCTTTTCGCAAAATCTGTCGCAGCTCGAAACACCGCTCGCGCTGGTGGTCGGGGCGGAAGACCGCGCGGTGCCGCCGTCGGACGCGCTCGAGGTCCACGCGCGGGTCCAAGACGCGACCATGCAGTCGCTGCCCGGGGTCGGCCATCTGGCCCATGAGGAACGCCCGGCGCTGATCGCCGACGTGGTCATCCGCTGGGCGATCGACCGCGGCGTGCTGCCGGCCGACGCGCTCGGCGAGGGCCGGGCGGCCTGAGCCGGGCCGGGGCGATCAGCAGCCTGCGCAGACCTCGACCGGCAGGCCGCGGCCGATCCAGCCGGGGCCGGCGGGGCTGCGCATCACCCCTTCGACCACATAGGCGACCTCTTGGAACCCGGCATACTCCAGCACGCGCTTGGCCATCTGCGAGCGCTGGTTGGTGTAGCAGATCGCCGCGACCGGCCGACTGCGGTCGCCGCGGACCGCGTCCAGCACCTTGGTCGCGAACCCGAGCGCGCCGCCCGGGTCGGACAGGTTGATCGCCACCGCGCCCGCCGGCACGCCGCTGTACCGCCACTCCTGCGGCGTGCGGACATCGACCAGCAGCAAGTCACGCTCGTGCATCCAGGCATAGGCGTCGGCCGGGGTCAGCCGCTCGGGCAGCGCCGGCGCGCCGTCGCCGGCCCAGCCGCGCGGCCCCGGCGCCGCGGCGGAAAGGATCAGTACGATCAAAACAATACCCGTCGCGCGCAGCATCGGCGGCTCCCGTCACGCAATCGATCGGGCGCGAGGGTAGCAGGCCGCTCGGCGGCCGCCAACCGGCGCCTGCAGCGCCGGGTTCCGCCTGTCGGCCGCGCGGCGGACACCATCGCCAGCACCCGATCGACCGCTGCCGCGGCGAGCATCGTCAGGCCGGGCCTCGTGCGGCGCATCGACGGCCGAGGTGCTTGCCAGAAAGGGATGGGCTGAAAGCCTGGCTCTTTGTACCTACTGCGAGCAAAGGGAATCGGAAATGTCATTATCATACCGCTTGCAACTAGATTTGATTGTTAGAATCTATTTTCATAGCCACTAAGCAAATTTAATAAAGCTCTGAAAATCAAGGAGTAACAGCCGCGCCCAAGAAGCGCTATTGGCCAAGAAGCGCTATTGGCCAAGAAGCGCTATTGGATTGTGACCTACGACTCGCTCCCCTCCGGAGAACCGGCGTCCCGCCGACCCCAGGGTGCGCGAGACGTGCACCCTCCGAATTGCACCGGAGTGTTCTTTTTAGAGAAGTCCAAGGCCTGTGAGGACGGTAAGCGCCCGGTCGATGTTGGAGTCGGTGGCCTTTCGGTTCTTTCGCATTTTCAGCTCTTGTCGCCAATCGTCGACCCGTTCGCCATGTTGCAGCCAGTGGACGGTGGCGGCCAGTTCCAGAACCACCGACGGTTCTTTCTTCAAGCTTCGGACCAGTCGCCGAGCTTGGTCCGGGTGAAGGCGACCCAAGGGCTGCTTCTCACCGGCGGGCTGCTTCAGGCGAAGGATGCTATAGGTGCCGCCGTTCGTGACCGCCTTATGTTCCTCCTCGACCTCGTCCAGAATCACCTGCCAATCGAGAGCCTCGCTTAAGTCCCGGCAATAGGGACCATAATGATGGTAGGTGAAATTCAAGCTTGCCCTAAGTCCTTTTTGTTCCAGAAAATAAGCAATTTTTTGGAACCGGATGCGGCCGACGATTTCACCATCGCCTGCCATCAGGATTTGCCTGACAAGGCACTCCAGGTCTTGCATCCTATCAACCTCCATCCAAGATTTTCTGAGCCGTTTCCGCATCATAATTATCCAAGAAGTAATACCTGGTCAGGATTCGCGGTGTGGTTTGGGCCTTTCCAATAACCGTATCCGCAAAGTCGACAATATCGGCAACGCCGTCCTTCGTGGTAACACGTATTCGCTTATGTTCCTTTCTTTCCTCGCCGTCGATCACGGAGTAAGACGAAACTTTAGCACGGCGTGATAGATATCTTTAGGCTCCTCCGCTTGTATCAGGCGCGCGATCTCTTCGGCTATCTCGCGACCCAGGATTTTGGTAAAGGAACCGGAAGGGTTGCGGATGATATCCGCGCTAAATGATTCGTGCTTCTTGATCTTTGGGCGATTGTTCTTGGTCGCCAGTTCCTCGCGCGCCACCTCAAAGGCGTGGCTGAACGGACCATGGCCGATGTCGTGCAAGAGCGCCGCCCATTGCACCACCTTAGCCTTCTCCCTGTCATAGGTGTCTCCGAGCTCTTCCGACAAAACCTTCAGCAAGCGTTTGGAGAGGTGATAAACGCCGATTGAATGGGCGAAACGGGTGTGGGTCGCGCCGGGGAACACCAGGTCCGAGACCCCAAGCTGGCGGATGCGGCGGAGCCTCTGGAACTCCGGCGTGTTGACGAGCGCCCAGGCCACGACATCGGCCTGCGATGCGTCGCCGAGGTCGAACACGATGAGGCCATGGACCGGGTCGCGGAGGCGCTGTCTTGTGGTCGTCATGGCGAGAGCTTACCACCGGTTGGGCGTGCGCGCCAGTTGTTCTTCTTTTGTTCGATACGTTCGCTCGACGCCCTCACGTCGCCCAACCTCACGCCGGCCGCGCTGTCGCAAACCGGGCGGGCCGGGCCGAGGCTTGTCGGGTTTGTGACCAGCGGTGCCGCCGAGTTGGGCCGAGACCCGTGGCGGCGCGGGCTGGCACGCGGGTTGCTGCACCGCTTCCCGTCAGTTGACGGGTTCGGGGAGGTGCCGGTCGTGGCCATCACCGCTCGGGAGCTTGCCGGTTTGCGCGACGAGCCGGCGTGCGCCCACAACGCCAAGGCGAAGTCGGGCTGTGCCCGCCCCAAGCCCGGGGCGACGGCAGGCGGCTGTGCGTTCGACGGCGCCCAGATCGCGCTTTTGCCGATCGCCGACGTCGCCCACATCGTTCACGGGCCGATCGCGTGTGCCGGCAGCTCGTGGGACAACCGCGGCACCCGGTCGAGCGGGCCCGCGCTCTATCGGATCGGCATGACCACCGATCTGACCGAGCAGGACATCATCATGGGGCGCGGCGAAAAGCGGTTGATCCATGCGATCCGCCAAGCGATCGACAGTTACGCGCCGGCCGCGGTGTTCGTCTACAACACCTGCGTGCCCGCGCTGACCGGCGACGACCTCGACGCCGTGTGCGCCGAGGCCGCGCGGCGCTGGGGCACGCCGGTGGTGCCGGTCGATGCCGCCGGCTTCTACGGCACCAAGAACCTCGGCAACCGGATCGCCGGCGAGGCGATGGTCCGCCACGTCATCGGCACCCGCGAACCCGATCCACCGCCCGCCGACAGCCGGCGGCCGGGGGTTACCGTGCACGACATCGGTCTGGTCGGGGAATTCAACATCGCGGGCGAGCTGTGGCACGTGACGCCTTTATTCGACCAGCTGGGTCTGCGGGTGGTCGGCACGCTGTCGGGCGACGCCCGGTTCCGCGACGTCCAGTGCCTGCATCGCGCCGAGGCGCTGATGATGGTCTGCTCCAAGGCAATGATCAATGTCGCCCGGAAGCTGCACGACAGCTATGGCATGCCGTGGTTCGAGGGCAGCTTCTACGGCGTCGCCGACGTCTCGGCGGCGCTCCGCGACTTCGCCCGGCTGCTCGACGACCCGGCGCTGCCGGCGCGCACCGAAGCCCTGATCGCGCGCGAAGAGGCGCGGATCGATGCCGCGCTGGCGCCGTGGCGGCGCCGGCTCGCCGGCAAGCGGGCGCTGCTCTACACCGGCGGGGTCAAGTCGTGGTCGGTGGTCGCGGCGCTCCAGGACCTCGGGCTCGAGGTGGTCGCGACCGGCACCCGCAAATCGACCGAAGAGGACAAGGCGCGCATCCGCCAGCTGATGGGCGAGGACGCGGTGATGATCGACGACGGCAATCCGCGCGCGCTGCTCGAGATCGTGCGCGCCGAGAAGGTCGATGTCCTGATCGCCGGCGGGCGCAACATGTACACGGCGTTGAAGGCCAAGCTGCCGTTCCTCGACATCAACCAGGAGCGGACCTTCGCCTACGCCGGCTACGACGGCATGGTCGAGCTGGCGCGCCAGCTGGTGCTGACCCTGGACAGCCCGATCTGGCCCCTGGTGCGCGCGCCGGCGCCCTGGGCCGCCACCGGCGCGGAGGCCGCGGCATGACCGAGGTCGTCAAACGCAACAAAGCGCTGTCGGTCAACCCGCTCAAGACCAGCCAGACCGTCGGCGCCACCCTGGCGTTGCTCGGCGTTGACCGCGCGATCCCGCTCCAGCACGGCTCGCAAGGCTGCGCCGCGTTCGCCAAGGTCTTGTTCGTCCGCCATTTCCGCGAGCCGATCCCGGTCCAGACCACCGCGATCGACCAGGTCGGCGCCGTGATGGGCGGCGACGAGGCGGTGGTCGAGGCGCTCGCCACCCTGTGCACCAAGGCCGCGCCGGCGCTGATCGGCGTGGTCACCACCGGCCTGACCGAGGTCGAGGGCTGCGACCTGTCGCTCCCCCTCCACGAGTTCCGCACCCGTCATCCGGAATTCGCCGCGACGCCGGTGGTGCCGATCGTCGCCCCCGACTTCGTCGGCTGTCTCGAGAGCGGCTGGGCCGCCGCGGTCACCGCGCTGATCCGCACCCTGGTGCCCGACCGCGGCGCCGAAGCCTCGGATGCCGCCGGCCGCGCCGCGCCGCCCGGTCCGATCCCGCCGGGATCGCCGGTGACCGTGCTCGCAAACGCCCAGCTGACCCCGGCCGACCTCGAGGCGGTGTGCGACCTGATCGCCGACTTCGACCTGGTGCCGGTGGTGGTGCCGGATCTGTCGCGCTCGCTCGACGGCCATCTGGACGGGCCCGATTACACGCCGCTCAGCCGTGGCGGCACCGCGGTCGGCGCGATCCGGGCGCTCGGCGACGCAGCCCTGACCGTGGTGCTCGGGGCGTCGCTGGCGCCGGCCGCCGATCTGCTGGCCGCGCGCACCGGCGTGCCGGATCTGCGCTTCGACCATCTGGTCGGCTTGGCCGCGACCGACCGGCTGGTCGCCGAACTGCACCGGCGGACCGGCCGGCCGGTCCCGGGGCGGGTCGCGCGCGACCGGGCCCGGCTGCTCGACGCCCTGCTCGACACCCATGCGATTGTGGGGCAGACCCCGGTCGCGCTCGCCGGCGACCCCGATCTGGTCGCCGGGCTGTGCGCGCTGATTGCCGAGGTCGGTGCCAGGCCCGCCGCGGTGGTCGCGGCCGCCGGCGCCCCGGTGCTGTCGCGGCTGGCGGCGCCCGAGGTCAAGATCGGCGATCTCGAAGACCTCGCGACCCGGGCCCGCGCCGCCGGCGCCGCGCTGATGATCGCCAACTCGCACGCGGCGGCGACCGCCGAGGCGCTCGGGCTGCCGCTCCTGCGCGCCGGCATCCCGCAGTTCGACGT
>JANQHG010000274.1 GCA_028277115.1 Azospirillaceae bacterium
GCGACCAATCGGCGACCGCCGCGCCATCTTCCGCGACCGCGGGCGCGGTGCCGGCGAGCAGGCGCATCGCCTCGGCAAACGACACGCCGTCGCGGAAGATGACGCGGCGGTCGCCGATTGGTCGCGGGTCACCGCCGGCCCGTGGCTGGCCGAGACGCTGGCCAGGCTGCGCGCGCCGACCGCCGCCGAGGGCCGTGCCGACGGCGCGATACCCGGGCTCCAGGCCACTTTGCGCCCTTATCAACGCGACGGCGTCGCTTGGCTGCACCTGCTGACCGGGCTCGGGTTCGGCGCCTGCCTGGCCGACGACATGGGCCTCGGCAAGACGCTCCAGGTGCTGGCTTTGCTCGCGCGGCTGCGGGCGGCCCGACCGCCCGACGCGCCGCCCGCGCGGCCGAGCCTGATCGTGGCGCCGGCATCGCTGCTCGCCAACTGGGCGGCCGAGATCGCACACTTCGCGCCCACGCTTGGCGTGAAGACCCTTCACCCCTCGGCACTGCCGGCGGCCAAGCTGAAGGCGCTTTCGCCCGACGCGCTCGACGGCACCGACCTTGCGATCACCAGCTACGGCACCCTGTTGCGCCTGCCGCTTTTGGCCGAGACCGGTTGGGATCTGATCGTGTTCGACGAGGCGCAAGCGCTCCGCTCCCCGGGCGCCAAGCAAACCAAGGCAGCCAAGGGCCTGACAGCGCGCGCCCGGATCGCGTTGACCGGCACCCCGGTCGAAAACCGTCTCGGCGACTTGTGGTCGCTGTTCGACGTGATCAACCCGGGCCTGCTCGGCAGCGCGCGCGAATTCACCCGCCTGACCAAGCGGCTGGCCGAGCGTGCCGACGCCTCCTACGCCCCCCTGCGCGAACTGGTGCGGCCCTACATCCTGCGCCGAATGAAGACCGACCGCGCGGTGATCGCGGACCTGCCGGACAAGACCGAGGTCACCGCCTGGTGCCCGCTCAGCAAGAAGCAGGCGGCCCTGTACAGCCGTACGGTGACCGAGCTGCGCGAGACGCTCTCGACCACCGACGGCATCCAGCGCCGCGGCGTGGTGCTGGCGACCATGATGCGCTTGAAGCAGATCTGCAACCACCCCTCGCACTGGCTCGGCGACGACCGGTGGGACGAGGCGGACAGCGGCAAGCTGATCCGCCTGCGCGAGATCGCCGAGACCGTGGCCGCACGCCAGGACAAGATGCTGGTGTTCACCCAGTTCCGCGAGGTCACCCAGCCGCTGGCCGCGTTCCTCGGCCAAGTGTTCGGGCGACCCGGGCTGGTGCTGCACGGAGGCACCGCGGTCCGCACCCGCCAGTCCCTGGTCGCACGGTTCCAGGACGACGAGACCGTGCCGTTCTTCGTGTTGTCGCTGAAGGCCGGCGGCACCGGTCTGACCTTGACCGCGGCGTCGCACGTCGTCCACTACGACCGCTGGTGGAACCCGGCGGTCGAGGCGCAGGCAACCGACCGCGCGTTCCGGATCGGTCAGCACCGCAACGTTTTGGTGCACAAATTCGTCTGCCGGGGCACGGTCGAAGAGCGAATCGACGCCCTGATCGAGGAGAAGAAGGCGCTGGCCGCCGAGCTGTTCACCGGCGATGACGAGGTGGCGCTGACCGAGCTGGACGACCGTGCGCTGCTTGAGATGCTGGCGCTCGACGTCTCGACCGCGCTCAAGGATTGACGCCGATGAGCTTTCGGTACCGCGACTTCGGCCGCTATGTTCCGGTCGCCGAGCGCCGGGCGATGGCGGATCGAGAGACCGTCAAGCTGCGCGCGAAGGGGCGGACGGTGTCGCCGGTGGTGATCACCGGCCGCGCGATCGCCAAGACCTTTTGGGGCAAGGCCTGGTGCGACAATCTTGAGAGCTACCGGGATTACGAGACCCGACTGCCGCGCGGACGCACCTATGTCCGGAACGGCTCGGTGTTCGATCTCCAGATCACGCCCAAGACGGTGCAGGCGCTGGTCACCGGATCGGAGATTTACCGGGTCACGATCGAGGTCACCGCGTTGCCGGCACCTCGGTGGCAGGCGATCTGTGCGGCGTGCGCCGGCGGTATCGAGTCGCTGGTCGCGCTGCTCCAGGGCCGGCTGTCGGGCGAGGTGATGGCGCAGCTGAGCTGCCAGGACGGCGGTCTGTTCCCGCGCCCGTCGGAGATTCAGTTCGCGTGTAGTTGCCCCGACTACGCGGTGATGTGCAAGCATGTCGCGGCGGTGCTCTACGGGGTCGGGGCCCGGCTCGATGACGACCCGGCGCTGTTGTTCACGCTGCGCGCGGTCGATCCGGCCGACCTGGTTACGGATCTTCGCGACGCATTGCCGCTCGCGGCCAAGCCGCTCGCACCCGAAAAGCGGCTCGAGGTCGCGGATCTGTCGGCGCTGTTCGGCCTCGATCTGGTCGATCACGACGACGTGCCACCGGAACCGGCGGCCACCGCCACCCCGGCCGCGCCGGCGGTCAAGACAGACGTCCCGGCACCGCGGCCGGCCAAGCGGCGGGCACGCAAGACCAAAGCCGCGGATCGTCCCTATGAGGTGACCCCGGACGGCTATGTCAAATGGTGGACGTGATCCAAACGAACGACCGGGCGGCCGGACCGTGACGACCGAGCCGCCGTCCGGTGTCCCGGAAACCACCGCGGCCTTGCTGCACCATGATCTGAAACCGCCGCTCCGCACGGTGTGCGCCACCGCGCGGTATCTGTTGGCGGCCCGCGGCCTGTCCGACCCGGCCCGCCGCATGGTCGGCGAGGTCTTAGCCACCGCCGAGGCGATGCTGGGCAAGATCGAGGCGTTGATCGCCGCGCCGCCGGTGACATCGGGGTCGCCCCGCAACGACGGCGACCTTTGCCAAGCCCGACCGGCCACCGCCGTCGGTGAGACCGACCGCCGCGACCGCCTGCTCGTGGTCGAAGACGACAAGCTGTTCCGGGACTTCCTGGCCGGCATCTTCTGTACCGATCACGATGTGATCGTTGCAAAAAACGGGGACCAGGCGCTGGCGCGGGCCGCCGGCGCGCAGCCGCCCGACCTGATTTTGCTCGATGTCGTGATGCCGGATCTGGATGGGTTTGAGGTTATGCGCCGCCTGAAAGCCGACCCGTGCACCCGCGACATCCCGGTGATCATCATCACCGGGCTCGACAAGGAGGGTGACCAGGTCCGCGGGCTCGATCTCGGCGTTGCCGACTACATCACCAAACCGATCCACCCGGCGATCGTGCGGGCCCGCGTTCGCAATCACCTCTTGCTGGCGGCGCAGCGAAAACAACTGCAGGTGTGGGCGACCCAGGACCCGCTGACCGGCCTCGCCAACCGGCGCGGCTTTGCCGCGGCGATCGACAGCGAATGGCGCCAGGCGCTTCGTGACCGCAGTCCTTTGTCGATCGTGTTGATCGATATCGATCACTTCAAGGCCTACAACGACACCTATGGCCATGACGGCGGCGACCAGACCTTACGCGCGGTCGCACGGGCGATCGTCGGCCGCCTGCGCCGCCCGCGCGATTTCGCGGCCCGCCACGGCGGCGAAGAATTCGCGGTGATCCTGCCGACGACAGAGGCCACACCCGCGGCGGTGATCGCGGCGGCGATCCGCGACGCGGTCGAAACGCTGGCGATCGCCCACGCCGGGGTCTCTGAGGACGCGTGCGTGACGATCAGCCTCGGCGGCACCACGGTCACCCCGCCGACCGATGCCGCCGACCCGCGGGCCGCGATCGAGAGCGCCGACCAAGCACTCTACCAAGCCAAGCGCGACGGCCGCAACTGCGTGCGCTGGGCACCGCACCCCACCGACCCCAAGCCCACCGAAACCTGCAACACCCGTAGCTGTTCACCGATCCTGTAGTTGGGGTGATCGGCCGGCACGGTCTGCCTGTTTGCATCGCCGGTGGGGACCGATCGCCCCCAACATCGGCGGTTCAGCTTTGCGGCCCCGTCGATCGGGCGGTGCCCAATGTTACCGTCGGACATAGCGCAGATAGACCGGGCGCCGGCCCGCCGCGATCGCCTTTTCTTCGTAGCGGGTCGGCGGCCAGTCGTCGGGCCGGACGCGCCAGTCGGCGGCGCAGGTCGCGGTCCAGGCGAAGGCCGGGTGGCGGGTCATCTGTTCGACCGTCCAGCGGATCAGGGTCGGGTCGTCGCTGGCCAGGCGCAGCTCGGCCCCCGGTGGCATGATCCGGGCCAGCTGGTCGAGGGTGGAGGGGCCGATGAAGCGGCGCTCGGCGTGGCGTGCCTTCGGCCAGGGGTCGGAGAACAGGACGAAGCAGCGGTCGATCGTGCGGTCGGCAAGGCCCGCCAGCAGCGGGCGTGCGTCGTCGGGCAGGACCCGGACGTTGGTCAGCGCCAGGTCCTCGATCAGGGTCATCAGGCTCGCGACGCCGTTCAGGAACGGCTCGCAGCCGATGAAGCCGATGTCACGGTGGCGCGCCGCCTGGGTCGCCAGATGCTCGCCGCCGCCGAAGCCGACCTCGAGCCAGACCGCGCGCGGGCGCACGTCCCCGAACCAGGCCGCCGGGTCGGTGCCGCTGCCCGGCGGTGGCGGCGCGATTTCGACCGTCGGCAGCAGGGTTTCGAGCAAGTGCGCGCGCCGCCGACGCAACGGGCGGCCGCGGCGGCGGCCGTACAGCTGGTACCGGCGCGCCGGATCCGCCGCGGTGTCCTCGGTCATCCCTCTGGCCCCGTCGGAGCTGATGATGGCCGGGGTGCGCCGGACGCGCACCCTCCGGGGGGCGCGGGCCGAGGGGGTTACGAGAAGGCTTTGGCCAGGGCGTCGGCGATGTCGGTGCGTTCCCAGGAAAAGCCGCCGTCGGCCTCGGGGGCGCGGCCGAAGTGGCCATAGGCCGCCGTGCGCTCGTAGATCGGCCGGCTGAGGCCCAGATGCTCGCGGATGCCGCGCGGGCTCAGGTTGACCATCTCCTGCAACACGTCCGACAGGCGGTCCTCATCGATGTGACCGGTGCCGTGGGTGTCGACATAGACCGACAACGGCCGCGACACCCCGATCGCATAAGCGAGCTGGATCGTGCAGCGGTCGGCCAGGCCCGACTTGACCACGTTCTTCGCCAGATAGCGCGCGGCATAGGCGGCCGAGCGGTCGACCTTGGTCGGGTCCTTGCCCGAGAACGCGCCGCCGCCGTGCGGGGCCGAGCCGCCATAGGTATCGACGATGATCTTGCGGCCGGTCAGGCCGGCGTCGCCGTCCGGGCCGCCGATCACGAACCGGCCGGTCGGGTTGACGTAGAAATGCGCCTCGTCGCACATCCAGCCCTCGGGCAGGACCTTCAGCACATGCGGGCGCACGAGTTCGCGAACGTCGCTCTGGGTCACCGACGCGTCGTGCTGCGTCGACACCACGATCGAGCGGGTGCGCACCGGCACGCCGTTTTCATATTCCAGCGTCACCTGGCTCTTGGCGTCCGGCAACAACATCGGTGCCGCGCCGGCGTGGCGCGCTTCGGCCATCGAGCGCAGGATCCGGTGGGCGTACGAAATCGGCGCCGGCATCAGGTCCGGCGTCTCGTTGCAGGCATAGCCGAACATCAGGCCCTGGTCGCCCGCGCCCTCGTCCTTCTCGCCCGCGGCATCGACGCCCATCGCGATGTCGGCCGACTGGGAGTGGACCTTGCACACGACCTCGGCGTGCTGCCAATGGAAGCCGTCTTGTTCATAGCCGATCGCCCGAACCGCGCGGCGTGCCGCCTCGACCAAATGGTCATGGGTGATCGCCTCGGGCCCGCGGACCTCACCGGCCAGCGCAATGTAGTTGGTCGTCGCCATGGTTTCGACGGCAACACGGCTGACAGGGTCGGCACCGAGATAAAGATCGACGATGGCATCCGAAATCCGGTCGCAGACCTTGTCGGGATGGCCTTCGGAAACCGACTCGCTGGTGAAAACATATCGACGATTGGACACGGCATAAACCTCGACAAAGCTACGGATGCCAACGGACCGGCGCCGCCCGCACCCCGGGTCACCGCAAAGCCTGTTTTTTGGCAGTGTTCGGCGTTGCGGTCAAGCATCGCTCCCCCCCGTGACCGCAACACAACAGCCGGCTCAGCCGTCCACGCCGGCGGGCGGCGCGGCGGCGCGCACGTCGTGCGCCGCCACCGGCAGCGAGCGCAGGCGCCGGCCGGTCGCCGCGAAGATCGCGTTGGTCAGCGCGGGCGCGATCGGCGGCGTCGCCGGCTCGCCGACCCCGCCGATCGCGGCGTCGCTCTTAAGGAGCTCGACCTCGATCTCCGGGCTGTCGGCGAGCGTCAGCACCGGATGATCGCGATACCCCGTCTCGACCACCGCGCCGTCTTGGATGGTGATCGCCTGCGCCAACGCCGCGCTCAACCCGAAGATGATCCCACCGCGGACCTGGCCGTCCACGGTTTCCGGGTTGATCACGGTCGCGCAATCGATCACCGCGACCACCCGATCGACCGCAAGCCGGCCGTCGTCGAACACCGTGACCTCGCAGACCTCGCCGACGATGGTGCCGAAACAGCCGTGCAGCGCCAAGCCGCGGCCGCGCCGGGCCCCCGCGACCGGGGCGAGCGGCCGGTCATGCCAGCCCGCGACCTCGGCCAGCCGCTCCAGCACCCGGCGGTGGCGCGGCGCGCCCGCCAGCAAGGCGCGGCGCAACGCAAACGGGTCGCGGCCGGTCGCGTGCGCGACCTCGTCCAGCATGCTTTCCAACACGAAGGCGTTGATCGCGTGGCCGACCGAGCGCCAGAACCCGACCGGCACCCCGACCTCCTGGCGGATCGCGTCGATCCGGAGCGCCGGTAAGGCATAGGGCTGGTCGTGCAGGCCCTCGATCGTGGTCATGTCGATGTCGTCGCGCATCATCTGCGGCAACGCCCGCGCCATGATCGACGGCCCCGCGACCCGGTGGTGCCAGCCGAGGATCTCGCCCTCGGCGCCGAGCGCCACCGTGACCCGGCCGGCGTGGGCCGGGCGGTAGAAGTCGTGGCGGACATCCTCGGCACGGTCCCAGATCAGCTGGACCGGCCGGCCGACCGCGCGCGCGATCAGCGCCGCCTGGATGCCGAAATCCGCCTCGAACCGCCGGCCGAACCCGCCGCCCAGATAGGTCGTGTTGACCGTGATCGCGTCCGGCGCCAGCCCGAGCAGGTCGGGCAGAACCTCCCGGTAGAGACTCTGCGCCTGGGTCGGGACCCAGAGCGTGCACCGCTCGGCGGTCACCTCGGCGGTCGCGGTCATCGGCTCGGGCGTGAGATGAGCGACCAGCGGCAGGTGATAGTCGGCGTCGAGCCGCCGGGCCGCGCCGGCGAGCGCGGCATCGACGTCGCCGCGATCCACCACCCGGGTGCCGGCGCGGCCGAGCGCGGCGGTCAGCCGCGCCCGGATCGCGTCCGTATGGTTGCTGGCATTGGCGCCCCGGTCCCAGCGGATGGCGAGCCGGTCGAGGGTGCGCCGGGCCCGCCACCAGCCGTCGGCGACCACCGCGACCGCGTCGGGCAGTTGGACCAGCCGGACCTCGGCGCGCTCGGCCTCGGTCAGCGCCGCGGTGTCGACCGCGGCAAGCGTGCCGCCGAAGGTCGGGCACTGGCGGATCGCGGCATAGACCATCCCGGGCACCCGGACGTCGATGCCGAAGGTCGCGCGGCCGTCGGTCTTGGCCGCAACGTCGCGGCGCGGGATCGGCCGGCCGATCAGCTGCCAGTCCGCACGGCCGCGCAAGGGGATGGTCGCCGGCACCGGCCGGCGCGCCGCCAAAGGCGCGAGCGCACCATAGCCGACCGCCCGCTCGCTCGGCGGGTGGCGGACCTCGCCGTCCGCGGTGACCAGGTCTGCCGGGTCCACCCGCCACAGCGCCGCCGCGGCCTCGACCAACATGATCCGCGCCGCCGCCCCGGCGCGGCGCAGCGGCAGGAAGCCGGCGCGCACGCTGGTGCTGCCGCCGGTCGCCATCGCGCCCAGGATCGGGTTGCGATAGGCCGGGCCGACCGGTGCCATCCGGACCGCGATCCGGTCCCACGGATAGTCGAGCTCGTCGGCCAACAGCATCGGCAAGGCGGTGTGAACCCCCTGCCCCATCTCGGACCGATCGACCAGGATGACCGCGCCGTGCGGCGAAATCCCGAGCCAGGCGTTGAGCGCGATCGGCCGCAGTTCCGCCGCGCCCGGTCCGCCAAGGCGCAGCCCGAGCACCAGCGCGCCGGCCCCGGCGCCCAGCCCGGCGAGCAGCGCGCGACGGGTCACGGGCGGCAAAGCCGTCCGGCCGCTCAGGTTGACCGGGCAACCCGCCGGGTCATCCGCGGTCATCGGCCGCCCGCCGGATCGCCCGGCGCACCCGGTCATAGGTGCCGCACCGGCACAGATTGGTCATCGCCGCCGCGATCGCCGGCTCGGTCGGGGCCGGGTCGACAGCCAGGAGCGCGAGCGCGGCCAGCACCATGCCGGGCTGGCAATAACCGCATTGCGGCACCTGCTCGGCGATCCAGGCGCGCCGGACCCGGTCGGCGAGCCGCGCCTGGTCGGGGGTGAAACCGTGGCGAGCGTCGGCGACCGCCTCGATCGTCACCACCGCGCCGGTGACCGTGCCGGCCGGTACGGTGCACGACCGGACGGCGCGGCCGTCGATCAGGACCGTGCACGCGCCGCACAGGCCGCTGCCGCAGCCGTACTTGGTGCCGGTCAGGTCGAGGCGATCGCGCAACAGCCACAACAGCGGCATCTCGGGGTCGGCGTCGGTCTCAATCGGGGTGCCGTTGATCGTTAGGCGGACCATGGTAAGGGGTCCCGGATAAGTTTCCCCGCGGGCGCGCCAGCTGGCAACTCGCCCTGTTGGGGTGTGGACCCCAGCATTGACCGAGTCCGCCCGGTTGCGCCGTTTTGGGGGCTGGCGCCCCCGGTCAGGGGGTTTCACCCCCCGACACCCCCCGACCAGGGGTTGCCCCCTGGACCCCGTTTCATGGGGGTAAAAGGGCTGCGTCAGCCGCGCGCGGTCCGGCGCTGAAGATCGAAACACTCGGCCGCCGCCGGTGCCTCGGCAGCCGCCGGCTTGAGCGGGGTCGGCAGCTCAACGTTGACCTCGAGCGTCGAGACGTCGGAGCCGCGATCCAGCTTGACCTCGACCTTGTTGGCGTCGATGTCGACATACTTGCCGATCACCGCGAGCAACTCGCGCTGCAGCGACGGCAGAAAGTCGGGACCGCAGCGGCCGCCGCGTTCGTGCGCCATCACGATCTGCAGGCGCTCCTTGGCCTGCTTGGCCGGTGACGGCGGCGGCGGCGACGACCGAAAGAAATCGAAGATTCTCATGCGGGTCTCCCGAGCAGGCGGTCGAACAGGCCTCTGCGCTCAGGTTTGACGAACCGATGCTCGATCTGCTCGCCAAGAAAGCGGCCGACCGCATCGGCATACGCCTGACCGGCGTTGCTCTTGTCGTCGAGGATCACCGGCTGGCCGATGTTGGACGCCCGCAACACCGACTGGCTCTCCGGCACCACGCCGAGCAGCGGGATCGCCAAAATCTCCAAAACATCCTCGACCGTCAGCATCTCGCCCCGCTCGACCCGGGCGGTGTCATAACGGGTCAGCAGCAGATGCTCGCGCACCGGCTCCAACTCGAGCTCGGCGCGCCGCGACTTGGCGGCGAGCATGCCGAGGATGCGGTCGCTGTCGCGCACCGACGACACCTCGGGGTTGGTCACGATCACCGCCTCGTCGGCAAAATAGAGCGCCATCAGCGCGCCCTTTTCGATCCCGGCCGGTGAGTCGCAGATGACGACGTCGAACTCGTCCTTCAGCTGGGCCAACACCCGTTCGACCCCGTCGCGGGTCAGCGCCTCCTTGTCGCGGGTCTGCGAGGTCGGCAGGATCGAGAGGTTGTCCACCCGCTTGTCCTTGATCAACGCCTGGTGCAGCTTGGCTTCGCCGTTGATCACGTTGATGAAATCGAACACGACCCGGCGCTCGCAGCCCATCACCAAGTCGAGGTTGCGAAGGCCCACGTCGAAGTCGATCACCACGGTCCGATGGCCGCGCAGGGCAAAGCCGGTTGCGAACGAGGCCGCCGAGGTCGTCTTGCCGACCCCACCCTTGCCTGACGTCATCACGATGATTCTGGCCAACGGGTTACTCCTTCGGACCAAAGTGGAAACGGTGGCGCCGCGGGGTCCCGGGGTTGGGCTCAGCCGCTGCGGTACGCCGCGATGGTCAACGCGTCGCCCACCAGACTGATATGGACCGGCTTTTTCGCTACGTCCGGGTCGAAGTCCTCGTTGACCCGATAGCGCCCGGCGATCGAGACCATCTCGGCCTCGAGCGCGCCGCAGACGATCCGGGCCCCCCGCTCGCCCTTCAGCCCGGCGATCGCGCGGCCGCGCAACGGCCCGTGGACATGGATGTCGCCGTCGGCGACCACCTCCGCGCCCGGGCTGACCGGCGCCAACACCACCAGCGAGGTGCCCTCCGCATAGATCTGCCGGCCCGAGCGCACCGGCTCCGGGATCACCAGCGACGGCTTGGGTGCCGGCGGCGGAGCGGCGGCGGCCTCGGCGCGCGGCGGCTCGAACCGGGTCGACCGGCCCGCCGGCAGCACCGGCAGGCCTGCCGTCGCCGCCGCCTCCTGCTGGGTCGCGGTGCCGCCGTGAACCCCGACCGGCACCAGGTTGAGCGAGCGCAGCCTCCGCACCAGGCCCGGCAGATGGAACGAGCGTTCGCTCGCCAGACCGTCGAGGTCGAGGATCACCGGCGCGTTGGCATAGAAATTCGGTGCCTGGTCGAGCTTGGCGCTCAATTGGGAAAAGAACCCCGGCGCCTCAGGATCGATCAGGCGCAGCACCATCATCGTAAAACTGGTGCCGCGCAGTTGATAGGGCGCCTCGCGCTCTCGGTCGGCGTCGGAGTCGCTTTCGGTCACCGGAACCCCCCACGTCTTAATCGCGTCAAGACACCCGATCGCTCGCCCGGTCCCGGGGGCCGGCGCCGACGGTGGGTCTCGGAGAGGGTCGTCCGGCGCCAAGTCTTGCGCTTCAATCTTCCTACACCACAAATTGTAGTAAGGGAAGCGCTGCTGTCACGGGTTTGGTTGCCCACCGGCCCCCAAGGCGGCCTGACGGCCGTCGTCAAGGGCCTCGGCGTCCGCCCACTGTGCGAGGATCGCGGCGCGGCGCGCCGCGAAGGTCGCGTCGTCGAGATGCCCCCTGGCATGCATGACTTCGAGCGCCCGCAACGCGCTTCGGCGCGACTCCGGCACTGCGGCGCTCTCTTGATCGCCCGCGGCGTCGGCCGCCGCCGGCGTGGTCGGTGTCGTCCCACCGCGTGCCATGGACCCCACCCCATCCCCGCACGCCCCGAGTCTCAACCGATACCCAGGGCCTGTCCGGTTCTCAGCCGCAACATGTAGTGTGAATTTTTTCATGCCGCCCGAGTTCGCCGTGACAACACCGGTCGTCGCGGCTAGGGTTCCGCTCGATCGCAAACAAGATGACGCGTTTGCGGTCCGGCGTCACCCGCCTGGCGGAGTGTTCCCCCGTCGATGAAGCCCGTTGCGCCCCCTCGTCCCCCCACGCCGCCGGATGGCGGAGGGAGCGGGCGAGTCTCCGGGCGCACCGGTGAGCGGGCTCGCGCCTTTTTAAAGCACATTCACCCCGACCGACCCCACACCCGACCGACCGACCACCGATCCTGCGACTCGGCACCCCACCGGGTTTGCGTCGTCGTGGCCGGTCGCGGGCGAAGGCTCCCGTTGCCCGGACCGCTAGGAGGCGCACCCGATGGCCAAACGCCCGGCCCGTAGCATGCCGACCGACAGCGCCCACGACGTCAAGGTCTACCCCCTGTTTCCCGGCACCGACAGTTGGGATCCGATCGAGGAGCGACGCGACCAACGCTATGTCCGCAAGGTCAAACCGCAAAGCGAGAACCAAAAACGCCTGATGGAGGCGATCGACCGCCACCACCTGACGCTGGCGATCGGGCCGGCCGGCACCGGCAAGACCTATCTTGCGATCAGCGCCGCGGTCGAAGCCCTCGAGGAGCGGCGGATCGACCGCCTGGTCCTGTCCCGCCCGGCGGTCGAGGCGGGTGAGAGCATCGGTTATCTGCCCGGCGACATGCACGAAAAGATGATGCCGTTCCTGCGGCCGCTTTACGACGCGCTGACCGACCGGCTGGGCGGCAAAAAGCTGCGCCAGCTGGTCGCCGAGGGCGCGATCGAGATCGTGCCGGTCGGCTACATGCGCGGGCGCACGCTCAACAACGCGTTCATCGTGATCGACGAGGCGCAGAACTGCACCTACACCCAGATCAAGATGATGCTGACCCGGCTCGGCTGGCATTCGACCATGGTGGTGACCGGCGACCCGGACCAGAGCGAC
The DNA here is from genome assembly GCA_028277115.1 of Azospirillaceae bacterium. Lineage (GTDB taxonomy): Bacteria > Pseudomonadota > Alphaproteobacteria > Azospirillales > Azospirillaceae > JANQHG01. The sequence goes on from JANQHG010000274.1 coordinate 12,339, forward strand.
CTGTTGGACGGGCTGTCGGGGCTGGCGGACATCGCGCGGCGGCTCGAGGCGGTGCCGGAGATCGCGGTGGTGCGGCTCGAGGACCGCGACATCGTCCGCCATCCGCTGGTCGCGAGCATGCTGACGGTGCTGTGAGGGGGCTTGGGGAGCCGGCCTCCAACACCGGCACAGACCCGGGTTCGGGTTGGGGGGGGGACCAAATCCTCCCCTCACCACGAGGTCGGAACCATGCATTCTGCCTGTCATTCTTTATTCTTGGGTGTTTCGTGTCAATTGAAATCTATTACCAGGATATGGTCTGGCAATCTGGGCAAAATGACGAATGCGCCACCGCTCAACGCGATATGACTATGGAAAGCGTGAAACAGTTGGGTTACTTTGACAAGGCTGGAATCAATCGCTGCACAGCCACCTTACGAGAGCTATCGAAATTCGACTTTCTCCCACCAACGGTGTCTGTATCGATCCGGCGCGTCGGCCCGCAATCCTAAGGGGAAGGTGGGGACCGACTCACGGTGTCCGGTCGCCACCAAGGGGATTTGGCGCCATTTGACTGCTCGCCATCAGAGAAAAAAACATGGACTGGATCTCCCGCCCCGAACAGAAATCCGAACGCGCCCAGGGACCCCCCCTGATTCTTGACAGCGCTGAGGGGTCGTTGCCATCGATCCCGGGTATTTCTGCCGATCGCCTTCTTGTTTCCGGCAAAGAACCGCTCCCAATTCGTACAGCTCACCCACCTCCCCCTGGCGCAAGACAGGAAAGTTTACTATCAGACCGCGACCGCCGCACTCGAGTTCTTGACACCGATGCCCTGCCATGGCGGATGATTGCTGCCTTGGAGGTCGAGTTTCCATCGCTTGTCGGGGTTGGAACCGGGTGGTTGGCTGGACCGGATATCATGATAACGGCCGGCCATTGTGTCTTTGATCCGGAGTGCGGTGGCTGGGCGTCGCGGATCATCGCCCGGCCGGGTCTCAATGGGGACCGCGAGCCCTATGAGGCGCTGACGATCGATACCATGTTCGTTCCAGAGGCGTGGTACAAGGCTCGCGATCTGGCCTGGGATGCCGCGATCCTGCAACTGCCGCACCCGGTCGGAGACGATCTTGGGTGGTTCGGTGTCGGTCTGCTGCCCGATCAAGCCCTGAATGGCGCCAGACTTAACATCTGCGGCTATCCTGCGGATCGTGGGTTCGGGACCGAGCAGTACTTCATGGCAAATCGTGTCGCGCATGTCGGGCCCGATCGCCTGTTCTATGAAATCGACACGATGCCCGGGCAAAGTGGGTCGCCGGTCTGGCTCTACAAAGACGCCGATACCGACAAGCGGTCGCCCATTGCCGTTGGCCTGCATGCGTACGGCGCTTCCAAAGCGCCCGACCAACATGGGACACTGGCCAATTCCGGAACCCGTTTGCGGGACGAACTGTTCAAGAAGATCAACGAGTCCAGAAAGGACGCCGAGCCCGCCAAGGCCACCTGACGGTTCGGCGGGCGGGATATCGCCCGCCGACCGACCGAGAAAGGGTGCCCGTGCACGGGCCGCCGCGAAGCCCTCCGGGACCCTTGTAGGGGGCCTTGCGTCGCACGCTCGGTACGCGCGCCTGACAAGGAAGGGACGAGACCATGATGAAGCGAGGATATGTGGTTGACGACAAGGCCAACCCGGTCGGCAACGCCCTGGTCGGGGTTGCGTCCGCCACGGTGCCGACGCGGGATTTCGCCATTCGGACCGACTTCAGCGGGTCCTTTCGCATCCCGCTTCCGGTCGGCTCTTTCCGCCTACAAGCGACCACCCGTTCGGGGGCGACCGGCATGGCTGACTTGACCGTCACGGCCGATCAGGACCCGGGCACGGCACCGGTGGTTATCCAGGTGTCCGATCCCGATCGCTGACCGCTCACGTCCGGCCTTTCGCCTGCGCCGGTTCCGGTGAAGGGTGGAAGGCCGGCAACGGGTGCCACGGTCGCCGCCCCGCGCGGCGCGAGCGCCCGCCCTGTCAACAAGCGATACGCATCCAAGGATGACGCATCCGTGTCGCGCCTGACGAACCGGGTGGCGGTCAGGCTTACCCTCGGTGGCGGACGGTGGGAAACACCGCTTTGGTGGTCATCCGGGTCTGGTGGTCACCGGGGCATCGAACGCCCTGCGCCAGCGCTGCATGGCCCGTTCCATCCGCACGAGCGCGGACGGTTCGCCCGAGGGTGCGACGCCAACAACCCTGGTGACGAAGTCATACAATCGACCACTTTCATCGATTTGGGTGACCTTGTTTGCCCGGTGTTTGTTGTCCAAAAACTCGTCGGCCGACACCCCGAACTCCTGAAGTATGGGCCGGGGAGTTTCTTTCAGAAGAGACCTGGACGCGTCATCGTGGTCAAACGCGTTCATGACAATCGACTTCCATTCATGCCCCCTGACCGAAAAAATCTCCATGAGGCGCGCGGCACTGTCCGCTGCCAAAGGAGATACCGCGTTCAGATTGGCAATACTGAGAAACAGATTCTTCGCCTGCGCGGTCCAGATCATCGCCCTTTTGCGGGGCGTTCTCCCCGACGTGTCGCCAAGCAGCCGCTCAATGATCCGGTCTCGTTCAGCGGCATGCCGAGGGTCCGTCGCTGCGGGCCAGCTTTTTAGGGCATCACGTATCAGCACGCGCTCCGCGTGGACCAGCCTCCAGTCACCCCACGGAAACGCCTCGACAATGATCTGCGCGCAGGTAACGTCCGTCCGCCCGACAAGCAGCGCGATCCGCCGCATCAGCGAAACACCCCCGGTATGCCGTCTGCGGGATCCTTGCGCACCCTTGGTCTGACCGCCGACCAGCCGTCGCAGTCCAAACACCACTTCGGTTGCATGGTCGGATGTCGCTCCACCCCGCACGCGATCGACAACCAGTGCCATGACCTGCGCTGCCAAGACCGCGCTCATATCCGCCTGTCCAGTCGTCAGACCCGGCACCAGTTCGGCGATCACCTGGTGCGCCGCCTCCAGATCGCCGTCATTGAACAGCGCTTCGCTCAGCTGCAATAAGACGTCGTCGAGGCTGACACCGCCCGCCGGCGTGCCACGCCGGATCTCGGCCGCGGCCTGTTTCAACGCGACCGCGCCGTCGCCCCAAAACGCCATCTGTTCAAAGGCCTTGGCGACGGCGACCGCGACCGCCGGCGCCTGCAGATCCGGATCGTACTTTCGCACAAGGTCAATGAAGTCCGGCGGTGGCCGTTTGGTGGACAGTCGGACCAACGCCGTGCGACGGGTTTCCGGCGAGGCCGCTTCGAGATCCGTCTCCGTCACCTCTTCGTTCAACAGCAAAACGAGGGTTAATCGCGGCTCGCCCGGCCCGATCCCGCCGTCGCCTTGGGCCGTATCCAGGTATTGCGCAACCGCTCTCCGCCTCTTCGGCTTTATGGTATGGTATGGCTCGCCAAGACAAATCCTATGATAAATCAGCTCCGCACGAAGAAGATCTATGTCAACCAGGCTGTCCGCCGCACCCGACGGCCAATTTTTTATCTTGTTATCATAGTATTCCACCATACGCCTGTGAACATCATTGACAAAGTTTTTTTCTGATTCTTGAAGAATGCGCAACATCATCGTGCGAAGGTCGGGCCGAAAATACAGCCGTTCGCCATCAATTTCGGCCACCGAGATCTCGCGTTTCATCTCAAGAAATACGCGTTCGGGTTCATCCTGAATACGTTTGCACAACCCACGCGGTTCCTCCTGTGCAGCCGCATCGGTATCGGCGTCGGCGTCGCTCAGGGACAAATCCTCACCATTGCCCCGTGCCGCAAAATGCGAGAGAACCTCCTTAATACAATCCTCACTGATGAAACGTGGTATAAAAGACGGAATGATGATAGATTTGACTTGGTGATCATGAATGTAAGAAACAATCCGGCTGAACAAAACTACGTGTTTATTTTCTTCTTGAAAACTATCAGACCTATCATCTGTCACGGAACTTCGATCGAGGCTGAGCCATCTGTGGGCTTGGACACTATCTTTTTGAAAAAACTGGCTCATTAACAATAGTGTCAGCGTGTGTTTTCCCCAACGCTCTATGATCGATTTCGCGGTCGTGGGATCGAGACCGCTGTCTTGTAAATACTTGAGTGCGGCGTGATCCGGCAATGTCCCCAAATCCAGGATCAGCCGGTCGCCGCGCTGCGACGACAGATCGCGTACCGACTTTGCACGGAAGTACTCCGGCGCCTGCCGATCAGCATCAATCTGCCAACCACTCAGGTGTAAACCACCCCGCGAAAAGATAACAACGAATACGCCACCGATGCTGTCATTTATGTAAGACAACGTCTCCAAAATCTTGTTCACGACGCCGACACCTCGATACTGTATCTCCTCGAATGTGTCTAAAATCAATATAATCTTCCCGATCTCCTTCTCGCATCTCTTCATTCCGCTGTTGAATACTGACACCGCATTCATCACCTCTGCGCTTTCAAAAATCCCCTTATAATCCAATGCTTCCGGGCGCCCACTGAGTTGGTCCTCGAACTGAGCGTATGCCGCATGGCGGCGCAACAGGCCGCGCTGGTTGTCGAGATAGTCGCCTTGACCGGGGTACCAGTACGCCAACTGTCGGAGCATTTCTTCCAGGATCGGGATCGGCGTGGGGCCGCCCATCCCTGACCGTTCGAAATTTATGTAAACAACCGGCCGGAGCAGACGCGCATCGCCCGTGACGAAATCAAGAAGAAACCGGTGAGCAAGCGCCGATTTGCCGATGCCGCCGATGCCGTGTACGACGAACGGCCCGGTCGGAATACCCTTTGGCAGTAACCGTTCAGATCCCCCCCCCCATTTCCGCTGGTGAGGGGGTGCGACCGAAGGACTCCGGTGCTGATGAAGGCTTGCGTGCCGGCTTGGTTTGGGCTCTACCGTTTGTGTGCCACGCCTTACACCCCAAGACCTCCTGGAATTGACGCCCGGCCAGATTCGGCAGCTTCCGCGCGCCGATCTTGAACGGACGCTGATGATGTTGGTGGAACTGGCGCGAGATCAGGCGAACCGGTTGAACCGGACCTCGGCCAACAGTTCCCAACCGCCGTCGAAGGACGACCCGTATCATCGCCAGGAACAGCGCGAACAGCAACGGGAGGGGCGACGAGCCGATGCCTCTCG
>JANQHG010000002.1 GCA_028277115.1 Azospirillaceae bacterium
TCAGCCCGTTGACGGGCCGCCGGCGCCGGCGCGGTCGGCGGTCCGGGCATGACACGCGGGGTATGGCGTGAACCCACAGTTGCTCGGCGACGGTGCCGCCGCCGCCGCCGTTCGGTCCGATCCCGGCGATGCGGGCGCCGACCCGGCCGCGGCCCGCGGGCCGCGGCCGTCGCTCTCGGTCGTGGTCCCGGTGTTCAACGAGGCCGAAAACGTCGCGCCGCTGATCGACGAGATCGCGGCCGCGCTGGCCGACCACGGCCCGATCGAGATCATCTACGTCGACGACGGCAGCACCGACGACACCGTCGCGCGGCTTTCCGCCTGTCGCGCCGACCGTCCGATACTGCGGGTGCTGCGGCACGACCGCCGATCGGGCCAGAGCGCGGCGGTCCGCACCGGGGTTGCGGCGGCGCGGGCGCCGTGGATTGTGACGCTTGACGGCGACGGCCAGAATGATCCGGCCGACCTGCCGCGCCTGATCGATCATGTCCGCGCGGCCGCGCCCGACCGGCGTCCGGCCCTGGTCGGCGGCCTGCGCCTCAACCGGCGTGACACCTGGTCGCGGCGGCTGGCCGGGCGGTTCGCCAACCTGCTGCGCCAGTCCCTGTTGCGCGACGGCTGTAGCGACACCGGCTGCGGGCTCAAGCTGTTCCGGCGCGACGCCTTCCTCGGCGTCGCCCAGTTCGGCGCGACCCATCGGTTCCTGCCGGCGCTGTTCCGGGCCGCCGGCCACGCGACCGCGTTCCTGCCGGTCGGCCATCGTCCGCGCCGGCGCGGCACCTCGAAGTACGGCAATGCCCGGCGCGCCGCGGTCGGGTTGGTCGACCTTCTGGGTGTGCTATGGCTGACCCGCCGGACGCCGCGCCCGCCGGTGGTGTCGGAAGCCGACGGCGACCGGGCCGACCCGGCGGCGTCGGCGGCACCGCTGCCGTGACCGACCGCTTTGGGGCCGCCGATCGGGCGGCGCCGACCACCATGATCAGGCGAAAGGCCGAGACGCGCGATGAGCTGGTTTGAGGATTTCACAACTGCGGACATCATCTGGACCGGCATCGGTTTGGCCGGGCAGTCGCTGTTCGCGATGCGGTTCATCTATCAGTGGTTCCGCAGCGAGCAGGTCAAGAGAAGCGTGATCCCGGTCCCGTTTTGGTATTTCAGCTTCTTCGGCGGTATGACCTTGCTGATCTATGCGATCCGCCAACAGGATATCGTGATCGTGATCGGTCAGGCGTGCGGGCTGTTCATTTACGCGCGGAACATCTTCCTGATCTGGCGCGAACGCCGGCTCGCCGGCACCCCGATGCCGTCTCTGCGGTCGCCATGACCGGTGCCGGCGCCGCCGAGGGGCCGCCGGCCGGCGCGTGGGGCGCGCCGGCCCTGGTCGCGCTGGCGCTCGTGTTGCTCTTGCCCGGCTTTTTCGCCCTGCCGCCGTTCGACCGCGACGAAGCGCGGTTCGCCCAGGCCAGCCGGCAGATGGTCGAAAGCGGCGATCTGGTCGACATCCGCTTCCAGGACGAGCCGCGGCACAAGAAGCCGATCGGCATCTACTGGCTCCAGGCCGCGGCGGTGACCACGGTCGCGGCGGTGGCGCCGGGCGAGGCGCGGCAGGTGTGGCCGTATCGGCTGCCGTCGGTGATCGGGGCTTTGATCGCGGTGCTTGCGACCGCCGCCTTGGCGGCGCGGCTGTTCGGGCCGGGGGCGGCGCTGCCGGCCGGGCTGATGCTCGCCGGCTGCGTGCTGCTCGGGGTCGAGGCACGGATGGCCAAGACCGACGCGGCGTTGCTCGCCGCGATCGTGCTGGCCCAGGCCTGCCTGGCGCGCGCCTGGCTGGCGGCGCAGCTGCCGACCCGGCACGCCCTGCCGGGCTGGGCGACCGCGGCCGGGTTTTGGACCGCGCTCGGGGTCGGCTGCCTGATCAAGGGGCCGATCATTCTGTTGGTCACCGGCACCACCGCGGCGGTGCTGGCGCTTGGGGCCCGGCGCGCCGGCTGGCTCGCCGCGCTCAAACCGCTGGTCGGTCTTGTCTGGTTGGTCCTGTTGGTCGCGCCGTGGCTGGTCGCGATCCATCTCGCCACCGACGGGGCGTTCTTTGCCGAAGCGGTCGGCCACGACCTGATGGCCAAGGTCGCGAGCGGCCAGGAGTCGCACGGCCAGCCGCCCGGCTTCTACCTGGCGACGGTCTGGATCACGCTCGCGCCGTTCGCCGCGCTGGTGCCGGTCGCGGCACCCTGGGTCTGGCGGAACCGGCGCACGCCGGCGGTCGCGCTCTGTCTCGCCTGGATCGTCCCGAGTTGGATCTTGTTCGAGCTGGTGCCGACCAAGCTGCTGCACTATGTGCTGCCGACCTTTCCGGCGATCGCGCTCCTGACCGCGGCGGCGCTGTCCGACCCGGCGGCGGCGCGGCCGCCGCGCTGGCTGGTCGGACTGGGGCTCGCGCTCGGCGGCATCGGCTTTGCCGCCCTGGTCGGGGCGGTCGGGTTCGGTCCGGTCCTGGTCGCGGCCCCGCTCTCGCCATGGGCGCTCGGCACCGGCGCGGTGGCGTTGATCGGCTTCGCGGTCGCCGGGGTCGCGCTGTGGCGCGGCGACGGCCGGCGCGCGCTGCTTGTGCTTGCCGCAGCGGTGCTGCCGGTCTATTGGGCGACCTACCAGGTCGCCTTGCCCGCGGTCGATGCGCTGTGGGTGCCGCGCGGCGCCGCCGCGGCGCTGGCGGCGCACCGGGCGGACCGCGCCGTGCCGTGCCCGGACCGCACGGTCGCGGTCGCCGGCTTCGGCGAGCCGAGCATGGTGTTCCTGCTCGGCACCGGCACCCGGATCGTCTCGGGCGCCGAGGCCGCGGCCCACATGATCGCCCAGCCGGCCGCCGGGCCGGCCGGCTGCGCCGTTGCCTTTGTCGAGGAGCGCGAGATGCCGGGGTTCCGCGATCGCCTGGACGCCGCCGGCGCCGACGCCCCGGCGCTGGCCGAGGTCACCCGGATCACCGGGTTCAATTACTCCAAGGGCCGGCCGGTGGTGCTGACCCTGTTCGCCCCGGCGCCCGCGGCGGCACCCCGCGACAGGGTGACGCCATGACCGGGCGGCTGGCGGCGCTCACCGCGATCCGGCCGCCGGGCGTCGACGCCGGGCGCCATTCCCGCACGCTGATGTGGCTGTGGGTGCTGGTGGCCTTGTACTGGACCCTGGTGCCGATTCCGACGATCGATCCATGGCTGTCGACTTGGCTGCGCAGCGTCGATGAGTGGATCATCGACATCTTTCGCTGGATCACCCACGCCGGTCACGTTGTGTTCTATGCGATCGTGATCCCGATCGCCGTACCGGTTTTGTTCCGTCTGCGCCGGCTGTTTCTGGCGCAGGGGCGCGAGCGGCTGGCGGCGCGTTGCGGCTGGCTTGCCTGGGTCTTGATCTTCCTGCTGGCGGCGATCGTGGTCTCGGGGTTGACCGCTGACATCTTCAAGCCGCTGGTCGGTCGGGCGCGCCCGAAGCTGCTGCTGCGCGACGACTTCTACGGTGCCATCCCGCTGACCTTCCACGCGGACTATTTTTCCTTTCCGTCGGGCCACGCCAACACCTGCTTTGCGATCGGGTTCACGCTCGGTTTCCTGTGGCCGCGGCTGTGGGTGGTGTGGATCATCGGCGCGACCGTGCTCGCGCTCAGCCGGGTGATGGTCAACGCCCACTTCTTGTCGGACTGCATCGCCGGGTCGGCGATCGCGGTGTTCATGACCCTGTGGCTGCGCGCCTGGTTCGCCCACCGCGGCGTGCTGTTCGACGAGGACCGCCGGATGATCTCGTGGGACAGCCCGGCGGCGGCCGCACTGCCCGGATGGTCGGAGATCAAACGGCGCCGGTTCTGGATGCCGAGCCGGACCTGATCGCCGCGCCGCCGGTCAGCACGCCGACAAATCGACCGATCAGCGCCGTCACCTGGTCACCGTGGCTGCGATGCGGGACGTGACCGCAGCCCGGCAGCAGGTGGGTTTCGACCGCGCCGCCGACCTGGGCCGCGATCGCGCGCAGTTGCGCCGGTGAGCCGTATTCATCGTCGACGCCCTGGATCAGCTGGACCGGACAGGCGATCTCGCCGAGCACATCCTCCATGTTCCAGTCGCGAAACCGCGGATCGAGCCAGGTCTCGTGCCAGGCGCGGAACAGGGCGTCGGCGTCGCGGTGGTGGCGGGCGAACCGGTCGGCGCGGCCGCTTGACTGCCAGTCGGCAACGGTGGCGCGAATGCCGGCCAGCGTGATCGGCTCGACGAAAACATGCGGCGCCATCGCAACGATCGCGCGCGGCCGCATCGTCGCACGCCCGGCGTGGATCAGCGCGATCGAAGCGCCGTCGCTGTGCCCGACCAGAATCGCGTCGGCGATCCCGGCGGCGTCGAGCACCGCCGGCAGGATCTCGAGCGCCTCGATGTGGAGATAGTCGGTGTCGCGGGGCCCAAACGGCGGGTCCGACCAGCCGTGGCCGAGCCGCTCGTAAACCAGGCCGCCGAGCCCGGTCGCCGCGCACAGCGCCGCCGGAAAGTCGCGCCAAAGGCCGATCGAGCCGAGCGCCTCGTGGAGAAACACCAGTGTCGGCCGCCGCGCCGCCGGCGGCCCGATTCGGATGCTGGCGAGTTGTCGGTCACCGATCGTGATCCGGTCCATCGTTGTCGAACGACCTCCCCTAAAAGCGCCGTCGGATTTCGGCCTGACGGCCGTTGTCAGGGGCGCTGCCCCCGACACCCCCTTGCGGGGGGTGCCCCCGAAAAACCTCGCCGACCGACCACAACCACGCCGCGCCGCGCACCCCGCTGTCGTCGCCGTGACGCGCCGGCCGGATCGGGGTCGCGATGGCATCGGAAAAACAATGCGCCGGCAACAGCGCCGGCACCCGGTCGTAAAGCTGCGCCAGGTTCGACACCCCGCCGCCCAGCACGATCACGTCCGGGTCGATCAGGTTGACCACGGTCGCAAGCCCGCGCGCCAACCGGTCGAAAAAGCGCTCGAGCGTCGCTATGGCCGCACGGTCGCCGGCGTCGGCCGCCGCCGCGATCGCCTCGACCGTCTCATGACGGCCGGTGATCCGCGCATGGTCGGCGGCGATCGCCGGACCGGACACGAAGGTCTCAAGGCAGCCGTGGCGGCCGCAATAGCATGGCGGCCCCGGCCGCTCGGTGTCGGTCGGCCACGGCAGCGGGTTGTGACCCCACTCGCCGGCGATCGCGTTGGCGCCGGTGAGCGGGCGGCCGCCAACCACCACCCCGCCGCCGCAGCCGGTGCCGAGAATCGCCGCGAACAACACCGCGGCCCCGGCCCCGACGCCGTCGGCCGCTTCGGACACCGCCAGGCAATTGGCGTCGTTCTCGACCCGGACCGGCCGCCCGAGCTGCACCGCCAAATCCGACACGAACGGCCGACCGTTGAGCCAGGTCGAGTTGGCATTCTTGATCAGGCCGGTCCACGGCGAGACCGCCCCCGGCATCGCGACCCCGACCATGACGGTCGCCCCGACCTCGTGCTCGAGCGCTGCGACCAGGTCGGCGATCGCCGCCAGCGTGCCCGGATAGTCGCCGCGCGGGGTCGCGACACGCCGGCGCGCCCGTTCGCTGCCGTCCGGCGCGATCACCACCGCCGAGATTTTGGTGCCGCCGAGATCTACGCCAACCCGATAGGCCATCGCCCCCTGCCCCGCCGTGCCGCGCACCCACTGAGCGCCGTTTGCCACATCATGGCAAAAAAGCGGAGATGACGCGACTTTTCCTTGACCGCGGCGCGGCGTCACCGCCATAGCTGTGACATCGACGGTCGACGTCGGTCCGAAAGGTCACGAATCGGGGGGGCGCGGGGATGTCTGTCGCCATATTGCCGGGTTTCGCGGGATATTTTGTGCGGCGGGTGTGCGCACTTTTTGCGGTCGGTCTGCTCTGGTCGGTCGGTGCCGGGACCGCGGTGGCGACTGACTGTTATCGCGCCGCCGAATACGAGGCCGAGCAGACGATAAGACTGCACACCGAAATGATGGTTATCGGCATCAAGTGCAACCGCGTGCGCCCCGACATGCAGCCGTTTGCGCTCTACGCCGCGTTTACCCAGCGCAACAGCGGCTGGATCAGCCGGGTGGAGCGGGACTTGATCGGCTACTACCGCCGGACCCGCGGCAACGGCGCGGTGGGTGCGTTCGATCGGCTGCGCACCTCGCTCGCCAACGAATACGCGCGCAAAGCCAACATGATCCCGACCGAGGATTACTGCATTGCGCGGCTGCCGGTGCTCGCGCGGCTCGCCCAGCTCGACCAGGCCCGGTTCCGCACAGCGGCGCTGCGCAGCCGGTCGATGCCGTTCAGCCGCCGTCCGGTGTGCACCGCGGCGCCGAGCGGCGAGACCACGGTCGCCGCCAACCGGTGACCCCAAGCCGACGGTCGGCGCGGACGCGCGCCCGGCGTGCCCCCGACCGCCCGGCGCCATCATCGCCGGCACCGATCACGTGCCCCCGTGCGGCGCTGGTCCGCGGCATCCGTCGCGGCTGCGCCATCCCGGGAGCGATGATTTTCGCAAGCTTCGTCGGATTCGGGTCGCTCTGCCGCAGCGTTGAGTTGCCGATGTGGCTCGGGCTCGCGTCAACCGCGACGGGCTGGGCGTTGCCCGGCCAAGTCGCGATGGTCGAGCTGGTCGGCACCGGGGCCTCGCTGGCGGCGATCGCGGTCGCGGTGGCGTTGAGCGGCAGCCGCCTGTTGCCGATGACCGTGACTTTGGTGCCGCAATTGATCGCGCCCGACAGCCCGCGGTGGCGCGCCTATGTCGTGGCACATTGGATCGCCGTGACCAGCTGGCTGATCACCATGAGCGAACGCCATCGCCTCGACCGGGGCGCGCGGACGCCGTTCTTCCTCGGCTTTGCCCTGACCTTGTGGCTGTGGTCGCTGGCGGGTACGGTGGTCGGTTTCACGGTCGCCGGCGCGGTGCCGCCGGCGATGATGCTGGGCCTGGTGTTCTTGAACCCGATCTATTTCTTGATGGTGCTGGCGGCCGACGCCACCGACCGGGGCCGGGTGGTGGCGCTGGGGTCCGGGGCGGTGCTCGGCCCGATGTTCCATCTGGTGACCGCGGACTGGGGGCTGATGCTGACAGGATTTGCGGCCGGCAGCGCCGGCTTCCTGGCCTCCCGCGCCCACCGCAACGCCCACCGGCTGTCCGGGACTGCCGCCGATGGCTGACGGCGCCGGCGTCGGGTCGGCGCTGTGGCTCGCCGCCGCGGTTGCGACCGCCGCTGCGGCGACCTATGCCTGGCGCGGCCTCGGGGTGCTGTTGGCCGGGCGGATCCGGGTTGATGGCGCGGCGTTCGCCTGGATCGGCTATGTCGCCTACGGCCTGCTCGCCGGGCTGATCGCCCGGATGATCCTGTTGCCCGCCGGCCCGCTTGCGACCACCGCGCTCGGTGTCCGACTGGCGGCGACCGGGGTCGCGCTTGCGGTGTTCTTTGCCGCCGGGCGACATCTGGTCGCCGGCGTGGTCGCCGGGGTGGTCGCTTTCACCGGGCTGGTCGCGCTTGGCGTCGGGTGAACCGAACCGCCCCCCCCCGTCCGGCCCGAGGACCGCGATGACCCCGTCCGACCGATCCGACGATGTTGACGACCTTGAGGCCCTCGTCGACCATACGCTGTTCGACGGCACGACGCTTGCGGCCGGCCGGGCCGTGCTGGTGTCCGGCGGCCGCGTGGTCGCGGTCGTCCCGGACGACAGGGTTCCGGCGCGCGCGCGCCGGATCGCGCTTGGCGGCCGCGTCCTCGCGCCCGGATTCGTCGATCTGCAGGTCAACGGCGGCGGCGGGGCCCTGTTCAACGACGACCCGAGCGTCGACACGCTGGCCCGGATCGGCGCCGCCCATCGGCGGTGCGGCACCACGAGTTGGCTCGCAACGCTGATCTCCGACCGGCCCGAGGTCCAGTGCCGGGCGCTCGCCGCGGTCGCGGCGGCACGCGCCGCGGGCGTGCCCGGGTTGCGCGGCGTGCATCTCGAAGGCCCGCATCTGGCGCCGACCCGACGCGGCGTTCACCCCGAACGCCACCTGCGCGATGCCGGTCTGGAAGATATTGCCGCGCTACGGCTCGACGATCCCGGTGCCGCCACCTTGGTGACGCTCGCGCCCGAGCGGGTGCCCGACCAGCTGATCGCCGCCCTCGCCGCGGCCGGGGTGCGGGTCGCGATCGGCCACAGCGCCGCGCCGGCGGACCGGCTGCGCGCCGCGATCGCGGCCGGGGCGACCGGGGCGACCCATCTGTTCAACGCCATGGGGCCGATCTCGGCCCGCGCACCCGGTCCGGCCGGCGTTCTGCTCGACGACCCACGGGTGTGGTGCGGGATCATCGCCGACGGGCACCATGTCGACGACGCGTTGTTGCGCGTGGCCTGGAAGGCCAAGGGGACGGACCGTCTGTTCCTGGTCAGCGACGCAATGCCGCCGGTCGGCGGCGGGTCCGGTTTCTCGCTGTTCGGCGACCCGATCACGGCGGTCGGGGGGCGCTGCACCACCGCGGACGGCCGGCTGGCCGGGTCGGCGATCGCGCTCGCGGGCGCGGTGCGACATTGTGTGACAGGGGCCGGTCTGCCGCTCCCCGACGCGCTGGCGATGGCAAGCCGCGTGCCGGCGGCGTTCCTCGGCCTCGACGCCGGGCTCGGCCGGATCGTCGCGGGTGCGACGGCCGATTTCGTCGTCCTTGACGATCAGCTCCAGGTCCGCGCAACCTGGATCGGTGGGCGGCCGTCGACCGACGCGCAGCCCTAACGCCCCTTGCGTGACCGGTTCAGGCGCGACCCGTCCGGCCATGCGATCCGACCGACCTCCAAAAGGAGTTCCCCCCAATGACGACGGTCCTCGGCATGCTGCTTGCCTGCGTGCTGTTCTTCGCCTGGCAAACGCTCGAGCACTGAGCCCGCGCCATCTGTTGAAATATCCTTAAAATCGCGGGGTCGGTGGTGGGCTTCGATCGATTTCGGTCGATGCACCGCCGACCAACGCGCGCTGACCCGGCCGGAGCACACAGCCGGTCTCAAAACAAAAAGCCGGTCTCAAAACAAAAAAACCTGGGATTCGGTTTGGCACAGGTGCCGCAATAACAAACGGCGGAACCAGCCATTGATGGTTCCGCCGTTCGACAGTCGGATGGGCATCGGATTGATGAACCGTGGCAGTCGTCCCGGTTCCAATTGCCTTCTGATATCCGGCCGTTACACCGACCCGTCCATGTTGGCGGTCGGTCTGGTGTCGAAGCGTCTCTGTCCGGAGCGCGACGACACCTTTACTGTGCGCACGTTTTTTTGGCGGGTCAAGTCCTGCCGGGGGTGCCCCGCCCGGTCCCCTATCGGTTGGGGTGCAGGCGGCCGCAACCCCGATATCTGCCCCACGGCCCCGATCCGGTCACCATTTGGTCATTGCGATGTGACCGACTCGAGGCGGAGCAGCACACCGGTTGCGTCGTCCTCGGGCTTCAGGCGCGGGTGGCGGAGGCACGCGGGGTCGGCGCGTTCGATCCGGCGCAGCGTGCGGTAGAGCGGCGCGAGCCCGGTCGCCGCGGCCTCTGCGACCAACTGGTGATGATCGACCGCGCGATAGGTATCGACCAAGCGGTACAGGCCGTCGCTGGCCAGCAGGAGCCAAGCCGGCAGCGTGGGTGCGAGCTCGATCCGGTCGAGATGGTCCGCGGCCCCGGGTTCCACGCCGAACACCCAATAGCCGCCGGGTCGGTTCATGGTCGCACGGGTGGCGCGCAGCCGGTCGGTCAGGCGCCGCCGGATTTCGGCCGGATCGGTTACGCCGGCGGCCTGGAACGCGCGCACCGCCGCGTTGACCCGTTCGTCAGCGCTGTCGTCGCCCTGGCGGCCGATCCGCTGCGCCGGGGCACCGTCAGGTTTCAGGATCGCGACGCAGTCGCCCAGCGCGGCGAGCTCAAGCCGCGGCGCGGTCGGGCACCAGCGCAGCCAGACTGCCGCTGCCGAAGGGCGGGCGTGGTCCGGCACCGGTCGGTCGCCGACCGCGGCGCGAAAGCGCTGGGCGACCTCGGTGAGCGCGGCGCGCACCGTGTCGGCGACCGCGGCTTGGCAGCCGGGACCGCGGCGCGCGAATGCCGCGTCGAGCGCGGTCGCGTACCAGCGTGCGTCGCTGTCGGCGTCGGCGATCAGGGTTTCCTCGGCAACGCCGGTGGCGCCGTCGATCACCCAGGCGGCCCCGGCGGTCGCGGTGCCGCTATGGCCGTGCACGTCTTCGTTGACCGCGCCCGCGGCCGGCGCGGTCAACGCGTCGACCGGCTTGACCGTCATCATGTGTCGTTCCCCACCGGCTTTCGAACGGGCCAGCCGCGACGCCGCAGGTCGGGGTCCAGGGGGCAACCCCTGGTCGGGGGGTGTCGGGGGGTGCCCCCCTGACCTGGGGGCGAAGCCCCCAAACCGTCGCCGCCGGGCCCGACCATACCCCGTGCACCGCTGCGCCACCGCACCCGAATCCGCCACGGCCGGTTGACATCGGTCACCCCGCCGCCCATAAATCAGGACTGTTTGGGTCCTATTTCGCGGTCGCGCGGCACGGTCGGAGGATCGGGGGCGAGATGTTCAGGTTGAGCAAGCTGACCGATTACGCCGTGGTTCTGCTCGGCCAAATGAGCCGCACGCCCGGCCGGGTGGCCTCGGTCGCCCAGTTGGCTGAGCAGACCGGGGTGCCGGCGCCGACCGTGGCCAAAGTGTTGAAGAGCCTGGCGGCGACCGGTCTGGTGCGCTCGCAGCGCGGGGCGCAGGGCGGTTATGCGCTCGGTCCCACGGCGGAGCAGATCTCGATCGCGGCGATCATCCGCGCGCTTGACGGGCCGATCGCGTTGACCGCCTGCGTCACCGGCAGCGACGACAATTGCACGGTCGAAAGCCTGTGCCCGATGCGCGGTCATTGGAACCGGGTCAATGTCGCGGTCAACCGGGCGCTCGAGTCGGTGTCGCTCGCCGAGATGATCGACGGCACCCAGGTGTTCTTCCCGGAACCGGCCGCCGGCCGCTCGCCCGGCATTTCGGGCACACAGATTGCTTGACCCACGCGGGCGGTGCGCGGGCGGCGCCGATCCCGATCGGGTGACCGCGAGAGAGAGACGACAAGGAAAGGCGATCCCCATGGCAGCGACAGTCGATACCGTCGATACCGTACACGCCGTGACCGCGCAGAAGTACAAGTACGGCTTCTTCACCGATATCGAGGTCGAGACCGCGCCCAAGGGGCTGGACGAAGACACGATCCGGTTTATCTCGGCCAAGAAGGGCGAGCCCGCATGGCTGCTCGAGTGGCGTCTGAAGGCGTTCCGCCACTGGCAGGGCATGGTCGAACCGTCGTGGGCCAAGGTCGCCTACGACCCGATCGACTATCAGGACATCCATTACTACGCGGCACCCAAGACCAAGGCACGGCCGAAGAGTTTGGACGAGGTCGATCCGGAGCTGCTCCGCACCTACGAGAAGCTCGGCATCCCCTTGCGCGAGCAGGAACTGCTCGCCGGGGTCGAGCCGACCGTGGCGGTCGATGCGGTGTTCGACAGCGTCTCGGTCGCGACCACCTTCAAGGCCAAGCTTGAAGAGTATGGCGTAATCTTCTGCTCGATCTCCGAGGCGGTCGAGAAGCATCCCGAGCTGGTGCGCAAATACCTTGGATCGGTGGTGCCCTATTCTGACAACTATTTCGCGACGCTGAATTCGGCGGTGTTCACCGACGGCTCGTTCGTTTACGTGCCCAAGGGTGTGCGTTGCCCGATGGAGCTCAGCACCTACTTCCGAATCAATGCCCAGAACACCGGCCAGTTCGAGCGCACCCTGATCATCGCCGACCCCGGCAGCTACGTCAGCTATCTCGAGGGCTGCACCGCGCCGCAGCGCGACGAAAACCAGCTGCACGCGGCGGTGGTCGAGCTGATCGCCCACGACGATGCCCAGATCAAATATTCGACGGTGCAGAACTGGTACCCGGGCGACGAGAACGGGGTCGGCGGCATCTACAATTTCGTGACCAAGCGCGGCGCCTGCCGTGGCCGCAACAGCAAGATCTCGTGGACCCAGGTCGAGACCGGCTCGGCGATCACCTGGAAGTATCCGAGCTGCATCCTGCAGGGCGACGGTTCGGTCGGCGAGTTCTACTCGGTCGCGATCACCAACAATTGTCAGCAAGCCGACACCGGCACCAAAATGATCCACATCGGGCGCAACACTCGCTCGACCATCGTGTCCAAGGGCATTTCGGCGGGGCGCAGCCAGAACACCTATCGCGGCTTGGTGCGCATCCAACCGGGGGCCGAGGGCGCGCGCAACTACACCCAGTGCGACAGCCTGTTGATCGGCGATCGCTGCGGCGCCCACACCGTGCCCTATATCGAAAGCCGCAACCGCACCGCCCGGGTCGAGCACGAGGCGACCACCGCCAAGATCAGCGAAGACCAGCTGTTCTATTGCCGCCAGCGCGGCCTCGGCCAGGAGGACGCGGTGTCGCTGATCGTCAACGGCTTCTGCAAGCAGGTGCTCCAGGAACTGCCGATGGAGTTCGCGGTCGAAGCGCAAAAGCTGGTCGGGATCAGCCTGGAAGGCAGCGTCGGCTGACGCCGGCTCCACCCCAACGCGAAGAAACACGGACCAGACGGACGTTGAACGACATGCTCGAGATCAAGACCCTTCACGCGTCGGTGGACGGCAAGGACATTCTGGCGGGCGTCGACCTCACGATCGGCGCCGGCGAGGTGCACGCGATCATGGGGCCCAACGGGTCGGGCAAGAGCACGCTCGCCCACATCCTGGCCGGGCGCGACGGTTACGAGGTCACCGGCGGGTCGGTGACCTTTGCCGGCCAGGACCTGCTGGCGCTCGAGCCCGAAGAGCGGGCGGCGGCCGGCCTGTTCCTGGCGTTCCAGTACCCGGTCGAGATTCCGGGGGTGTCGAACTCGACCTTCTTGAAGACCGCGCTCAACGCGGTGCGCCGCCAGCGCGGCGAGCCCGAGCTCGACGCAATGGAGTTCCTCAAGCTGATCCGGGCCCGGACCAGGCGGCTCGAGATGAGCGACGACATGCTGCGGCGCGCGGTCAACGTCGGCTTTTCCGGCGGCGAGAAAAAGCGCAACGAGGTTTTGCAGATGGCGCTGCTCGAGCCCAAGCTCGCGGTGCTGGACGAGACCGACAGCGGGCTCGACATCGACGCGCTCAAGATCGTCGCCGACGGGGTCAATGCGTTGCGCGGGCCCGACCATGCGTTCCTGGTGATCACCCATTATCAGCGGCTGCTGACCCACATCGTGCCCGACCACGTCCACGTCCTGGTGCGCGGCCGGATCGTGCGCTCGGGCGGCAAGGAGCTGGCCGACGAGCTCGAGCGCAACGGCTATGCCGAGTTCGGCTACGACGAGGCGGCGTGAGCCGGCGTCGACGCCGCTTTCGTGAATGGGGATGATGATGGACGACGCACGCACGCCGACGTCTTCTGCCTGGGTCGATCGCTTCGAAGCGGCGCTGGCGGAGCCGGTCGCCAGCGCGGCGACTGTGGGGGGCGACCGGCTCGCCGCGCTTCGCCGCGCCGGGCGCACCCGCTTTCGCGACCTCGGCTTCCCGACCCGGCGGGTCGAGGCATGGAAATACACGAGCCTTGCCGAGCTCGCCGACACGCCCCACCTCCCCGCACCGGTCGGCCCGGACGGGGACGACGGTGTGTCTGCGCCGCCGGTGCCGCCCCCGGTGCTCGGCGCGATCGAGGGCGCGGCCCCGGCGGCCCGGCTGGTGCTGGTCAACGGGCGGGTCGACGCCGCGCTGTCGTCGATCGGGCCGCTGCCGGACGGGGTGGTGGCCGGCAGCCTCGCCGCGGCGCTGCGCGACACCCCGGCGCTGGTCGCGGATCGGCTCGGCGCCGCCGCCGCGATCGATGACGGGGCGTTGATCGCGCTCAACACTGCGTTCTTCGACGATGGTGTGGTGGTGATCGTGCCGCCGGGGGTCGAGCTCGCGGCGCCGGTTGAGCTGACCCTGATCGGCCGCGCGGGCGAGGCGCCGCTGGCCTGGCATCCGCGGCTGATCCTGGCGGTCGGCGCCGGTAGCCGGGTCACGGTGGTCGAGCATCACCTGGGCGGCGGCCGCTATTTCAGCAATCTGGTCACCGAGGTCGCGGTCGGGGCCGGGGCCCGGCTCGGCCACTATCGGGTCCAGGCCGAGGCCGCGGCGGCCGCCCATGTGTCGACGATCACGGCCCGGCTCGAGCGCGACGCCGTTTACGAAACGTTGACGCTGAGCGGGGGCGCCCGGGTCGCGCGCAACGAGGTGCGCGCCGTGGTGGCAGGGACCGGGGCCGAGTGCCGGCTCTACGGTGCCTATCTGGCGCGCGGTCGCCAGATACTGGACAACACCACGGTGATCGACCACGCGGTGCCGGGCACGCGCAGCCGCCAGGTGTTCCAGGGCGCGATCGACGACCAGGCGCGCGGCGTGTTCCAGGGCAAGGTGGTGGTCCGGCCGGACGCGCAAAAGACCGACGGCTATCAGCTGAACCGCGCGCTGTTGCTGTCCGAGCGCGCCGAGATCGACTCGAAGCCCGAGCTCGAAATTTTCGCCGACGACGTCAAATGCAGCCACGGCGCGACCGCGGGCGAGATCGACGACAGCCAACTTTTCTACCTGCAAAGCCGCGGCATCGGCCGCGACGAGGCACGGGGCCTGTTGACCCGGGCCTTCCTCGGCGAGGTGATCGCCGAGATCGAGGACGAGCGGGTGCGCGCCGCGTTGGGCGACCTGGTCGGCGCGTGGATGGATCGGCCATGAGCAGCGCGGTGGCGGCGATCGCCCCCGCGCCGGCGGGCGACAACAGCCGCGCGGCCGCAGTTGCGGCGGCGCGGGCATGTTTTCCGATCCTCGGTCGTTCGGTGCACGACCGGCCGGGGCGTCCGGGGCCGTCGCTGGTCTACCTCGACAGCGCCGCCAGCGCCCAGAAACCCCAAGCGGTGATCGACGCGATGGTCGGCGCGATGTCCGGCTATTACGCCAACGTCCATCGCGGCATCCACACCCTTAGTCAACAATCGACCGACGCCTATGAGGGCGCACGGGCCCGGATCGCAACCTTCCTCAACGCACCGTCGCCGGCCGAGATCGTGATCACCCGCAGCGCGACCGAGGCGATCAACCTGGTCGCGGCGACCTTCGGGCGCACCTTCCTGTCGGCGGGCGACGAGATCGTGGTGTCGGTGATGGAGCATCACGCCAACATCGTGCCGTGGCAGCTGATCGCCGACGCCGAGGGCGCGCGGCTCAAGGTGGTGCCGTGCGACGACCGCGGCGTGCTCGATCTCGACGTTTATGAGCGTTTGCTCGGCGATCGCACCCGGATCGTCGCGATCACCCATTGCTCCAACGTCACCGGCACGGTGATCCCGGCGGCTGAGATCACGCGGCTGGCCCACGCCCGCGGCATCCCGGTGTTGTTCGACGGCTCGCAGGCCGCGGTCCACATGCCGGTCGATGTCCAGGCGATCGACGCCGATTTCTATGCCCTGACCGGGCACAAGCTCTACGGCCCGACCGCGATCGGCGTGTTGTACGGCAAGGCCGAGTGGTTGAAACGGCTGCCGCCGTACCAAGGCGGCGGCGACATGATCGCGTCGGTCAGCTTCGAGGGCACCGAGTTCAAGGGGCCGCCCGAGCGGTTCGAGGCCGGCACGCCGCCGATCCTCGAGGCGATCGGGCTCCATGCCGCGATCGATTTCGTCGACACCCTCGGTCTTGCCGCAATCGCGGCGCATGAACACCGGCTGCTGGCCCGCGCGACCGCGGCGTTGCAGGAGATCGAGGGCGTGTCGGTGATCGGCACCGCGCCGGACAAGGCGGCGATCATCTCGTTCACGATCGACGGCATCCACCCGCATGATCTCGGCATGCTGCTCGACCGGGCCGGGGTTGCGGTCCGGGTCGGCCAGCATTGTGCGGAGCCGCTGCTCGACCGGTTCGGGGTCGGCGCCACCGTGCGGGCGTCGTTCGCGCTGTACAACAACGACGATGACGTGGGCAGGCTGATCGAAGCGGTCCGGGCGGCCAAGGAGTTTTTCAGCTGATGTTCGACGATCTGCGCGACCTCTACCAAGAGGTCATCCTCGACCACGGCCGAAAACCGCGCAACTTCCGCCACCCGGCCGGGGCCAACCGCGAGGCCAGGGGCGACAACCCGATGTGCGGCGACAAGCTGATCGTCTATCTGACCGTGACCGACGACGGCCGGATCGACGACGCCGCCTTCCTCGGCAAGGGCTGCGCGATCTCGACCGCCTCGGCGTCGTTGATGACCGAGTTGGTGCGCGGCAAGACGGTCGAGGCGGCACGGGCGCTGTTCCACCAGTTCCACGAGCTGTGCACCCACGACACCCCAGCGGCGCCGTCGGACGACACGCCGGTCGATCACGACGCGCTCGACCGGCTCCAGGTGTTGTCGGGGGTGCGCCAATACCCGGTCCGGGTCAAATGCGCCACCCTGCCCTGGCACGCCATGGCGGCCGCGCTCGACGGCGGACCGTCGGCGACCACCGAGACGTGACTCGCCGGCCGAATTCCGACTTGATCGGTTGGATTTTTGGGTTGATATGAAGGAACGGTCGACCGGCGATCGGAGAGGCTTCGAGGCCCCATGGCGCGACACGACCGACACTGCCTGGGACAGGACGACCATGCCTGAGGATGCCGCTCTCACCGCCCCCGGCGACCCGCCCGTGCCCGTGACCGGGACCGCCCTCGCCGACCCCAACGCACCGATTTCGGCGTCCGATCCGACCACCCAGCGGATCATCGGGGCGATCAAGACGGTCTACGATCCGGAGATCCCGGTCGATATCTGGGAGCTCGGGCTGATCTACCGGATCGACTATGCCGACTCGGGCGATGTCGAGATCGACATGACCTTGACCTCGCCGATGTGCCCGAGCGCGCAGGAGCTGCCGGGCATGGTTGAGGTTGCGGTGGCCTCGCTCGACTTCGTGCGCGACTGCCTGGTCGCGATCGTGTGGGAGCCGCCGTGGACGCCGGACCGGATGTCCGAGGTCGCGCGCCTCGAGCTCGGCTTTTTCTGAACCCGCTTTTTTTTAGCCCGCTGTCCTTTAGAAAGCTGTGCCGATGCCCGCCCTGCCCCCGCCGATGACGATCACCGCCGCCGCCGCCGCGCGCATCCGCCGCTTGATGGACAATGCGACCACCCCGGTGTTGGGCCTCAGGATCGGCGTCAAGACCCAAGGCTGCTCCGGGTTCAGCTACAAGATCGAATACGCCGAAGAGCAGCGCAACTTCGAAGAGGTGGTCGAACACGACGGCGCCAAGATATTCATCGATCCGGCGGCGACTATGTTCCTGATCGGCTCTGAAATGGATTATGTCGAAGATAAGCTGCAGTCCGGCTTTGTCTTCCGCAACCCCAACGAAAAGGGCCGCTGCGGCTGCGGCGAGAGCTTTCACGTTTGATACGAAATCCGGTTGAACCGTTCCGTTTGGTCGGAGCAACGTCGGTCGGGCGGGGCGCGGGCCGCACCCTGGTCGATCGGGAACGCCCTGTCCCAGGCCCGCGCCCCGACGTCGGCGGGGCCGCAAAGCTGACCCGCCGATGTTGGGGCGATCGGCCCCCACCGGCGATGCAAACA
>JANQHG010000105.1 GCA_028277115.1 Azospirillaceae bacterium
GCCGGCCGGCGTCGACGCCGGCGCGCCGCTGTCCGACCAGCCGGCGTCGGTGAGCGGGACGATCTCGAGCACGCTGTCGTCGGCGACGAACTCGAACACGTCCTCGACCGCCGCGCGATCGGCGTCGGTCTCCAGCGAGACCTCCCACCCCAGGTAGAGCAGTTCCGGTTCGAGCTCGGCAAGCGGCGGCACCCGCAAGGTGTCGCACCCAATCCGGGCCGAGCCGAGCCGGAGGAGCGCGCGGAACAGAAAGGCCGGTTCGTTGCCGGCCAACAACAGCTCCGGTTTGGGGCGAAACATGATCCGATAGCCCGCCACGTACGGATCGGCCGCCGGGTCGGCGGCGGCGGTCGGGGCAGGTTCGACGCGGGGCGCGGCGGGCGCCGGCGGGTCATCCGGCGGACTGGCCGCGGGGGGCTCGTCGCGGTCGGCCTGGTGTCCGGTGTCGCCAAGGCCCCGGTGCAGCGCGGCGACCGCGGCGTCGGTCAGACCGGGCGGCGGCGGCGTTTCCTCCCGGGCATAGGCGACCAGTTGGGCGAGCGCGTCGTTCGCCCGGATCAGGGCATCGACCAACGCGGCGGTGACCGGAACCGTTTCGGTCCGGACCCCGTCCATTACGGTTTCGAACTCGTGAGCGAACGCGACCAGGTCGTCGTAGCCAAACGCCCCTGCACCGCCCTTGATCGAATGGATCGCGCGGAACACCGCGTTGACATCGTCAAGATCGACGGCGTCGGGCGCCAAGCGCAACAACCCGGCCTCGGAGATACCGAGCAGTTCGGCGCTCTCGTCGAAATAGGTCTGTTTGAACCTGGCTAGCTCGTCCACGGGTGGGCTCCCTGACCCCGGTCTTGCGTCGATTCGCGGTGTCGGTTCGCGGTCACCCGCAGACTTTGCGCACCACCGAGACCAGCTTGTCCGGATTGAACGGTTTGACGATCCATCCGGTGGCACCGGCTGCGCGACCTTCGGACTTTTTTTGTTCATCCGACTCGGTGGTCAACATCAGGATCGGCAAGGTCCGATGGGTCGGCAGCGCACGCAAGCGTCGGATCAAGGTCAAACCGTCCATGCCCGGCATGTTGAGATCGGCGATCACCAGATCAACCCGCTGGTTGGACAGGACAGAGAGCGCCTGTTGGCCGTCGGCCGCTTCGACGACGGCGTAGCCCGCGCTCGACAGGGTGAAGCTGACCATCTCCCGCATGGTACGGGAGTCATCGACGGTCAGGATCGTTTTTTTCACGATTGACTCCAAATATTCAACCATTCGGCGAGGCCGAGGTCGTCGCAAACCGCCCGCACGGTCTCTGACGGTTCCTGAATAACCAAAGATATGCCATGGTCGGCCGCGTGACGGGTTGCGGCGTACAACGCCTGGAGGCATGCGCTGCTGACGCGTTCGACCCCGGCCGCTTCGACTCGGATTTCCCGACCCACAGCGACCGCATGACGCAGGCTGTCGACCAACGGCGCCGACATCGCAAGGTCGAGATCGGCCGGCATCGCGAGCGTGATCCGGTCGCCGTCTTCCTGCCACTTGATCAATGTCACCCGTCCCTCCGTCGGCCGTGCCGGCTGCCGGATTGTCAGCCCGTCCGACCACCCCCGGCCTCCATTGGTCGTTGAACATCCCTTAAGGTTGCGTATACCCGATTGCCACGATCGGGGTTTTCGGCGGTCGCGAGAGCCGCGGGTCACGCCGGGCCGACCGCGCGCCGACCCGTCCCAGAGCCCGCAGTTTCGGCGGATTGTCGCGGAAAGCGCACGTCAATCGTGCTGATCCAGGATGGATCTGATCGCGCGCTCAGGCGTCGGTCAGGTCGGCTGGGGCTACCCCGGGGATCAGGAAACAGAAGGTGGCGCCGCGGCCGAGCGTGCTTTCGACCCAGATACGGCCGCCCAGATGGTCCACGATCCGCTTACAGATGGCAAGACCAAGTCCGGTGCCCTGGGGTTTGCTGGTCATGGTGTCGCCGACCTGACGGAAGCGTTCGAAAATCGCCTCGGCATCCTTGGGCGAAATGCCCGGACCAGTGTCGCGCACCGCGACCCGGACGCCGCCGGACACCGGTCGGACCACCACTTCGACCCGGCCGTCCACCGGGGTGAACTTGACGGCATTTGACAAAAGGTTGACCGCAACCTGCATCAAGCGGTCGTAATCGCCGCACACCGCCGGCAGGCCGGGCGCGATGTTGAGCTTGAGCGCGACCCCTTTGTCGCGGAACAGCTGGCTCGAGGTCGCGGCGGCGGCCTCCATAACCTCACCGACATCGACCGGTTCGATGTGCCAGTTGATCTGGCCGGCCTCGATCTTGGCGAAGTCGAGCACCTGGTTGATCAGCCGGGTCAGACGTTCGCTTTCCTTGATGATCAGGGCCAGGAACTCCTGGCGCTGGTCGATGTCGACATCCGGATGGTCGTAAAGGATCTCGGAGAACGCCCGGATCGAAGTCAGCGGCGTGCGCAGCTCGTGGGTCATGGTCGACAGGAAATCGTCCTTCATCCGGTCGAGTTCGCGCAAACGCTCGTTGGCCGAGCGCAGCGCCGCGGTGGCACGTTCGAGCTCGGCCGACTTTTGCTCGAGCTGGCGGCTGTACTCGATGACATGGGTGGTCTCGTCGAGCATGCGCATGAGTTCGCGGATCGAGAACTCGCCGTCCTTGACCGCCGACGCGAGCGCGACCCGCGCCGAGGCCGAGCCGATCGCGCCGGCGAGCAGGCGTTCGGCGAACCGGACCAGATCGACCCCGGCCTGATTGTCGGGGTCGAGCGTCATCTGGTGGCGTCCGGCATACTGGCGGAACGCCTGGTCGGCACGGTCGCGCCCGACGAAGCGCGCGACCAGCCGCTGCAGGTCGCCGACCGTGGTCTTGCCACGCCAGCCGCCGGCGCTGACCGGCAGGTTGGACTGTTGGAACACCTCGACGAACGCGGTCGCCTGGACCCGCTCGCTCAACGACGGCCGGTCGAACACCGACACCGCGACATAAAGGCCGATGTTGGCGACCGCGCTCCAAAACAGCGAGTGGGTCAAAGGCTCCAAACTGTCGAGGCCGAAAAGGGCATAGGGGCGGAGCAGGGCGAGACCCCACGGCCCCTCGGTCAAGAAAGTCTCGGGCAGCCAGCCGGAACGGGCGAGCGACGGCAGGAACAGGGTGTAGGCCCACACCGCGATCCCGGCGACCAGCCCGGCGAGCGCGCCGCGTCGGGTGGCACCGGACCAGAAGATGCCGCCGATCAAAGCCGGCGCAAATTGGCTGACCGCGGCAAACGAAATGAGGCCGATCGCGACCAGCGCATAGGCGCTGCCGGCAAAGCGGATATAGGCGTAGCCGAGCAGGAGCAGCGCGACGATGGTGACCCGGCGCACCGCGAGCAACAGGCTCGACAGATCGCTGCTGCGATCGAGCCCGAGTACCCGGCTGCGCAGCAACAGCGGCATCACCAAGTCGTTGCACACCATGGTCGAAAGCGCGACCGATTCGACAATGATCATGCCGGTCGCCGCCGACAGGCCGCCGAGAAAGGCGAACAGCGCGAGCCACTGGGCGTCGGATGCCAACGGCACCGCGAGCACAAAGGTGTCGGGGTCGACGCTGTGGTCAGCAAAGATCATCATGCCGGCGACCGCGACCGGCATGACGAACACATTGATCAAGAACAGATAAAGCGGAAACAGCCATAGAGCCCGGTTTAGATGGGCTTCGTCGGTGTTTTCGATCACGATGATCTGGAACTGCCGCGGCAGGCAGATGATCGCCATCATCGACAAGATGGTGGTGGCAAACCAGGTCGAATCGTAACTGACCGCCGGATCGACTGCGAACAGGCGCGCAATCTCGGGGTTGGCGAGCGCGCGCCGGGTCAGGTCGTCGATGCCGTCGTATAGGAAAAAGGTGACAAAGATGCCGACCGCCATGAATGACACCAGTTTGACCACCGATTCGACCGCGATTGCCGCGACCATGCCCGGGTGGTGTTCGGCGGCGTCGATGTGACGGGTGCCGAAGATGATCGCGAACGCCGCCATGCCGAGCGCGACGTAGAAGGCGTTGTCGAGCGGGATCAGCGGCACGCCGGCGATCAGGGCGTTGGCGCCGTCGCGCGCCGACAGGACCGCGAAGCTGACCGAGACCGCTTTCAGTTGAAGCGCGATGTAGGGGGCGACCCCGACGGCGGCGATCAGGGCGACCAGCCCGCCGAGCCATTGGCTTTTGCCGTAGCGCGAGGCGATGAAGTCGGCGATCGAGGTGATGCGCTGGCGTTTGGCGATCCTAAGGATCTTGGTCAGGATCACGAAGCCGAGCGTCATCATCAAGGTCGGTCCGAGATAGATCGGCAGGAAGCCGATCCCGCCCGACGCCGCCAGGCCGACGCTGCCGTAGAAGGTCCAACTGGTGCAGTAGACGGCGAGCGACAGAGCGTAGACCAGCGGGTGGGCGATCACATTGTCGCCCTGGTCGGCGCGCGCGTCGGCCCAATAGGCGATGGCGAACAACCCGAACAGGTAAAGGAACGAGACCGCCGCGACGAGGGAAGGCGACATGACGAACCGTGGCTCAAGGCACCCGGGATCGGCGCCTCATTTGAATAGGGTCCAGGGGGCAACCCCTGGCCGGGGGTGTCGGGGGGCGAGGCCCCCCGACTTCGCGAAGCGATCACTCGCCCGGAGGCGTGTCGTTTGCCATGCGGTCGTTCGCCGCTTCGATATGCCAGGCCAAGAGCGCGATCAGCGCCGCCCACATGCTGAACAGGTAGAAATAGATCAACGGCCACCCGAACAGCAGAACCGGCAGGCCGAACACGTGGAGCAGCGGCGGGTTGAAGGCGACCACGCCGGCGAGGAACAGCCCGATCAGGCGGTCATTGCGCGGCGGCACCAGCGTGCCGCCCGGGTCGCGCTCGGCCATTGCTTGGTATCCGTTCACTCGCTTGAGACGCCGGGTTTCGGCCCGACGGCTGTTCGGGGGGCGTCAGCCCCCAAAATCCGGCGCCCCTATGGCTTCCGTTCAAAGACCGACCCCGGCATTGATCTTAGAAGGCCTGCTCGCGCGCTTTCAATTCAAGCAGAATGTTCGCCTCGCGCAGAGTTTCTTCCAGCGTTGTGATGCCGCGCTCTTCAAGCATATCGACCATGCGCAAGAAGATCGCCCCGGTCAACAGCGCGTCCCCGAGCGCGGTGTGGCGGTCGACCACCTCGATGCCAAGCCGGGCGGCGATCGCGTCCAGATTGTGCAGCGCCCCTTCGCCCTGAAGCATCAACGACAACAGCATCGTGTCGAGGATGCGATGGTTGAACCGAAGCCCGATCACCGGTTCCTTCAGCCGCAGAAATTTGAGATCGAACGCCGCATTGTGCGCGACCAGGACCGAGCCCGCGGTGAACGCATGGAACTGCGGCAACACCACGTCGGCAGCCGGGCGGTCGGCGACCATGTCGTCGGTGATGCCGTGGATCGGGATGGTCTCGGGCCGGATCGGCCGTTTGGGGTTGATCAACGCGCTGAAGGTCTCGCCGGTCAACAGCCGGCTGTTGACGATGCGCACGGCGGCGATCTGGATGATCTCGTCGCCGTCAGACGGCCACAGCCCGGTGGTCTCGGTGTCGAACGCGGTAAAGGTGAGGTCGCGCAGACGGGTGCGCCGGCTGCGGTCGGTCGGCACCGGTTGGGACAGCAGCGAGAAATCGTAGAACTCGGGCCGCGGCGGCGGCGGCGCGATTTCGGTCGGGCGGGTCTCGGCCGGCGGCAGCGGCAGGCGGACCCGGACCTGGCCGGCGCGGCCGCGGTCGCTCCACAGGTCGCTTTTGTGATGGCGCAACACGTCCGCGACCGTGAGCCCGCCGAGCCCGCCGACCAGCGGCGCGTCCTTCCAGCCTTCGAGAGTCGCGCTCGGGATCGGTTGGTCACCGGTCCACAGGATGTCGAGGAACACCCATTGGCCCTCGACCTCGGCCGCGAGGTCGAATTCGGTGTGCCCGGTGTCGGCGGCGATCCGGGCGGTCAGGACGTCGAGCAGGGTGACCAGGCCGTGACTGTCGCCGTGTAGCCAGTGCGCGAGCCCGACCGGGGTCACGGTATGGCCGGTGCGGGCATTGGCGCGCGACGCGACCAGGGCGGCAAGATTGCCGGAGTGGATGTCGCTCATCGGCCAGGTGCCGGAGACCGCGGTGCGGTAGTCGGTCGAGATCCGCTCGAGCCGTTCGCTGACCACGGCGCACTCGGCGATCATCGCGCGCTCGAAATCGGCGCGGGCGTCACCGGCGAGTTCGGGGTGGTCCACCAGGGTTTCGAGCATGGCGCGCAGATTGCCGACCGGTGCGCGCAGCCCTTCGGTGGCGTCGCGGAACAGGGCATCGCGGCGGCCGAGCTCGGCGAGTTCCTGGGTGATGTCGCTGATCGTCACGACATAGCCTGTGATGGCCGGCGGTTCGCCCTTTGCGGCTGGTTTGACGATCAGGCTCATCCGGCCTTCCAGCAGGGTTCGGCCGTCGATGGTTGCGCCGACGAAGCGGGCGGTGCCGGGGTCGCCGGTTCGGCCGAGCGGGTCGGCGCGGTCCACGCGGTCGCGACCCGGGCGCAGGCGCAGCGCCAGTTGTTCGAAGGTATGGAGCACCGGGTCGTCGACCAGCACCTGGAACAGATCGCGCCCCAACCCGAGGTCGCCGCTGAGGTTGAGCAGGGTCAGCGCCGACTGGTTGTAGAGCAGAATCTGGTGGCGCAGGTTCATCACCAGCACGCCTTCGTGCAGATCCCGCAGGATGGCCGCCAGCTGGTTGCTCTGTTCCGCGATCTGCCGTGTGGTCGCCGCGACCATCCGGTCGGTGTCGGTACGCGCGTCGTGCAGCTTGGCGACCAATTGGTTGACGGTTGCGGGCAGGGCGCCGAGTTCGGGAAAGCGATCGTACGAGATGCTGGCGCCGGGCCGTCCGTGGGCGGCGAGCCCGGCCTCGCCGGCCAGGGTGGCGGCAGCCTGGATCAGGCGCCGATCGACCAGCCACCACAGACCGCCGATCACCGCGGCCGAGACGACGGCGCTCAAGACCGCGAGGCCGCCCGGGCTCGGCTGGTCGAACAGCAGGGCGAGCAGGGTCGGGCCGGCGAGCGCCGTGCCGATCAGGGCTGCGGCCGCGGCGCCGAACACCGGCGGCACCAGGCGCCGAACCAAGAGCGTGGCGGTGTCGCGCGGCGCGGCCGCCGCGGTGCCGACGGAACCCGCGGGGTCGCCCACCGGGTCGCCCACCGGGTCGCCCACCGGGTCGCTGAGCCCGGCGGTCATGACGCGGTCAGGTGTTTCCGGACCGTCGTCACCAGGTCACGGGTGGAAAATGGTTTGGTCACATAGTCGGTGGCGCCGAGCGCCATGCCCTTCTCGCGTTCGATGTCGCGGCTTTTCGCGGTCAGCATAATGATCGGCACGTCGCGATGCACCGGATCCGCCCGCAGCGTCTGGCAGACGTCGAAGCCGTCGCGCTTGGGCATCATCGCGTCGAGCAGGATCAGGTGGGGGCGGACGTCCTCGACGGCGGCCAGCGCCTCTTCACCGTCGCGCGCCAGATGCACCGCGAAACCGGCCTTCTGCAAGAGGACCTGCAGCGACAACAGGATACTCGGCTCGTCGTCCGCCACCAGAATCGTCTGGGTCATCGGGGTTTCCTCCGGGCGCGGGCGTGGGATCGCCCGCTGGTTTATGGGTCAGAATACGCCCTTTGGCCGGATCAGGCCATATGCGCCGGGGGCAACGCGGCGGCACGGCCGGCGGGGGGCATTGCGCGTTGTATTTCAACTGCCCTGACCAATCACCCGGCGACCGCGAGTGTTTTACATTTGTATGACAGGCAGTTACCGGGCCGTGATCGGTCGGTCGGACGTCGGCCGGCCCCGGCCGGAACGCGGTCCCCGCAACCGGAAACGTCGGACACCGGTTAATCGGAGATGATGTAGCCGGTGATCCAGGCATCGACATCTTCGATGCCGGCCGCGTAGGACGCTGCCGACGGTTGTTTGCCTGACCGAAAGACCCCGGCTTGACGTCGCTCGGTCGATGACTGATCGGTCATCGTGACCGGCACCACCACCCAGCCGGCGTTGCTGTATAACAAACCGATGTCTGACGACATCGCTGGCGTATAACTATGGTTGATTGCGAGAGCGACGCCGAGCGCGGTTCCGGCCAGGGCGAGCGCGACGACCGTCGCGGTGGGGCGCGGCGGTGGCGACCGGATCGGTCGCAACGCGTTCGGGATCGGGTCGGCGAACGCCTGACGGGCGGCAACCAGCGCGGCACGGAGCTCGGGATCGGTCGGCCGGGTCCGGTGCCGGCGTTCCGCGGCGTCGAGCGCCCGGACGATCGCCGCGTCGAGCGCGGCAAAGGCGCGGCGGCGGGGATCCGCTGGTCGATCCCGCCGAAGGCCGGTCAGCGCGGTCACCGAAGTCCCGTCCATGGGGGCTCCCGACAAGGCGGACGCGAGCGCCGGGCGGCGCCCGTGGCACCGACCCGACAGCCCCCAGGATAGGTCCTTTACTCTACATTATCTAGCGTTCGTTTCGCCTGGCACCGCTAGATGCTGCGGTGCAAGGCGCGGGGTCAGGCGGCGCGCGCGGTCAGATGGTCGCGGATCAGCCGTTCGGCGATCTGCACTGCGTTGAGCGCCGCGCCTTTGCGCAGGTTGTCCGACACGCACCAGAACGCAAGACCGTTGTCAATCGTCGGGTCGGTGCGGACACGGCTGATGAACACCTGGTCGTCGCCCACCGACTCGACCGGGGTGACATAGCCCTCGTCGGCGCGATGATCGACCACGGTGACGCCGGGGAAAGCCCGGAGCGCCGCGCGCGCATCCTCGACCGAGAGCGGCTGTTCGGTTTCGATGTTGATCGCCTCGGAATGGCCGATGAACACCGGCACCCGGACGCAGGTGGCGTGGACCGTGATCTTGGGATCCAGGATTTTCTTGGTCTCGACCACCATTTTCCATTCTTCCTTGGTCGAGCCGTCGTCCATGAACACGTCGATGTGCGGGATCACGTTGAACGCGATCTGCTTGGTGAACTTTTCCTTGACCACCGGGTCGTTGACGTAGATGCCGCGGGTCTGGTTGAACAATTCGTCCATCGCCGCCTTGCCGCCGCCCGAGACCGACTGGTAGGTCGCGACCACCACCCGGCGGATCCGCGCCAGGTCGTGCAGCGGCTTCAGCGCCATCACCATCTGGATGGTCGAGCAGTTCGGGTTGGCGATGATCCCTTTGCGGGTATGGCCGGCGAGCGCGCCCGGGTTGACCTCGGGCACCACCAGCGGCACATCGGGGTCCATCCGGAAGCACGAGGTGTTGTCGATCACGACGCAGCCGGCGCGCGCGGCGACCGGCGCGTACTCGGCCGACACCTGGGCCCCCGGCGACGACAGCGCGATGTCCCAACCGGTGAAGTCGAACCCTTTGAGCGCCTGCACGGTCAGGACCTGGTCGTCGCCAAACGAGACCTGCTTGCCGGTCGAGCTTTCGGAGGCCAGCGCCACGATATCGCTGATCGGAAACTTTCGCTCGGCCAAGATGCTCAGGATCTCGTGACCGACATTTCCTGTTGCGCCAATCACCGCGACTTTATAGCCCATGTGTCCAGCGTCCTTTGTCTTAAAGCGTATCCGGGTCGTCACGTCTGCGAGGGCAGGGGCGTGCCCGCGGGGCCCGAAGGGGCCTCGATTGTCCGATCCGTCGATCCGACGGCGCTTGCCCCTGTCACCATTCGTATCATAAGACCCATATCGTATTCTGTCTAATTGCGGAGATTGCGGAGGTGGGCGATGCCGGCCGGTTTTGCGAGCTATGGCGAGTTTTGGCGCTATTATCTGTCCGACCATCTGCGGCCGCCGACCCGGGCGTTGCACTATTTCAGCAACGCGTTTGCGGTCATGCTGGTGGTCAAATCGGCGTTGGACCTGGATCCCCTGGTGCTGGCCGGGGCGATCATGGTGTCGGTGATCGGCGGCTGGCTGGCCGATCTGGTGGTCGAGCGGCGCGGCGGCGCAACCTTTGCGGCGCCGCTGTGGTCGTACGCGAGTTCGTGGCGGATGACACTGTTGTGGTTTTCCGGCCGTTTGCAGGCCGCGTACCGCACGGCCGGGGTGATCGACTGAGCGTTGCCGGAGATCTCGGGGCATGGCAGATCGCGTGCGTGGGCTGATCGCCAAGGCGATCAAGGACGCCGACAAGTCGATCTTCAATGAAGACTATTCGAAACAGGCCGAGTCGGTGGTGCGGGCGCTCGGTCGCGCCGGTTACGAAATCGTACCGCAGCGACCGAGCCCGGCGTTATGCGAGTATATCAACGAGCATCTGCCGGTCGGACGCCTGCGCCCGGGCGAACTGGTCGGTCGCCTGTACACGATGATCGTCGACAACGCACGCCGTCTCGACGGCTGAACCGGCGGCGCTTGCCCCCTGACCGACCCGCCTGATACCCTGATTGGACATCTGTTCGACGTTAGGACGTTTTCGGCACCGCGACCGAAAACACCGAAGGCCGACCCTCGGCCGGCGGACACAACCAAGGGTGTGAGGCGGGCGGAGCCATGAGCGATATCTGGTGTATCCGGGCAGTGCCGCGAGACATTCGGCAGACCGTGACCGCAGCGGCCAAACGCGAGCGTAAGACGGTTGGCGAATGGCTGATCGAGGCGATCGAGGCGAAAATCGGCGATGCCGAGTCGGCGCGCACCAAGGCAAGCGGTGCGGCGGCGGTCGCCCCGGGACCGGCGGAGCGGCCGACCGTGTATGCGACCACGCCGGGGTTCGTTCAGCCGCAACCGACGGCCGCGGCCGCGTATGCGCCGAGCTATGACGCGATCTTTGCGCGTCTGACCGAGCTCGACGACCGGATGATGGCGATGGAATCGAAGCTGCATCGCCACATTGTCAGTTTCATCGCAAGCCAAGCCGACCCGTTGGGCAATGACCCGCTGGAGCCGCGTCGGCTGGGGCGGCCGGGTCGGCGGAGCAGTGCCGAAGTCTAACGGCGCCGCCGTTGTTCGGCCTGTCGGCCGTTCGGGGGGCGCTGCCCCCTCGACCCCCGCAAGGGGGGACGCCCCCCTTGACCCCTGTTAACTGGTGGGGTCCGGGGGGGAAGCCTCCACGTCGTCGCGGGAGACCGGAGACGACGAAACCGATTTGCAATCAGCCTGTAACCTGGCCCAAACTGCGGCAAAGCCGGCGCGGCACCCCTCGCTTGCCCCGCGACATCGCCTTCGGCTGCGGTGTCGATCCCGGGTCGAATGATCGGCGAGCGGGGCGCCCGGGACCCGGCGTCCGATTTGCCTGTCCCAACGTCTCCCAAGACCGGCTCACTGCCAAGAAGGGCGTTCCATGACCAGATCCTACGACGACCTGTTTCGCCAATCGATCGACGACCCGACGGCCTTTTGGGCCGCGGCGGCGGAAGGCATCGACTGGGTGAAGCGGTGGGACACGGTGCTCGACGCGTCCAAGCCGCCGTTCTATCGCTGGTTCCGGGGCGGCGAGTTGAACACCTG
The DNA here is from genome assembly GCA_028277115.1 of Azospirillaceae bacterium. Taxonomy (GTDB): domain Bacteria; phylum Pseudomonadota; class Alphaproteobacteria; order Azospirillales; family Azospirillaceae; genus JANQHG01. The sequence goes on from JANQHG010000105.1 coordinate 11,536, forward strand.
CTACAACGCGGTCGACCGCCACGCCGATGGCGGACGCGGCGATCAGCCGGCGATCATTTATGACAGCCCGGTCACCGACACGATCGAGACCATCACCTATCGCGACCTCAAGGACCGGGTGGCGCGCTTTGCCGGCGTGCTGCGCAGCCTCGGGGTCGGGGTCGGTGATCGGGTGATCATCTATCTGCCGATGATCCCGCAAGCGCCGATCGCGATGCTCGCCTGCGCCCGGCTCGGCGCGATCCATTCGGTGGTGTTCGGCGGCTTTGCCCCCAACGAGCTGGCGACCCGGATCAACGATGCCAAGCCGAAGGTGATCGTGTCGGCCTCGTGCGGCATCGAGGTCAACCGGGTGATCGCGTACAAGCCGATGCTCGACCAGGCAATCGAGCTTGCAACGCACAAGCCGGAGCGCTGCGTGATCTTCCAGCGCCCGCAAGTGACCGCCGAGCTCGTCGCGGGCCGCGACGTCGATTGGGCGGACGCGGCCGCCGGGGCGGCACCGGTCGAGTGCGTGCCGGTCGCCGCGACCGACCCGCTGTATATCCTTTACACCTCGGGCACCACCGGCCAGCCCAAGGGGGTCGTGCGCGACAACGGCGGCCACGCGGTCGCGATGCGCTGGACCATGAAGCACATCTACAATGTCGACCCGGGCGAGGTCTATTGGGCCGCGTCCGACGTCGGCTGGGTGGTCGGCCACTCCTACATCGTCTATGCGCCGTTGATCCACGGCTGCACCACCGTGGTGTTCGAGGGCAAACCGGTCGGCACCCCGGACGCCGGGGTGTTCTGGCGGGTGATCAGCCAGCACAAGGTCGGCACCCTGTTCACCGCGCCGACCGCGTTCCGCGCGATCAAGCGCGAAGACCCCGAGGGCGCGCTGATCGGCACGTATGATCTGTCGGGGTTCCGGGCCCTGTTCCTGGCCGGCGAGCGCTCCGACCCCGACACCTTGCGCTGGGCGGAAACCCGGCTCAACGTGCCGGTGATCGACCATTGGTGGCAGACCGAGACCGCCTGGGCGATCTGCGGCAACCCGCTCGGGGTTCAGAAGTTTCCGGTCAAGCACGGCTCGGCGACCAAGCCGATGCCGGGCTGGAACGTCCGGGTGGTCAACCCGGAGAACGAAGAGGTCAAGCGCGGCGACATCGGCGCGCTGGTGGTCCGGTTGCCGATGCCACCAGGCGCGCTGCCGACCCTGTGGAACGCCGACGAGCGCTTCATCAACGCGTACATGTCCGAGTATCCGGGGTACTACCAAACCGGTGACGCCGGGTTTATGGACGACGACGACTACGTCTATGTCATGACCCGGACCGACGACATCATCAACGTCGCCGGGCACCGCCTGTCGACCGGGGCGATGGAAGAGGTGCTGTCGGCGCACAAGGACGTCGCCGAATGCGCCGTGGTCGGGGTCGCCGACGACCTCAAGGGCCAGGTACCGCTCGGCTTCCTGGTGCTGAAGGCCGGGGTCGCGCGCGACGACGCCGACATCGTGCGCGAGGTCGTCCAGATGGTGCGCGAGCAGATCGGACCGGTCGCGGCGTTCAAGCAGGCGGTGGTGGTCAAACGCCTGCCGAAGACGCGCTCCGGCAAGATCCTGCGTGGGACCATGCAAAAGATCGCCGACAGCAAGGAGTATAAGATGCCGGCGACGATCGACGACCCGGCGATCCTGCCGGAAATCGCCGAGGCCTTGCGCAGCCTCGGCTACGCACGCGACAGCGCGGGGGCGGGCGCGTAACGCGATCGGCAGGCGGCCCGGGGCGGGCCGGCGCGATGGCTTCCGTCGGCCAGGAGGTCGATCCGGTCACCCGACCGCCCGGGCCGTCGGCGCCGCGGGCGTGGCCCGAGGCGGAGCGGTTGAGCCGCCTGCCGTCGTTCCGGGTCCTGGTCCGCCGACGCGGCCGGCTCGCCTGGGGCTTGTGCGGGCTCCTGGTCGCGGCGTTCTTCGGCTTTCTTTTGTTCGTGTCGCTCGCGCCGGCGGCGGCGGCGCTGCCGCTCGGTGCGACCGGCCTGACGCTGGGGATCGCGGCCGGGATCGGGGTGATCGCGCTCGCGATCGCGGTCACCGGCCTTTATGTCCGGCGGGCCAACCGGTCGATCGACCCGTTGCGCCGCCGCGTCCGCGAGGCCGGACAGTGGTCGGGCTTGGCCCGACCGGGAGCCGGGGAGTGATCGGGCTTGACCCGACCGGGGGCCGGGGGCGGCCTGCGATCCCGGCGCTGGTCGGCGCCTGCTGGCTTGCCCTGGGTGCTGGGTCGGCATCGGCGGATCCGGTGGTCAGCCGGATCGACCGCGCCCCGGTCGATGGGCTGGCCATCGCGGTGTTTGCCGTGCTGGTGGCGCTGACCCTGACGGTCGGCCACGCCATGGCTTGGTGGATGCGCGGCCATCGCCGAGCCGGCGGAGCGCTCGAATCGGACCCGGTGCGCAACGGCTTCGCGATCGCCGGCGAGTTCATGTCGGCGGCGTCGCTGCTCGGGATCGCCGGGTTGATCTATAGTTTCGGCTTCGACGGTTTGGTGTTCTCGGTCGGCTGGTTGATGGGCTGGCCGTTGATCTTGATGCTGGTCGCCGACCCGTTGCGCAACCTCGGGCGCTACACCTTTGCCGATGTCGCGGCGTTGCGCTTTCGGCCCGGGCCGGTGCGCAGTTTCGCCGCGGTCGGCTCGCTCGCCACCGTGTTCTTTTACCTGATCGCGCAGATGGTCGGCGCCGGCCGGCTGATCCAGGTGCTGTTCGGCTTGCCCTATCCGACCGCGGTGATCGTGGTCGGGGTCTTGATGATCCTTTATGTCACCTTCGGCGGCTTGGCGGCGACCGTCTGGATGCAGATCGCCAAGGCACTGTTCCTGATCGTGGGCACCAGCGCGCTCGCGTTCGCGTTGGTGATCGACGGCAGCGGATCGGCCGACGGCCTGTTCACCCGGGCCGCGGCGCTTCACCCGGCGGGGCCGGGACTGCTTGCGCCGGGCGGGTTCATCGGTGGGCCGGTCGAGGCGGTGTCGCTCGGCTGCGCGTTGATGTTCGGCACCGCAGGGCTGCCGCACATCCTGATGCGGTTCTTCACCATCGCCGACACCCGGGTGGCGCGGCGCGCGATCATGATTGCGACCGGTTTGATCGGCTATTTCTATCTTTTGACCTTCGTGATCGGATTCGGCGCCATCGCGGTGGTGTTGGACGCGGCGCGGCCCGACCATCTGCATATGCCGCCCGGTCCGGGGGCCGAGGGGTTTTCGGTCGCCCAGATCGTCGGCGGCGCCAACATGGCAGCGATCCATGCCGCCGACGCGGTCGGCGGCCGGCTGTTGTTCGGTCTGGTGTCCGCGGTCGCGTTCACCACCATCCTGACCGTGGTGGTCGGCCTGATGCTGGCCGGCGCGACCGCCATCGGGCGCGACCTCTATGCCCTGTCGCTCGCGCGCGGCCGTGCCGGCGAGCGGGACGAGCTCCGGGTCACCCGGATCGCGATGGTGGTGGTCGGCGCTTTCTCGGTGGTGCTCGGGATCGCGTTTGAGGACCATAATGTCGCGCTGATCGTCAGCCTTGCGTTCACAATCGCGGCCAGCGGCAATTTCCCGGTCCTGATGGCGATCATGTACTGGCGCGGCACGACCACCCGCGGCATCGTCGTCGGCGGTTGGCTCGGTCTCGGCGGCGCGCTTGCGATGATCGCGACCGGCCCCGTGATCTGGCGCGACCTGTTCGGCCACGAACGGGCGCTGTTCCCCTATGTTAACCCGGGTCTGTTTTCGATGACGCTCGGGTTTGTCGGCATTTGGCTTGCGTCGGTGACCGACCGCAGCGCCGCCGGCGCTCGGGAGCGGGCGTCCTATCTGGCGCAGTCGGTGCAGGCCCAGATCGGCAGCGCCAGCGGCGGCACGCCCGCCGATCCGCCGCCATTGGCGCAGGACCCTCCGAGAGGATTTGAGAAATGAAGGTTGACGGCGTTGCCTATCGGACGGTCTGGCCGGGCGCCGACGGCGCGTCGGTCGAGATCATCGACCAGACCCTGTTGCCCCATCGGTTTGTCACCGTGCCGCTGCACACCTTGGACGACGCGGCGCGCGCGATCCGTGCGATGCAGGTTCGGGGTGCGCCATTGATCGGGGTGACCGCGGCCTATGGCGTCGCGCTCGCGCTGGCTGCCGACCCGAGCGACACCGCGCTCGCCAACGCGGCGGCGGTGCTGGCGGCGACCCGCCCGACCGCGGTCAATCTGCGCTGGGCGCTCGAGCGGATGGCGGCGCATCTGCGGACGGTCGCGCCGGCCGACCGCGCCGCGGCGGCGTTTGCCGAAGCGGGGCAGATCGCCGACGAGGATGTCGCGGTGTCCAGCGCCATTGGCGATTATGGCCTCGCCCTGTTCCGCGAGGCTGCGTCAAAGGCGCCAGGTCGACCGCTCCAGGTGCTGACCCATTGCAACGCGGGGTGGCTCGCCACGGTCGATTGGGGTACCGCGCTGGCGCCGATCTACAAGGCCTTTGACGCGGGCATCGCGTTGCATGTCTGGGTCGACGAGACCCGGCCGCGCAACCAGGGCGCCAGCCTGACCGCGTGGGAGCTCGGCCGCCACGGGGTGCCGCACACGGTCATCGTCGACAATGCCGGCGGCCACCTGATGCAGCACGGCCGGGTTGACCTGTGCATCGTCGGCACCGACCGCACCACCGCGACCGGCGACGTTTGCAACAAGATCGGCACCTATTTGAAGGCGCTGGCGGCGCACGACAACGGCGTGCCGTTCTATGTCGCGCTGCCGTCGTCAACCATCGACTGGCGGCTCGACGACGGGGTGCGCGAGATCCCGATCGAGGAGCGCGACGGCCGCGAGGTCACCCATATCACCGGCGCGACCGCCGGCGGCGGGCTCGAGACGGTGGCGCTGACCCCGGAGCGCAGCACGGCGGCCAACTTCGGCTTCGACGTCACCCCGGCACGCCTGGTCACCGGGTTGATCACCGAGCGCGGCGTGGTCGCCGCGAGTCGCGCCGGCCTCGCTGCCGCCTTCCCGGACCAGGCGAACGCATGAGCCGCGCCCCGCTCCCGGGGCGGCGCAGGCAATTTGAGCGTGCTCCGGGACGCGAGTTCGGCAAACCGTTGGTATCTTTGCACTCATGGCATCAGCAACGTGCGCAGCCGGTAGAGCGCGTCGAGCGCCGCGCGTGGCGTCAACTCATCGGGGTCGAGCGCGCGTAGGGCCTCCTCAACCGGCGAAACCGTGGGTGCGGGTGGTGGTGGCGGCGGCGGCGGGCGCGCCGCGGCGGCGCTGAACAGCGGCAGATCGGCGAGCCGGGCCAGGCCGGCGCGCTGGTCGCCGTGTTCGATCATCTCCAAGACCTCGTGGGCCCGCGCGATCACGCGGGCCGGCAGGCCGGCGAGCCGGGCGACGTGGAGACCGTAGCTGCGGTCCGCAGTGCCGGCGACCACCTCGTGCAGGAACACAACCTCGCCCTGCCACTCCTTGATCCGCATGGTGTGGCAGGCAAGATCGCCCAACCGATCGGTGAGGTCGGTCAGTTCGTGATAGTGGGTCGCAAACAGGGCCCGGCAGCGGTTGACGTCGTGGAGATGCTCGACGCACGCCCACGCGATCGACAGGCCGTCGAAGGTCGCGGTGCCACGGCCGATCTCGTCGAGGATCACCAGGGCCCGCGGCCCCGCCTGGTTCAAGATCGCCGCGGTCTCGACCATCTCGACCATGAAGGTCGAGTGCCCGCGCGCCAGATCGTCGGCCGCGCCGACCCGGCTGAACAGCCGGTCGACCACGCCGAGCCGCGCCGCCTCGGCGGGCACGAAAGAGCCGGTCTGGGCCAGGATCGCGATCAGCGCGTTTTGGCGCAGAAAGGTCGATTTGCCCGCCATGTTGGGGCCGGTGATCAGCCAGACCCGGCCGCCGCGGCCGAGCCGGCAGTCGTTGGGCACGAAGCCCGGACCGTCGACGGTGCCAAGCGCCGCCTCGACCACCGGGTGGCGGCCGGCCGCGATGTCGAAGT